>CANHFH010000090.1 GCA_947459825.1 Pseudomonadota bacterium | reverse complement strand
TCCCTCGACAGCGATGCCGCAGTCCGCCCTGACCGGGCCAACGCCACCATCTGCCGCCTGAACTCCGGCGTATACCGGACCGTCTTGTCTGCCATCGTGAACTCCTCCTGCTACAACGGTGAGGTGTCCACGAAACCGGGTCAACTCCAGTCATGAGAACGTTGGATAGCAATGAGATTGATACCGTCAGCGGCGGTGCTTCAGTCGGGGAAGGCGCTGCGGTCGCCGTAGCGGGCGCCGTAGCGGTAGCGGCTGCAGCGCCTGCCGTTGGTATGGCTGTGGCCGTCGCAGCCACTATCGGCTTCGTGGCGGCTGCAGTTTCCTACACGGCCGGGGCGCTGATGAAGGATTGACCAATGTAGGGGGGGGATTTCCCCTCGACGGAAGGCTCCCGTGGAGTGCGCTGTGGCGGAGAGTGATTGATTTATCGATCCGCCCGCCGGACGCAGAAGGCAGTTCGGGATGGATCTACTACCAGACAGTGTTGTTCATCCATCGCACTTCATTGGGAGCGCTCTCCGGTCAGGCCGGGTCGCCAATCTGGTTTATGATGAAACGCTTGTATTCGACTCCGGGCGTTGACCACTCTCGGAATTCGACGATGGCCTCGCAGAAGTCGTCCCTTTTTGCGGTAACTCGGTGGTGTGAGGGATTAATTCAGATGCCGGCAAGGATTGTAATCCTTGCGTGAGGGCGTACCGGACGAGATTGTGGGGGACACGCGGTGAGAGCTTACGGTACTAGTGATGCAGATGACGGCGAGACGCTGCGGCCGCGCCGTCACTTAATCAAGGTTGAGAATTATTCGAAGGCCTACGACCGGGTGCTCGCGGTGGATGGTCTCGACTTCGCCGTAGCTCCGGGACAGATCCTCGGCATGCTGGGTCGCAACGGGGCCGGCAAGACCACGACTTTGCGGGCCTTGGCGGGGATTCTCACGCCGACCCGGGGTGGGCTGCGGATCGCGGGACATGACCTGCGCGTCGATCCGGTGTCGGCCAAGGCGCGGCTGGCATACATCCCCGACGAGCCGCAGCTGTTCGAGGCCTTGACGGTCTGGGAACACCTTGAGTTCACGGCGATGACCTACGGTGTCAAGGAGTTCGGTGCGCAGGCCGAGGCGCTCCTACGGCAATTCGAGTTGACGGAGAAGCGGGATGAGGTCGTGCAGGAACTCTCGCGCGGGATGCGTCAGAAGCTGGCGATCTGCTGCGCATACCTGCACGCGCCGTTGGCCATCTTGTTCGACGAGCCCTTGACCGGACTCGATCCGCGCGGCATCCGCACCGTCAAGGATTCCATACGGGAACGCGCTGCGGCCGGCGCGGCGGTGGTCATCTCCTCGCATCTATTGAGTCTTGTCGAAGACCTCTGCACGCACCTGCTCATCATGGAGTGCGGGGAGCGTAAGTTCTTCGGTCCGATCGATGAAGCGCGTGTGCAGTTCTCAGGGGGGGCGGGGCTGGGAAGTCTCGAGGACGTGTTTTTCGGCGCGACCGAGGGAAAGCCGGTGGAGCGGGGATGAGCAGGGAAGCAGTGTTGCCGCCGGCCTTGTGGCACCTGCTTGGTCTTCAGTGGCGATCGCAGGCGAGGTCCGCTTGGCGAGGCTTGCGGACCGGGAGCGGACAGCTTTATGGGGCAATCATGCTCGGCCTCGCCGGATTGTTCCTCTACGCGGTGCTTTCCCGGGGCGCCGAGTCGTCGCAGCCTCTCGCCTCCGACATGAGGGGGTATGCGGTTCTTGGCTTGTTCCTGCTCTGGGTCATCTGGTTGCCTGCCGTCGCGCGAGAAGGCGGTCTCCGGTTCGACCGAGCGGAAATCGACCAGTTGTTCCCAGCGCCGTTCCATCGGCGGGAACTGATGCTTTATCGCATCATCCAGTCGACGCTCGGCACAGCCCTGTTGTCGCTGGTGGTTTTCTGGGTGGTCCTGCCCGTCGGCGGAACCGCTGTTGCTGTGTACCTTGGCGTGCTCCTTGGACTGTCGATGTTCTCGCTGTCCTTCATGTTGGTCGGCATGCTGGCGACATCCGCCGCGTTCGCGCTGTCTCGTCGCGCGAGAACCGCTCTCACCATCGGCGTGGTGTCGGCGTTCGCGTTGGGACTCTATCTGGCATGGTCGTCCGCCACATCGGTCGACGGGATGTTGCGGTGGATGGCCACCTTCGGCCCGGTGCAGCTTCTCTCGTTCCCGTTCCGGATGGTCGTCGAGACCGTACTGGCGGAGCGAGTGTTCCCCGATCTGCTGCTGTGGGGTGGCGGACTGCTGTGCGTCGATGCTTTGCTGGTCATCGCGATCGTGGCCGTCGACGCGGATTACATGGAGCGCTCGCTGGCTGCCGGTGAGCGTGATTTCGCAAGACTTAAGCAGTTGCGTCGGCAACAGTCGGCCTTCGTCATTGTTGGTAAGGTTCGTGGCCGATGGCGGCCACCTCCACCGCCCTATCTTGCCGGGGCCGGACCGATCGCGTGGCGGCAAGCGGTCTTGGCTGTACGCAGCGAGCTGTTCTGGAACGCTGTGGCGATGGTGTCGACCATCTCGATCGGATTCATTGTGTTGGCGCGCACCGGGGTCATGCCGACGGCGACAGCTCCGGGCATGATCATTTTCTCGTTGGTGCTCATGTTACCGACCATGCTGCAGGCGGACTTCAGATCAGACCTTGGTCGGATTGATGTCCTCAAGAGCCTGCCGGTCGGCACCTCTGCGGTGGTGGCAGGGCAGCTGGCCGTCCCGGTCGCGGTGGGCGTGGCCCTGTGGTGGGTCTTTGCGATCCTTTTATTGGTGCTGGGGATGATGCCGCCCCGGATGTTCTGGCTGGCGTGCGCGTTGGCGCTTCCGGTGAACCTGTATCTGTTCGCTGTCGAGAACCTGTTCTGCCTCGCGTTCCCGTTCACCATCACGAGGGGTGGTGTGGGCCAGTTGCATCAGCAGGGGCGGACCGCGATGGTGGCGATCGGCAAGTTGCTAGTGGGGCTGCTCGGTGTCTTGCTCAGTGCAGCGGTCGGCGGGGCGCTGTGGTGGTTTACGGGTGCGCCGATGCTGACGGTCATCGTGGGCGCCGTGGTCGGCATGTCTTTGGTGGCGGGTCTGGCGGTTGCGGGCTGCGAGTGGGCCTACGACCGGCTGGAGCCGACGCGGGGCGAGTAGGCGGGTCGCCATTCACTCCCTTCTCCACACCACCGTGACGAACGCGCTGCGCCCCCGCGCCGGGAAGTAGCGCCAGTCGCCCTGCGCGAAGTCGGCGCGATCAGCGTAGCGGACATCCGTGAGGTTCTCGATCTCGAGGCTGACGCGCCAGCGGGGCGTGGGCCGCGCGCTCACGCGCAGGTGGGCGACATCGTGGCCAGGATGGCGGCGGGTGTTGGCGGCGTCGGCGAAATAGGGTCCGACGCGACGCCACTCGAGCGCGGCCTGCCAATCATCGCGCGGCGTCCAGGTGGCGGTGGTGGTCCATAGCTGGCGCGGCGCGGTGTCGATGTCGCGCCCCTTCACGATCGTCTCGCCGCCCTCGATGGCGGCATCGAAGTCGTAGCGGTGGCGGGCGTAGGTGCCCGCGACATCGAGGCGCAGCGTAGGCCAGGCCTGCCAGCCGAGCTCGACCTCCAAGCCCTCGTGCCTGGTGCGTCCGCCCGTGACATTGAAGCCGTTGGCGTCGCGCAGGATGACATTCCGCTTGCGTTGCGAGAACAGCGCCACCGCAGCCGCGATGTCCGACGCGGCGTAGCGCCAGCCCGCCTCGAGCGCCGTGAGCCGCTCGGAGTCGAGGTCGGCGACGCTCTGGTTGCGCTGCAGACGGTAGAGCTCGGTGATCTCGGGCGGTCTGAAACCGTCGCTCGCGATGAAGTGAAGTTGCGCGCGCTCGCCGATGCGATGTCGCAGATCAAGACGCGGCGTGAAGTCTACGAACCGGTCGTCGCGGTCCGCGGGGCGGCTGTAGAGGCAGGGCGCGGGCGTGCAGGGCGTGCCGTCTTCGGTGGTGGCGCCGTCGCGCATGCGGTTGTCGTAGGCGTAGTGCGTGCGGTCGAGGCGAGCGGAGAGCCGCCAGTCAGTGCGCGCACCAAGGGTGCCGGCGACCGACCCGTGCGCGGCGAGCGCTTGCACATCGACCTGGTAGTCGTAGTGCCGACCGGCCGGGCGGATGGCGCGCGCGATCGCGCTGCCCTCCAGCGTCGGGCCGTCCTGCACCTCGAGCAGGAAGGTATCGGCGACTTCGGCGTCGAGTCCGACCCGCCACTCAAGGCCGCCGGCCTCGACACCGCCGTCGATGCTCCGCGTCCGCGCGAACGACACCGCGAGGCTCTGCTGACCGTTGCGTTCGAGCGGCTTGCCGAGCAGGAAGTGCTGCAGGAATTCCATGCGTGAACGGCGCAGGATGCCGCGCCATTCGTCGCGCGCGCCTGATTCGTCCTCGCGCACCCATTCGCCGGAGAGGCGCAGCGCGTCGGCATCGCGGAAGGCCTCCGGGTTGGGGTTGCTGCGCCGCAGCACGGGGTCGCGATACGCCTCGAACCCGCGCACGAAGCCGGCCGTCTCCTGGTCGAGGCGTACCGCGGCGCCACGGAGCCGAAGGCTGCCGCCGGCGAGGTCGGTGACATGGGCGAGATTGAGCTTGGCCTCGCGCACCGGCGAATCGGCGCGGAAGCCGCCGTCGTGGCGCCACAGTCCCCACGCGGCGCTGCGTCCGTCCGAGGCAAGGAACTCGAGACCGGCGAAATCGTCCGACCCCGCGGTAGCGGCGTAGCGGGTCTGCGGCATCGCGGCCGGGTCCGGGGAGATCACGTTGATGACCCCGTGTACCGCCCGTGCGCCATGGAGCGCGGTACCGGGGCCGCGCAGTACCTCGATCGCCGCGGCCTGCGAGGTGTCGGCCTCGAAGAGCTGGTTGACGTTGCAGAAGCCGACGGGGCGCAGCGGGAAGCCGTCCTCCAGCATCAGGAAGGCGCCGCAGGCGCCGGCGCCGGTGAGCACGGGCGAGCGGATGGCGAGCAGGCTCTCCTGACCGCTGCCGCGCTGCATCAGCACGCCCGGTGCGCGGTTCAGGGCCTCGGCGGCGTGGGTGAGGTCGATGACGCCCGTGATGCCGGGGCCGATGCGCGACAGGCTCGCGCCGACGCGCGACCAGGCCTCGGGTCGTCGCTGCGCCGTGACCACCACCTCGTCGAGCACATCCGCGGGGAGTGCGGCCGCTGAAGATGATCCGGCCGCCGTCGCGCTGGCGACGGACGCCGTGTTCACGGTGAGCGCGGCGAGGAGGCCGAGCGCTGCGCGGGCGCGGCGGGGGAGGATCGGGCGGGGCATGGGGCCATTATCCCCGACGGCGCAGGCACTGGTATCCTGATGGCGTGCGTCTCCTCGTGTTTTTGCTGGCCCTCGTCCCGCTCGTCGGTGCCGCGTCCGCCGCGCATGCCGATGCGGCGCCTGTCGCACCCGCTGCGGCCGACGCGCGGCCGCGGGTGGGCCTCGTGCTCTCCGGCGGCGGTGCGCGCGGAGGCGCGCACATCGGCGTGCTTAAGGTGCTCGAGGCGGAGCGCATCCGCATCGACGCGATCGCCGGCACCAGCATGGGCGCGGTGGTGGGCGGTCTTTATGCCAGCGGCCTCAGCGCCGCCGAGATCGAGTCGCTCATGTTCTCGGACGAGTGGCGCGACGCGTTCCGCGAACCGGGCCCGCGCGATCGCCGCAGCTTCCGTCGCAAGAGCGAGGACCGGAACTTCCTCGTCAACTTCCCGCTCGGCATCGAGGCCGGCAGTTTCCGGTTGCCGAAGTCCCTGATCGGCGGTCAGCGTCTGACCCAGGCGCTGCGCAAGCGCACGCTGCCGGTGGCTGCGGTGCGCGACTTCGACAAGCTGCCGACACCGTTCCGTGCCATGGCCACCGACCTCGAGACGGGCGACGCCGTGGAACTCGGCGGCGGCGACCTCGTCACGGCTCTGCGCGCCAGCGTCGCCGCGCCGGGCGTGTTCGCTCCGGTGGACATCGACGGCCGGCTGCTGGTCGACGGCGGTCTGGCCAACAACCTGCCGGTCGAGGTGGCGCGGGCCATGGGCGTCGATGTGTTGATCGTGGTGGATGTCGGCTTCCCGTTGCGCAAGCGCGCCGGTCTCGAGTCGGTGGCCACGATCACCAACCAGATGCTGGCCATCGCCATCCGCGGCGGCAGCGACGCGCAGCGCAGGCTCATGCGCGACGGCGACATCCTGCTGGAGCCCGTGCTCGGCGAGGCGTCGACGTTCGATTTCGAGGTGCTGAGCCGCGCGGCGGGTCTGGGCGAGGAGGCGGCGCGCGGCGCGCTCGGACGGCTTGCGGGGCTGCGCAGCGACGCGCGGGATTATGCGGCCTATGTCGCTCGCCGCTCGGCGGCCCGCGAGGCGGCAGCGCTGCCTATCGGCGAGGTGCGCATCGCCCAAGACGCGGAGCGATACGAGACGCGTCTGCGGGCGCCGGCAGCCGTGGCCTCGGCATCCGGCACTGTGGCGGACGATGCGTACGCGGTCCGGCTCGATGCGGCCCTCACGGAGGTGCATGGCCGCGGCGATTTCGAGCGCGTCGACTACACGGTGGAGCCGCGCGCCGGGCGTGGCGACATCGTGCTCGATGCCGAGCGCAACCCCTGGGGCCCGAACTACATCAGGTTCGGGCTCGGCATCGAGGACGACTTCAGCGGCGGCGCGACCTACAACGCCGCCGCGCGCATAGTGCTCGCCGACATCGGCGACTTCGGCGCCGAGTGGGTATGGGACCTGCAGGTGGGATCCGAGCCGCGCATCGCCACCGAGTACCACCAGCCGCTCGACGCGCGCGGCCGCTGGTTCATCGCGCCGCAGGCGAGCTTCGATGTGCGCGATGTGCCGCTGTTGCGGGACGGCGCGCGCCTCGCCGAGTACCGTCTCCGCACCAGCGAGTACGGCATCGACTTCGGGCGCGAGCTCGGCAACTGGGGCGAGGTGCGCGTCGGTCTGCGCCGCGTCACCGGGCATTCCCGCCTGCGCCTCGGCGACCCCGCGTCTCCGCCCGGCAGCGATTTCGATGTGCGCGAGTATTTCGCACGGCTGTCCTACGACACGCTGGATTCTCGCCGCTTCCCCCGCCACGGCGAGTCCTTCGTCGCCGAATGGCGCGGTGAACACTCCGACCTCGGCTCGAGCGGCGATGCGGAGCTGTTCACCGCCGACTGGCTGTTGGCCCGCTCATCGGGGCGGCACACGGCGATGCTCTGGACCACCTTCGGCAGCAATGTCGGCGACGACGGCTCGGGCAGCGTCCGCACGCTGTTCCCGCTCGGCGGCTTCCTCGACCTGTCGGGGCTCGGGCCGGGTTCGGTCACGGGGCGGCATGCCGCGATCGCGCGCGCGATCTACCTGCGGCAGATCGGCCGCCGCGGCGAGGGTTTCCTCGATGTGCCGACCTATGCGGGTCTGTCGCTCGAGTCGGGCAATGTCTGGGGTCGGCGCGGTGACATCGGTTTCGGCGATGCGCTCACCCACGGCAGCCTCTTCATCGGGCTCGACACGCTGCTGGGTCCGGTCTACCTCGGCACCGGCTTCGGTGAGGGCGGGGAGAACACCTTCTACCTCTTCCTCGGCCGAACGTTCTAGCGACCCGCGAAGTTCAGCACCTTCTCGAATGACAGCGCCGGCCGGTCTCCGGGGCGCGAGTACTCATGTTTGCGGGACATCTCGGCGAGCGCCGCGTCGCGCTCCTCGGCGGTCTCGTACCAGTGGGTACGGCTCCAGTCCTCACCGAGCAGCTTGCGGAACGGGTCGCCGGCGGGCAACGAGACCCGCACGCCGTAGGGACGGGGCGCGGTGGAGGTGGGATGGCGAAGGTTGTGGGTCTGGCAGGTGCTCATGGTGGGCGAAGGTTAACGGTGGTCTCGCGCCGAAACAATCTGGAACGATCCGGAACGATCAGGGGTCGAGCCGCCGATCACCGGCGCCTTCGCGGTCGGCCCAACCGAAGAGCCGGCGCGTCACGAACCGGTAGACCGGCTTCACGGTGGCGCGCCACGCGCGCGACAGCGGTGAGGGCCGCGCCAGCAGCGCGCGCTGGCGCGCCGTCAGACGCTCCGGCAGGTACTGCCGTTTGTGCTTGGCCCAATGCCGCAGGTCGTCGTGCGCCAGCATGCGGAAGAGCCGCCCGCGTCGCGGCGCATGGCGGGCCAACTGGAAATCCACCACCGCCGGCAGCCCCTCGGGCGTCACCAGCCAGTTGGGTTCCTTGGCGAGATCGTCGTGGGTGACATCCCGCGCGTGCAGGCGGCGCACCAGCCGCAGCGCCTCGCGGAAGTAGCGCGGGTCCCGCGGTTGCGCGACTTGCATCGGCTGACCGTCGATCCACTCACGCTCGAGCGTCGACCGTTGCGATGCCAGCAGGCGCGGCACGCGCTCGATATCCGCGAGGCGCATCAGCGCGCGCCGTTCGCGTCCGAGCAGGTGTCGTGCGAATCCGCGCAGCCACCATCGCGCCGTGCTGCAGTCGCGCACGACGCGCTTCGAGCCGTCGCGTTCGATGCGCGTCACCGTGCCGAAGAGGTCCTGTTTGAGCGTGACGGGATCCGCGGCCACGGACTCGGCTTGGTTCACGGCAGCGACAGCGGCGAGGCCAGCAGTCCGGAGTCACCGATACGCCGCGCCACCACGACCAACGCGAACAGCAGGAAGAACGCGCCTGCATCGACGAACGACTTCCACAGGATGGCGGGGCGGACCGACAAGGTCTCAGGTCGCGGTTCGCGCCAGCGCTGCGGCCAGAAGAGCGGCGTCGTCGCCCGGTAGGCCTCGAAGCGCTGTTCGAAGCGCGCGGCGAGGAACCGGTCCTCGGCGGTCGCGGCGCCCGTGAACAAGGTGCCGAGCACGAGCAGCGTCGCCGCCGTCAGCAGCAAAGAGTGGGTGGCGAGGCCGAGTCCGACGCCGCCGATCATGGACAGCGTGTAGAGCGGATGGCGGCAGAGCGCATACGGCCCTGTGGTGACGAGCTCGACATCCTTGCGTCCGGCGATGAACACCGAGCACCAGATCCGTCCGAGG
>CANHFH010000089.1 GCA_947459825.1 Pseudomonadota bacterium | reverse complement strand
TCGGGCAGCACCTTCGGCGCGATGGCGTTGGTGTTCACGGGATCGATCGTCTTCGCGCTCATCGCGGCGCTGTTCGGCACCCTCGTCGGCCTCGACTCGCGTGCCGGCCGCGGCGCCTACTACTCCCCCGGCCGACGCGGCCGCCACGACGGCGGCGTCGGCGGCGGTTTCGGTGGAGGCGGTTTCGGTGGAGGCGGTTTCGGCGGCGGCGGGGGTGGTTTCGGCGGCGGCGGCTTCGGCGGCGGCATGGGCGGTGGTTTCGGTGGCGGCGGCGCCTCGGGAGGCTGGTGAGATGGACCTGCGACGCTGGTGGCGCCACTTCAGCACCTTCCCGGCCTACACGCGCCGGCGCTTCACGCCCGCGACGCTCACCGCCATCGAGGAAGCCATCGCGTCGGTCGAGTCGCGGCACGCGGGCGAGATCCGCTTCGCCGTCGAGACCTCGCTCGACAGCCGTTCGCTGCGCGCCGGCATCACGCCGCGGCAACGATCGCTCGAGGTCTTCGGTTCGCTGCGCGTGTGGGACACGGAGCGCAACAACGGCGTGCTCATCTACCTGCTGATGGCCGACCGTGATGTCGAGATCGTCGTCGATCGCGGCCTCGCGGCGCGGGTGTCGGATGCCGAGTGGGAGCAGGTCTGCCGCAGCATGGAGGCGCACTTCCGCGAGGACCGTTGGCGTGAGGGTGCGCTTGCGGGGGTCGAGGGCGTGGCGGCGTTGTTGGCGCAGCATTTCCCGTCCGAGGGCGGCGACCGCAACGAGCAGCCAAACCGGCCCGTCCTGCTGTAATCTCGGCGCCCATGTCGGCGCTCCGCAACTCCGTCGTCCGCACGCTGCTGGCAGGGCTGATCTTGGGCCTCGCGGCCTGCAGCGCGCCTCAGCCGAAGGCGCCGACCACGCGCCCCGCCGCCGTGCCTTGGGCGCCGATCGCCGACACGCCCGCGCCGCTCGCGACCAGTGCGCACCGCACGGTGCTCGACCCCGCGCACGGCGACCTGATCGGTGAACTGCAGGTCACCCGCGCGACGCGCGAGGACACCTTCGTCGACCTCGCGCGGCGCTTCAATGTGGGTTACGAGGAGCTCGTGCGCGCCAACCCGGGCGTCGATCCCTGGCTGCCCGGTGAGGGCCGCGAGATCGTGCTGCCGACGCGCCACATACTCCCCGACGCGCCGCGCGAAGGGATCGTCATCAACCTCGCGGCGATGCGGCTCTTCTACTACCCGCCGCGCAAGCCCGGCGAGTGGCAGACGGTCTACACCTTCCCGATCGGCATCGGGCGCGTCGGTTGGGCGACGCCGGAGGGCACGACCAGCGTCGTGCGCATGACCAAGAACCCCACCTGGCGTCCCGGCCCCGGCGTGCGCGCCGAGCACAAGAAGAACGGCGAGATCCTGCCCGCCGTGGTGCCCCCGGGCCCGGACAACCCGCTCGGCAACCGCGCGCTCTACCTCGATTGGCCGAGCTACCTCATCCACGGCACCAACAAGCCCGCCGGCGTCGGTCTGCGCTCGAGCCACGGCTGCATCCGGCTGTTCCCCGAGGACATCGAACTGCTCTACGACCTCGTGAAGCCCGGCGTGAAGGTCACCGTCGTCAACCAGCCGTTCGTCTTCGGCTGGCACGAGGGCGAGCTCATGATGCAGGCCTTCGAGGTGCTCGAGGACGACCCGCGCGACTGGCGCGGTGCGCAGCGCAAACTGCTCTCGAAGTCGCTCGCCACGCGCATCCGGCAGCGTCTGGCCGACCGCGGTGACACCATGGACTGGGAGGCCGTGTCGCGCGCGAGCCATGATCCCCGCGGCATCCCGATGCCGCTGTCCCGCGCGGGCGCGACGACGCAGTCCGTGGTCGGCGAGGCGCGCCGCGTGCGCAACGCGGCGCCGCTCGGCGCCAATGTGGCGCGCGCCGCGTCGTGATCCCGGTCCACGACGACAACCCCACGCACATCACGCCGTGGCTGACCTGGGGGCTGATCGCCGCCTGCGTGCTGGTGTTCCTCTGGCAGTCGCTGTCGGGCGATGCGCGCTTCGGCGCCATCATCGCGGGGCTGGGTGCGACGCCGGAGGTGATCTTCGGCCGCGAGAACTCGATGGAGGACCCGCCCTGGGTGCCGGGCTGGATCACGGTGTTCACCTCGATGTTCCTGCACGGTTCGTGGGCGCACCTGCTCGGCAACATGCTGTTCCTCTATGTGTTCGGCAACAACGTCGAGGATGCGATGGGCCACGCGCGGTTCATCGTGTTCTACCTGCTGTGCGGCGTCGCGGCGGTGTTCGCCCAGGCGCTGCCGGACCCGGCGAGCACCGTGCCGATGGTGGGCGCGAGCGGTGCGATCTCCGGCGTTCTCGGGGCCTACATGCTGCTGTATCCGCGCGCGCGCGTGCTGCTCGCGCTGCCGCCGCCGCTGATGTTCCTCACCATCGGCTGGGTGCGCGCCGTGTGGGTGCTGCTCGGCTGGTTCCTGATGCAGCTGCTGATGGCCACCATGACCGGCATCGGCGGCAGCGGCGTCGCCTTCGGTGCGCACATCGGCGGTTTCGTCGCCGGCATGGCGCTGGTGCCGCTGTTCAAGCGGCCGCATATCCCGCTGTTCCGGCGGCACTGACGCCCGTCGTGGCGGGGCGGCCGTGACCGGCCGCTGTCCGGTGTAACATCGGCCCATCATGAGCATGCGCTGCGTCGTCTTCTCGCACGGCAAGGAATCCGGTCCCTGGGGCACCAAGATCACGGCGTTGGCCGAGGTCGCGCGCGCCGATGGCTGGACGGTCGAGTCCGTCGACTACCGCGGCATCGACAGCGCCGAGGGCCGACTCGAGGCGCTTCTCGCGGCTTGCCGGGCGTTGCCCGCGACCTCTGCGCCGCCGGTGTTGGTCGGCTCCAGCCTCGGCGGCTGGCTCACCGCGGCCGCTTCGCGCAGCGTCGCCGCGCGCGGCATGTTCCTGATGGCGCCCGCGTTCGACATGCCGGGGCTCCCGCCGCTGCCGCCCGTCGCCGATTGTCCGACGGTCGTGGTGCACGGCTGGCAGGACGACATCGTGCCGGTCGACCACGGACTCGCGTTCGCGCGCGCACGCCGCGCCACGCTGCACCTCGTCGATGACGACCATCGCCTGACCGCCTCGCTGCTGCGCATCTGCCGTTGGTTCGGCGAGTTCCTCGGCTCGATCCCCGAGTGACGGTCGCCGCGTGAAGTCGCTGCTGCGCTGGTTCATGTCGTGGTGGGTGCGCGCGGAGGTGCGCCCCGACGGTGCCATCGAACGCATCGGTGCCGTCACCGCCGCGCCTGTCTGCTATGTCATCGAGCGGCGCAGCGTCGTCGATACGGCGTTGCTCGCGTCGATCTGCAAGCGGCAGGGACTGCCGTCGCCCACGGGCCGTCTGGTCGGGCGCGGCAAGGGCGAGGTGCGCGCGACGCTGCCGTTGCTGCAGGCGCGCGGCTGGTTCGACCCGCGCATCGATCGCCGGCCGCCGCCGGAGCTGCTGCGGCTCATCGACGCGCTGCGCGCCGATCCGGGCCTCGACGCGCGTCTGGTGCCGGTGCAGGTGTTCTGGGGGCGTGCGCCGCAGAAGGAAGGGTCATGGCTGCGGCTGTGGCTCACCGAGGGCTGGGTGCTCGGCGGCGGCCTGCGCAAGATGCTGCAGGTGCTGTTCAACGGCCGTTTCACCATGGTCGAACTGGGCGAGCCGGTGAGCCTGCGCAGCATGCTCGACGACGGCGGGCCGGTCGAGCCGCAGGCCGCGCGCATCGCCCGCGCCTGGCGCGCCACCTTCCGCCGCCAGCGCGCTGCGCGCATCGGTCCCGACCTCTCGCACCGCCGCACCATCCTCGCGCGCGTGCTCAACACCCGCGCGGTGCGCGCCGCCGCCGCGCAGGAGGTCAGGACCAGGAAGGTCACCCGTCGCAAGGCGCTGCTCACGGCGCGCGGCTACGGCGAGGAGATTGCCGCCAACTATTCCCACGCCTTCGTCAACTTCATGGAGGCCTTCCTGCGCCGGCTCTGGACCCGGCTCTACGACGGCGTCGACTTCAACCATGTGGACACGCTGCGCGCCGTCGCGCGCGAGCACGAGGTCGTGTTCGTGCCCTGCCATCGCAGCCACATGGACTACCTGCTGCTCTCGTACGCCATCTATGTGCAGGGCTACGCGGTGCCGCACATCGCAGCCGGCATCAACCTCGACATCCCGGTGGTCGGCCGCCTGCTGCGCAAGGGCGGCGCGTTCTTCATCCGCCGCAGCTTCGCGGGCAACGCGCTCTACACCCCGGTGCTGATGAAGTACCTCGGCGCGATCATGGCGCGCGGCCACTCCATCGAGTACTTCATCGAGGGCGGCCGATCGCGCACCGGCCGCCTGCTGCAGCCCAAGACCGGCATGCTGGCGATGACCGTGCGCAGCTATCTGCGCGACCCGCGCCGTCCGGTCGTGTTCCTGCCGGTGTACTTCGGCTACGAGCGCATCGTCGAGGGCGATACCTACATCGGCGAGCTGTCGGGCCGCCCGAAGCGCAAGGAAGGGATCGGCGATCTGCTGCGCGCGCCGCGCATGCTGCGCAAGAAGTACGGCCGCGTCAGCGTCAACATCGGCTCGCCGATCCATCTCGATGCGCTGCTCGGGCGTCACGCGCCGGACTGGCGCGAGCAGCCCCTCGAGGACGAGACGCGCGTGCCGTGGCTCGCGCCGGCGGTCGACGACCTCTCGCAGCGCATCATGCGGCACATCAACGCCGCCGCCGCGGTGACGCCGATCAACCTCCTCGCGCTGACGCTGCTCGCCATGCCGCGGCAGACCATGCCGGCGGCGGATCTCGCGCGGCAGATCGACCTCTACATCGGGCTGCTGCACGAGGCGCCTTACGACCCGCGCGTGACGGTCACGGCGACCGGCGGCGAAGCGGCCATCGTCCACGGCGAGGCGCTCGGCGTGCTGCAGCGTCAGCCGCACAAGCTCGGCGAGCTGGTGCGCAGCAGCGACGAGGTCGCGGTGCTGATGACCTACTACCGGAACAACATCCAGCATCTCTTCGCGCTGCCATCGCTGATCGCCTGCGCGTTCATCGCCAACCCCGTGGTCCCGACCGCCGACCTGCAGCGCCTCGCGTGGCGGGTCTACCCGTATGTCGCTGCGGAGCTCTTCCTGAAGTGGTCGGAGGACGAGCTCGCGGCGCAGGTCGACGCGCAGCTCGCGGCGCTCGCGAAGCTCGGTGTGCTCGAGCGCTTCACGCTGCAGGGCGGCGCCGAGGGCTGGCGACGGCCGGCGTCCAGCACGCCGGCGGCGGTGCAGCTTTCGTTGCTCGCCGAGTCCTCGGTGCAGACCATCGAGCGCTACTACCTCGTCATCTCGGCGCTGACGCACGCCGAGCCCGGCACCTACACCGCCAAGGAGCTCTCGGAGCGCTGCCAGCTCATGGCGCAGCGCATCGAGATGGTCTACGGATTCGATTCACCCGAGTTCGCCGACAGGTCGCTCTTCGACCAGTTCATCGCGCTGTTGCAGCGCCGCGGCGTCATCCGCAGCGACGACGCGGGGCGCTTGCTGCACGACGAGGTGCTGCAGCGCGTGGCGCAGGACGCGGAGTTCGTGCTCTCCGAGCAGATCCGCCACAGCATCCTGCAGGTGACGCGGGGCTGACGCCCGTGTCCCGCACGACGGCCCCTGCGGTCGACGCCCGTCCGCTCAGTCGTCCCCGGCGGGCCGGCCCCGACCGCGCTTGACCGTACCGCGCCGCGTCTTCGAATCCATGCGTCGCTCGCGCGAGGCGCGGGTCGGTTTGGTGGCGCGTCGCGTCTTGGGTTCCACCAACGCACGCGTCACGAGGTCGACGAGGCGTCCCTCGGCGGCGCGGCGGTTCTGCTCCTGGCTGCGGTGCTCACGCGCGATGATCAGCAGCGCGCCGTCGTCGGTGACGCGGCGGCCGGCGAGGGCGCGCAGACGCTGCTTGGCCGCGTAAGGCAGGACCGCGGTTCCCGCCAGGTCGAAACGCAGCTGCACCGCCGAGGCGACCTTGTTGACGTTCTGGCCGCCGGGACCGCCGGCGCGCACGAAGCTGACCTCGAGGTCGCCGTCGGGTATCTCGACCCTACCCGCGCGCAGGGCCATCTTCGGCTCCACCGAGGTGCGGCGGCCGCACGACGACCGCGTCCGGTTCGAGGACGCGCACCTCCTGCTGGGCCACCGGGATCTTGATGCCGGCGTCCTTGAACAGCCGCCAGATGCGGCGGTTCACATCGGAGCGTACGTTGTTGACGCCGTTCATCGGATCGCGGATCCAGAAGCGCGCCTCGAGCTTCATGCCGTAGTTCTCGAACGAGATCAGCCGCGACACCGGCGCCGGATCCCGCAGGATGCGCGGGTGGCCCTCGGTGGCGCGGACCAGCAGGTCGAGCGCGACCTCCGGGTCGTCCTCGTAGGAGACCATCACCGGCAGTCGCAGCCGTACCCGCTGGTCCGAATATGACCAGTTGATCACCGCGTTGGTGATCAGGCTCTGGTTGGGCACCAACGACTCCACGCCGTCGCGGTCGCGGACCACCACATAGCGCCCGCGCAGTTCCTGCACCCAGCCGAAGTTGTCGGAGGTGGTGCCGGTGTGCTGGTGGAAGCTGATGACATCACCGGGCTTGATCGACTTGTCCATCAGCAGCACGAAGCCGCTGACGAAGTTGCTGGTGATGTCGCGGATGCCGAAGCCGAGGCCGAACACGATGGCGCCGGTGAGCACCGTGAGCGCGGTGAGGTCCACGCCGGCCGAGTTGATGCCGAGCAGCACGCCTAGGCCGATCAGCAGGAAGTAGGCGGACTTGCTGATGCCGACGCGGGTGGAGGGTGCGAGGGATTCCATGGCCATCACCCGCCGCTCGATGGCGCGCGCGAGCAGCGTCATGGCGAGCACGAACGCCGTCACGACGACCAGGCCCTTGAGCAGGTCCCAGAGGCTGAACACCGACTTGCCGGGCAGCAGGTCGACCTGGCCGAGCACGCGCTCCAGCCAGTCGAAGCCGCCCAGCACCTCGAGGCCGAGCGCGAGCCAGACGAGCAATGTCACGCGGGTCTCATGGTGCGCGAGCCAGCTGCCGTCGCCGAGCAGCAAGCGTACCGCATAGACCCCGAGCCGCACCGCGCCGAGCGCGGCGACGAGCCGCAGCGCGAACACGAGCACGACATCGGACACCCCGAGCGCCTCCGCGGCCTCGCGCGCCGCGCCGATGAGCAGCACGGCGACGACGTAGGGCGCGACGATCGCGCCGGCCTCCATGAGCCGCCACTGCCAACCTGTCGAGACGCCGCCGCTCGCGGCGCGCACCCGTTCGGTGGCGCGGCGCATCAGTCGGCCGCAGACATAGGCGATGGCCACCGCCACCATGACCACGAGCACCTCGTTGAGTCCGGTGGGCGTCAGCAGCTCGCGGACCAGCTTCCCGATCGAGATGTAGTTCGGTTCCATCGCGGCGTCCTCAGGCGTTGAGATCGGGGATCAGTTGGCTCGTGTAGCGCTCGATCTGGTCCTTGAGCATGAGCTTGCGTTTCTTGAGGCGCTTCAGCTGCAGCTGGTCGACATGGATGTCCATCGACAGGCGGGTGATGACCTCGTCCAGATCGCGGTGCTCGATGCGCAGCTGCCGCAGCTTATCGATGTTGCGGAACAGTTCGCGGTCGATGTTGTCCTGGTCCTGGTCCGACATCAGAGGGTCGCCGCGACATGATCGAGGTCGGCCGGTAGCTTATCGAAGCGACCCGGCGGATTCCACGGCAGCGCCGGATCATGGAAATCCGAGCCTGTGGAGGCCAGCATGGCGTGGCCGCGCGCGAGCGTGGCGAGCCGGTCGCGGTCGCGCGGGCTCATGCCCGCCATGCTCACCTCGAGGCCTTGGCCGCCCGCGTCACGGAACGCGCCCACCAGCCGTCGCAGCGCGCCGCCGGAGGCCCCGTAGCGGTGCGGATGCGCGAGCACCGCGACGCCGCCTGCGGCGCGCAGCGCGGCGATCGCCCGGTCGATGCCGGGCCACGCCATCGGCACATGGCCCGGTGTGCCGCGGCCCAAGAATCTCTTGAACGATTCGGCCTCGTCGCGCGCGTGACCGAGCGCGACCAACGCCCTCGCCAGATGCAGCCGCGTCGGCACGGCGGTGCCCGCGCAGACGCCGGCCACGAGTTCCCGTCCCGGCAGCCCCGCGCGGCGTTCGAGCCTATCGCCGATCTCGGCGAGGCGCTCGCGGCGCAGCGTACGCACCTCGGCGAGGTGCGCGTCGAGCGCCGGTGAGGCGGCATCGACACCGAGCCCGAGCACATGCAACGACAGACCGTCCCAGCCAGCGGAGACCTCGACGCCGGGCACGAAGCGCAGCCCCGCGGCCGCGCAGGCCGCGGCCGCTTCGTCGCAGCCTGCCGTGGTGTCATGGTCGGTGAGCGCCGCCGTGCCGACGCCGCGCTCGGCCGCGAGGCGCATCAACGCGGCCGGCGAGAGCAGGCCATCGGAATGATGGCTGTGCAGGTGCAGGTCGGCGACGGCGGAGCGGGCGGGCGCGGTCATGACGGCGGTATCATAGGCCGATGCCGGAAACCCCGCCCCCTCCCGTCGCCGCCGCGCCCGATTGGTCCACGGTCGACACCGTGCTGCTCGATCTCGACGGCACGCTGCTCGACCTCGCTTACGACAACTTCATCTGGCTCGGCCGCATCCCCGAGATCTACGCCGATCAGAACGGGTTGTCGCTCGCCGAGGCGCATGCCGAGCTCATGCCGCATTTCGTGCGGCTGCAGGGCACGATGGAGTGGTACTGCATCGATCATTGGACGCGCATGCTGCGCATCGATGTGGCGCGGGTGCATGACGAGGAGGCGGCGAGGGTGGCATGGCTGCCGGGCGCACGCGGGTTCCTCGAGCGTCTGCGCGCCGCCGGCAAGCGCCTGGTGCTGCTCACCAACTCGCATCCGCGCATCGTCGAGATCAAGCATGCCCGGACGGGTGTGCTCGATCTGCTCGACGCCGCGCACTCCTCGCACGAGTTCCGCACCCCCAAGGAGACGCCGGAGTTC
>CANHFH010000088.1 GCA_947459825.1 Pseudomonadota bacterium | reverse complement strand
TGCATGCGGTCGCGGCGGCGTTGCCCGACGGCCAGAACCTCTCGGCGCTCGATTCGATCCTGCCCGTGGTGCCGATGTTCCATGTGAACGGCTGGGGACTGCCCTACGGTGCGCCCATGGTCGGTGCGAAGCTCGTGATGCCGGGGCCCACGCTCGACGGCAAGTCGGTGTACGAGCTGATCGAGGCCGAGCGCGTCACCATGGCGGCGGGCGTGCCGACCGTGTGGCTCGCGATGCTGAACCATCTGGGCGCCGGCGGCCTGCGCTTCTCCACGCTCAAGCGCACCTTGATCGGCGGGTCGGCCGTGCCTGCGGCGATGATCAAGGCGTTCCGCGCCTATGGCGTGTCGGTGCTGCAGGGCTGGGGCATGACCGAGACCTCGCCGCTCGGCACCGGCAGCAGCTTCAAGCCCAAACATCTGGCGCTCGATGAAGAAGGCCAGATCCGCGTGCAGGCGATGCAGGGCCGCGCGGTCTTCGGCGTCGACATGAAGGTGGTCGATCCCGACGGCAAGGAGCTGCCTTGGGACGGCAGATCCTCGGGCGACCTGCTGGTGCGCGGGCCGTGGGTGGTCTCCAGCTATTTCCGGCGCGAACACGAGCCGCTGTTGCACGACGGTTGGTTCCCGACGGGCGATGTCGCGTCCATCGACCCCGACGGCTACATGCAGATCACCGACCGCAGCAAGGATGTCATCAAGTCGGGCGGCGAGTGGATCAGCTCCATCGACATCGAGAACATCGCCATGGCGCATCCCGCCGTGGCGATGGCGGCCTGCATCGCGGTGCCGCACCCGAAGTGGGACGAGCGGCCGCTGCTCGTCGTGGTCCGTAAGCCCGGCGTCGAGGCCAGCGCTGCCGAGCTGCGCGCGTTCTACGACGGCAAGGTCGCCAAGTGGCAGGTGCCCGACGACGTGGTGTTCGTCGACGCCATCCCGCTCGGCGCCACCGGCAAGATGCAGAAGAGCATCCTGCGCGACCGCTTCCGCGATCACCAGTTGCCTACCTGATGCGGCGCGCGCTCGCGGTCGCAGGGCTGATCCTCGCCGCGCTGGTCGCGTACCTCGCGACCTGGCCGGTACCGGCGGCGCCGGTCGCATGGCGGCCCACGCCCTCGGTCGGCTACACGGGCGTGCACGAGACCAACACGCGTCTGGCCGGGCTCCGTCGCATCGAGCTCGGCGGCCATGAGGGTCCGGAACATGTCGCGATCGGACCGGACGGGCTGCTCTACGCCGCGGTCGCCGACGGCCGCGTGCTGCGCATGAAGCCGGACGGCAGCGAGCGGATGGTCTTCGCCAAGACCGGCGGCCGCGTGCTCGGCTTCGACTTCGACGCCGCCGGACGCATGATCGCCGCTGATGCGATGCACGGTCTGCTCGCCATCGACCGCGAGGGCGCGGTGCGTGTGTTGGTCGACGAGATCGACGGTGAGCCGCTGCGCTACGCGGACGGCGTCGTCGTCGCACCCGACGGTCGGATATACCTCACCGATGCCTCACGCCGCTTCGCGCCACGCGAGTGGGGCGGCACCTTCGAGGCGAGCGTGCTCGATATCCTCGAGAACTCCGCGACCGGACGCGTACTGGTGTACGACCCGGCGACCGGTGCGGTGCAGCGGGTCGCGGGTGGGCTCAGCTTCCCGAACGGCATCGTCATGACGCAGGACGGACGCGGCCTGTTGGTCGCAGAGACCGGCCGCTACCGCATCTGGCGCATCGCTGCGGATGCGCGCAATCTCGACCTTTCCCGCGCGGATACCACCGTCAGGCCACGCTGGCCCGCGGGCGCCGCGCCGCCGCAGGCCGCCGTGCTGCTCGATGGCCTTCCGGGTTATCCCGACAACCTCGTCCGTGGGCTGGACGGGCGAATCTGGACGGGGCTCACCAAGCCGCGCAGCGCGGTGGTCGACGCGCTCGCGCCGTATCCGGCGCTTCGGAAGGCGACGTTGCGCCTGCCGCGCTCGATGTGGCCGGTGCCGAAACCCTACGGGCATGTGATCGCGTTCACCGAGGACGGCAAGGTCGTCGCCGACCTGCAGGACCCGACCGGCGCCTATCCCGAGACCACGGCGGTCACCGAGACCGCCGATCGGCTCTACGTGCAGTCGCTGCACGCGCCCTGGCTGGGCTGGCT
The DNA here is from genome assembly GCA_947459825.1 of Pseudomonadota bacterium. Lineage (GTDB taxonomy): Bacteria > Pseudomonadota > Gammaproteobacteria > Steroidobacterales > Steroidobacteraceae > UBA964. The sequence continues at coordinate 6,998 of CANHFH010000088.1, read as the reverse complement.
GCCACGCTGACCGCGCCGCCCACGCGCGGCCTGTCGGCCGCGCGGCGCTCGGTCACAGCAGCGCGCCCGACGCCTCCGGCTCGGTGCCGCGCTGGAGGTTGCGCGGCTCGTGGCCCTCGGGCGGCATCAGCTTGTACATCACCGGCGTGACGAGCCGCGCGAGCAGCGTCGAGCTGATGAGGCCGCCGATGATCACCCAGGCCATGGGCGAATAGAGCCCCGAGTTCTGCACCGCGAGCGGCAGCAGGCCGCCGATCGCCGTCGCCGAGGTCAGCAGGATCGGCAGGAAGCGGATCTCGCCCGCCTGCTCGATGGCCTCGTCGAGCGGCACCCCTTCCTCGCGCAGCTGGTTGGTGAAGTCGACCAGCAATATCGAGTTCTTGATCTCGATGCCGATCAGGGCGATGAAGCCGATGCTGGCCGTGAACGATATCTCGTTGCCGGTCACCAGCAGCATCAGCATGCCGCCGATGATGCCGAGCGGCACCACGGTCAGCACGATCAGCGTCGAGCGGAAGTTGCCGAACTCGAGCACCAGGATGGCGAAGATGCCGAAGATCGCGACGATGGCCGCCGTGCCGATGCCGGCGAACGACTCCGCGCCCGCCTCGGCGTCGCCGCCCAGCACATAGCGGTAGCCGCGCGGCCACTCCATGTCATCGAGCTTGTCGACGACATCCGCCGTGACCTTGCCGGTGTTCAGGCCGCGCTCGACCTGCGCCGTGACCGTGACGGCGCGCTCACGCGCGAAGCGCGAGATCAGCACCGGTGCGGGCTCGAGCTCGATCTTCGCCACCTGCGACAGCGGTAGCGTCTCGCCGCTGGCCGAGGCCAGCCTCGCCTCGCCGAGGGCGCGCAGGTCGGCGCGCGCCTCGAAGGGCGGGCGCACCACGATGGGATACTGCTCGCCGTCCTCGTCCTTGAAGGTGCCGGCCTGCAGGCCGGACACCGCGAGCCGCACCGTACGGTCGATCTCGACCGCGGGCACGCCGAGCAGCGCCGCCTTGGCGGTGTCGGCCTCGACCTTGAGGTTGGTACGCGTGAACTTGAGCGGGTTGCGCACATCGCGCGCGCCGGGCGTCGCGTCCAGCAGGCCTTCGACCTCGCGCGCGAGCCTGTCCAGCGTCGCGAGGTCCGCACCGACGATGCGCACCGCGATCGGCGCCGCGACCGGTGGACCGTTCTGGAACTCCTTCACCGAGATGCGCGCACCCGGATACCCGTCGAGGCGCTGGCGCAGCGCGTCGAGGTCGCGCGGCGTCCTGCGCGGATCGTACCGCTCCATGACGCCGAGCACCTCGGCGTAGGAGGCGGACTCCTGGCGCTGGATGTGGTTGTAGTAGACCTCCGGGTTGCCGCGGCCGAGGTTGGCGAACACCGACTGGATGCCGGGCACCTTCTTCATCTCGTCCTCGACGAAGCGCAGCGCGCGGTCGGTCTCGGCGTAGCTGGTGCCGGTCGGCGTCTCGACCTGTACCAGGAACTGCGGCGTGTCGGCCTTCGGGAAGAGGCTCGAGCCCAGCACCGGCACCAGCAGCGCCGACACCAGCAGCGACCCGCCGATCGCCGCGGCGACCGTGGCGCGCGGCCGCGCGAGGCAGTAGTGGAGCGCCGGTCGGTAGTACCGGTGGATGCCGCCCATGATGCGCTGCAGCAGGCGGTTGCCTTCGCCGTGGTCCTCCTCGCGCAGCATGCGGCTCGCGAGGAAGGGGATGATGAAGAGCGCGATCAGCAGCGAACCGATGATGGTCGCGACCACCGCGGTGGGCAGCACGCGGATGAACTTGCCCGCGGTGCCGGGCAGGGCCATCAGCGGCAGGAAGGCGAACACGAGGGTCGCGGTGCAGCCGAGGATGGCGATGAAGATCTGGCGCGTGCCGGCGATGGCGGCGCGCGTACGGTCGTAGCCCATGCGCAGGTGGCGCGCGATGTTCTCGACCGCGACGATGGAGTCGTCGACCAGCAGCCCGAGCGCCACCACGAAACCGGCGATGGAGAGCTGGTTCAGCGAGAAGCCGAGGAAGTAGAGCACCGCGATGCCGAACGCCAGCGACAGCGGGATCGAGATCATGACGATGCCGGCCGCGCGCAGGCCGAGCGGCAGCAGCGTCAGCAGCACCACGGCGACGGCGATGCCGAAGTCGATGTACAGCTGGTCGAGGCGCTTGGCCACATTGCGCGACTGATCGAAGCCGAGCTCGAGCGAGATGCGCTTGGGCAGGCCCTCGGCCCAGCGGTCGACCTTGGCGACGACCGCGTCGCGCACATCGAGCACGTTGTAGCCCGATTTCATATTGGCGGTGACGAACACCGCGCGCTTGCCGTTGTAGCGGCCGACATGGCCCCATTCACCGTCCGCCCACTTCACCTCGCCGATGTCGCGGATCCGCACCACGCGGCCGTCGGCGGCGGAGACAACCGTGTCGCGCACCTGTTCGAGGTCGGTGTACGCGCCGGTGCTCTTGATGGTGAAGCTGCGCGGCCCGATGTCGACGATGCCGGCCGGGATGTTGGCATTCTCGCTCTCGAGCGCCTGCGCGATGCGTGTCGGGGTGAGGCCGAGCTCTGCGACGCGCCGCAGATCGACCTCGATGCGCAGCTCCCGCGGCGGATAGGCCCAGCTCTCGGCCGTGCGCACGCCGGGCACCGCCTTCAACGCGTCCTTCAGGTCCCGGGCGTGGTCCTGCAGCTGGCCGTACGGCGCCTCGTCGGAGACGAGCGCGTACTGCACGATGTTGACGAGGCCGGGGCTGAAGCGGCGGATGTGCAGCTGCCGCAGCTCCGGCGGCAGCGTGGGCCGCAGCGCGTTGATCTCGCGGATGACCTCCTCGTACTTCTTGTCGGCGTCCGTGCTGGCGAGGAACTCGATGATGGTGAACGAGACGCCGTCGGCGACGACGCTCTCCATCTTCTCCACATCGTCGAGCTCCGCGAGCCGATCCTCGAGCGGTTTGGTGACGAGACGCTCGAGGTCCTTCGGGTCGGCGCCCGGCATGATCGCCGAGATGTCGAAGCCCGAGATCTCGAACGAGGGGTCCTCCTCGCGCGGGATCGATGTGAAGCTGAAGAGCCCGATCGCGACCAGGCAGAGGAACGCCACCAGCGTGAACTGGTAGCGGCGGATCGGGAACTCGAGCAGCGACATCCGTCAGCCCTGCTGCGCCCAGGCGGGCGCTGCGGCGGGCGCGGCCGCCGCGGGCGGCGGCGCGGCGACCACGCGGATGCGGTCGCCGTCCTGCAGGTAGAGCGCGCCCTCGGTGACGACGGGCTCGCCCGGCGCGAGGCCGGAGGCGATCGCCACCTCGGTGCCGGCGATGAACGCGACCTTGACGGCGCGCTTGCGCGCCACACCCTTGTCCGCGACGAACACCACTGCATCGTCGCCGCGGCCCTCGACCAACGCCGCGATCGGCACGCGCGTGAGGCTGCCGCGGCGTCCGGCGGAGGGCGAGATGTCGACCCGCGCCACGAGACCGGAAGCGAGCGTGAGTCCGTCCTGGGGCGCGATGCGCACCTCCACCGGGAACAGGCCGCTGCGTGGATCGGCCGCGGCCGAGATCTCGCTGACGCGCGCCTCGAAGCTGCGGCCGGGGTAGGCGTCGACCTCGATGCGCGCCGTGTCGCCGAGCGCGACCTGCACGACCTCGCGGTCGGCGAGCGCGGTGCGCACCACATGGCCGCGGTCGGCGCCGCCGAGCACCAGCACCGGCTGCCCCGGCGGGACCATCTCGCGTTCCTCGGCGAGGCGCCGCAGCACGCGCCCGTCCTGCGGCGCGACGATGGCGGAGTTGCCGAGGTTGAAGCCGGCCGCGTCACGCGCGGCGCGCGCGACCGCCGCCTGCGTGCGCAGGTTCTGCAGCGTCTCGAGGCTGATCACCTGGTCGGCATGCAGCCGCTCGCCGCGCTCGAGGTCGCGCTCCGCCTTGAGCGCGCCCTGGCGGGCCTGCTCGAACTGCGCGTTGACCTCGGCCAGTTCGATCTCGGCCAGCAGCTGTCCCTTGCGCACGACGGCGCCTTCGCGCACGGCGATGCGACGGATGATGCCGCCGGTCTTGAAGGACAGGCGCATCTCGTCCTCGTTCGCGACGAGCCCGCTCGCGCCGATCGGGACATTGGCGGGGCCCGAGGTAGCCGGCGCGGTGCGCACCGGCGTCCCCTCGGTCGCAGCCTCGGCGGTCTCAGGGGTCTTCGCGCTGCATCCCGCCATCGCGGCGAGCGTCAGGGCGAGCATGATCAGGACGGGGATTCGGGTCATGGCAGGTTCGCGCGCCTTACGGCGACGGCGCTCCGGTGGCGTAATCGAGGTCGGCTTGGCGCGCGAGCAGCTGGAAGCGCACCGCGTTCAGGTTCAGTTCGGCGGAGGTGAGGCTGGTGCGCGCGTCGAGGAACTCGACCTGGCTGATGACGCCCTCGTCGCGCTTGCGGCCCGAGATGCGGAACGCCGCGCGCGCGGCTTCGGCGCGCGCCTCGGCGGCCCGCAGCGACTGTTCGCTCGCGGCCAGCCGGTCGAGCGCGGTCTGCACCTCGAGCTGCACCTGCTGCGCGAGCTCGTCGCGACGGTTGAGCGCCTGGCGCTCCGCGAGGCGTGCGGCGCGCTCGTCGGCTTTGCGGGCACCGCCGTCGAACAGCGTCCAGTTGAGCAGCAGCGACAGCGTCGCGAAGTTGCTGCCGCGGCCGAATTCGTAGCGCTCGCCCTGCGTGCCGCCGTCGACGGCCAGCGCGAGCGTCGGCAAGCGGGCGGCGCGGGCGATCTCCGCCTGCGAACGCGCCGCATCCGCGGCGCGTCCCGCCTGCGCGAGCTCGGGACGGCTCGTGAGCGCGCCGCTGCGCAGCGCTGCGAGGTCGCGTCCCGCGCGCTTCAGTTCGCCTTCGGGTTCGGCGGTCTCGAGCGCCGTGTCGAGCGGACGGTTCAGCAGGAAGTTCACGTAGCTCTGCAGCTGATCGCGGGCGCTGCGCGCCTCGGTCGCCTGTTGCTCGACGGCGAGCAGTTCGGCGCGGGCGCGCAGCACCTGGTCCTGCGTGACCTTGCCGTTGCGGAACAGCGAGTCGGTGATGCGCAGGTTCTCGGCGAGCAGCGCGGCGCTGGCATCGACCAGCGTCGCGGCCCGGCTCGCGCGCAGCCAATCGAGGTACCCGACCGTGATGTCGCGTCGCAGGCGCTGCGCGAGGGCGAGGCGCGCGAACTCGCTGCCTTCGAGCAACGACTGACGGGCGCGTAGTGCAGCCGGCAGCGCCGGCGCATAGAGCGGCTGTACCACCGAGATGCGGGTGTCCTGCTCGCGTTCGCGCAGCAGGTTGAACGACGGGTCCTCGATGCTGCCGAAACGCGGCGGCTTGCCGTCGGCGGCGAGCAGCTCGTTGAGCGTGCCGTACACGGGGTTGAACGCGGCGGCGAGCGGCAGCGAGATCTCGCGACCGCCCTCGGAGCGCGTGTAGCGCGCGTTCAGCGATGCCTCCGGGAAGAACCGGCCGCGAGCGGCGTCGAGCGCGGCCTCGGCGCGCTCGACCTCGAGCGAGGCGGACTGCAGCGCGAGGTTGGAGGAGAGCCCGAGGCGCACATACTCCTCGATCACCGCGGCGACGGGGCGCACGGTCGTGACCGGCGGCGCATCGGCAGCGACCTGCGCGGGCGCCGCAGCGGATGCCGCGCCGAGCAGCAGGCAGAGCGCTGCGAGCCGTCCGCCGCGGACCATCTTCAGGGCGATCACTTGCGGATCTCCGCAGCAGGGGTGGCGAGCGCCGCGAGCGCGAAGCGGAAACCCTGCTCGATCAGCTGCTCGCGGGCGACGCCCTCGCGCTCGAGGCTCCCGCACTTGTTGAACGAGAGCTGGATCAGGCCGTGCATCAGACCCCAGAGCGTGAGACCCAGCAGTGACGGCGGCCCCGCATCGCGGCGGATGCTGCCGTCGGCCATGCCGCGCTCGATGGCGGCGCAGATCTCGCCGTGCGTACGGTCGCCGGCGGCCAGGAACTCCTCGTAAGCGGGGTCGAGCTCGCCGGTCGGTTGGTGCGCCTCGAAATGTGCGAGCGCCTCGAAGCTCGCCGGGAACTCCTCGGCGAACGCGACATACGCGCGACCGCAGGCCTCGACCTGCGCAAGACCGGTCACATGCTGGCTGGAGGCGGCGGCGAAGCGCTGATGCAGCGCTTCGAGGGCGCGGTTGCAGACGCCGAGCAGCAGCGCGGACTTGTCGTGGAAGTAGACATAGAGCAGCGCGCGCGACAGGCGCGCTTTGCGCGCCACGAGGTCCATGGTGAGGGCCTCGACGCCGACCACGGTGGCGACGGCCTCGGCGGCATCGAGGATCTCGACGCGGCGGCGTTCCTTTTCCTCGAGTCGTCGATAGATGAGCTCGCTCATGGGGCGGACTCTACCCCGGCGTTGACACTGTGTCAACTGTTGGACGCCTATCTCAAATTTGGACGGTCGTCAGCCTCCAAACCATGCTCGGATCAGCCAAAAAACTGCCATCCCGCCGAAAATCGCGCCTATCGTGCTGCGAAAAGCGGCGAAAATCGCTGCTGCGGCCAGCCCGGCAAGCCATCGGGGGTTCCCGAGGGTGAGATCCAGCCCGGCAGGGGTCATCAGCACGTCCGACGCGATGATCCCGGCGAGCGCGCAGGCCGGCGCGTACCGTAGTGCGGATTCGACGATGGGCGGCAACCGCAGCCGCTCGCCTACCAACAGCACCGTGCTGCGCGCGAGGAAGGTCGCGAGGGTCACCCCGAGGATGGCGAGCCAGACATAGACCTCCTGGCTCATCGTGCGTCGTCCCCGTTCGCGAGATGTCGCCGGAGCACGATGGCGACCGCGCAGCCCACCACGATGCCGAGCAGCAGACCGAGCCGCAGCGGCAGGTCATGCGCGAGCACGGCGATCGCGCCGGACACCAGCACGCCGGCGAGCGCTGCGTGTTCGCGGCACAGCGGTACGATGAGCGCGATCAACGCCAGCGTACCGGCGAGGCCCAGCCCCCAATGCGCGGGGATCACGCCCG
>CANHFH010000087.1 GCA_947459825.1 Pseudomonadota bacterium | reverse complement strand
GCAGCAGTTGATCCCGGGCGCCAAGCTCATGAGCTGCTCCGGCTTCGGCGACGCCATCATCCGGCACATGGCGGATTGAGGGCAGGGCGGGTGACGTTGTTCGACCCCGCCTGCCGACGCTGCCCACGCCTCGCGGAGTTCCGGGAGGATTCCGGGCGGCGTCACCCGGGATACCACGCGGCGCCGGTGCCCGCCTTCGGCGATCCGTCGCCGCGCTGGCTCATCGTCGGGCTCGCCCCCGGCATGCACGGGGCGAACCGGACCGGGCGCCCGTTCACCGGCGACCATGCGGGGATCCTCCTCTACGAGACGCTGCACGCCATCGGCGCGGCCGACCGGCCCGTGTCGGAGCACAAGGACGATCCGTTGCGGCTCGACGGCGTGCGCATCACCAACGCGGTGAAGTGCCTGCCGCCCGCGAACAAGCCCACCCCTGCAGAGGCGCGCAGCTGCAACGGCTTCCTCGCTGCGGAGCTCGTAGCGCATGCGCCGCGCGTCATCGTCGCGCTGGGACGCATCGCCCATGATGCCGTGCTCGACGCGCTCGGTCTGCCGCGCGGCGGCTACCGCTTCGCGCACGCCGCCGAGCATGTGCTGCCTGCCGGCTCGCCTGCGGCCGCCGTCGCCGCCGACCACGCGACCACCGGCGCCCGCTGGCTGGTCGATTCCTACCACTGCAGCCGCTACAACACGCAGACACGCCGTCTCACGCCGACGATGTTCCGCGATGTCCTCGAGCGAGCCCAGACGCTCTCGAGGATCCCGCAGACGGGCGGCGCATGACATCGCCGCGTCCGGAATTCGACGCGCGCGGTTTCGTCGCCAGCCTCCCCAAGCGACCCGGCGTCTACCGCATGTTCGCGTCGGACGGCACGGTGCTGTATGTCGGCAAGGCCAAGAGCCTGCGCGACCGTGTCGGCAGCTATTTCAGCCCCGGCAACATCATCCCCAAGGTCCAGGCGCTGGTGGCGCAGATCGCTTCCATGGAGGTGACGGTCACGCGCTCGGAGACCGAGGCGTTGCTGCTCGAGCACAACCTCATCAAGGCGCACCGCCCGCGCTACAACGTGGTGCTGCGCGACGACAAGAGCTTCCCGTATCTCTGGCTCGCCGGCGGTCACGCCTACCCGCGCCTCGCGGTGTACCGCGGTGCGCGCAACTCGGCCGGCCGCTACTTCGGGCCTTATCCGAACGCGGGCGCGGTGCAGGAGACGCTGCACCACCTGCAGAAGGTGTTCCGGCTGCGCAACTGCCGCGACGGCTACTTCGCGCACCGGAGCCGGCCCTGCCTGCAGCACCAGATCGGGCGCTGTTCGGCGCCCTGTGTCGGGCTGATCAGCGAGACCGACTATGCGCGCGATGTGGAGTCGGCGGTGCAGGTGCTGGAGGGCCGCAACGACGAGGTGCAGCGCCGGCTCGCCGAGCGCATGGAGGACGCTTCGCAGCGCCTCGAGTTCGAGCGCGCCGCGGCCTTGCGCGACCAGATCGCGGCCATCAAGGAGTTGCAGGCGCAGCAGGTCGTCGCCGCCGATGATGAGCGCGATGCGGACATCTTCGCGCTCGCCGGCGACCCGGGCGGCTACGCGGTGGCGGTGATGCCGGTACGCGGCGGTCGGAGCCTCGGCACGCTGCACCATTTCCCGAAGGCCGTCGACGAGCCGGGCGCGGTGCTCGCCTCGTTCATCATGCAGTACTACGGACCGCAGCCTCCGCCGCCCGAGGTCTACACCAGCCTGGCGTTGGACGACGCGCCCGCGCTTGCGGAGGCGCTCTCGCAGCAGGCGGGGTCCACGGTGCGGGTGCGTCGTGCGCAGCGCGGCCTTGCTGCTCGTTGGGTGGAGATGACCCGCGAGAACGCGCTCAACGCGCTGCGGATGCGCGTCGCACGGCGCGAGGGCTGGGAGGAACTCTATGCCGATCTCGCATCGTTGCTGGCGGCCGAGGCGCCGCCCATGCGTCTGGAGTGCTTCGATATCAGCCATACGCAGGGCGAGGGCACGGTCGCGTCCTGCGTGGTGTTCGGCCCCGAGGGACCGCTGAAGAAGGAGTACCGGCGCTTCAACATCACCGGCGTCACGCCGGGGGACGACTACGCGGCGCTCAAGCAGGCACTGGAGCGTCGCTACAGCCGCGTACGCGACGGTGAGGTGCCGGCGCCCGACCTCCTGGTGATCGACGGCGGTCCTGCGCAGGTCGCGGGCGTCGCGGCGGTGCTCGCGCCCCTCGGCTTCGCGGAGCTGCCGCTGCTCGGCATCTCGAAGGGGCCCGACCGGCGGGCCGGTCAGGAGCGCCTGCATCGTCACGGCGACGGCGGGCCGCCCATCGTGCCGGGTGCGCACTCGCCGGGACTCAAGCTGCTGCAACGGCTGCGCGACGAGGCGCACCGCTTCGCGATCACCGGCCATCGGCGGCGTCGCGCACGGCGCTTCAACGAGTCGGTGCTCGAGACGGTGGTCGGGCTCGGGCCCGCCAAGCGCAGGGCGTTGTTGCAGCACTTCGGGGGGTTGCAGGGCGTGCTGAGGGCTGGTCGCACCGACCTCGAGCAGGCGCCGGGGATCGGACCCGCGCTCGCGCAAAACCTTTATGATGCGCTCCACCCCGGCGATTGACCGGACGACCGTCGCGAGTTCGCCCGTCGCAGCATGATCTGGAGCCTTCCCAACCTGCTCACCTGGATGCGGATCTTCGCGATCCCGCTGGTGGTGCTGCTGTTCCACATGCCGTACCACTGGTCGGATCCGGCCGCCGGCGCGCTGTTCGCCGTCGCCGGCATCACCGATACGCTCGACGGGTATTTCGCCCGGCGCATGGGCCAGACATCCCGTCTCGGCGCCTTCCTCGACCCGGTGGCCGACAAACTCATCGTCTGCGTGGCGCTGGTGCTGCTCGTCAGCAAGGATTCCCGTCTGATCGTCGTGCTGCCCGCCATCGTCATCATCGGCCGCGAGATCGCCATCTCGGCGCTGCGCGAATGGATGGCCGAGATGGGGCACCGTCGCAAGGTCGCGGTCTCGTCGCTCGGCAAGGTGAAGACCATCCTGCAGATCGTCGGCGTGTCCATGATGCTCATCCGCTGGGACGTCTGGTTCCTGCCGACCTACAAGGTCGGCGTCGCGCTCACGGCCATCGCGGCGGTCTTCACCCTCATCTCGGGCTGGGACTACCTGAGGGCGGCATGGCCCGACCTGAAGGGCAGGTCGGCCTGAATGACATCCGGCTTGAAGTCGGGGGCCGTCGCCACTAGAATCCCGGCCTCTGTCCCGGGCGGGAATAGCTCAGTTGGTAGAGCACGACCTTGCCAAGGTCGGGGTCGCGAGTTCGAGTCTCGTTTCCCGCTCCAGATTCGTCCGGTAGCCCCGGTGGCGACCACCACCGGGGCTTTATTTTTCTCGGCTGGGTGGCAGAGTGGTCATGCAGCGGCCTGCAAAGCCGTGTACGCCGGTTCGATTCCGACCCCAGCCTCCATCCCCCCCGTCCATCCTCGTCGTCGTCCGAGCCTCTTGCTCGCTCTGGTCGCTTTCTTGTCGTTCGCAGGCGGGCCGACCGCGCCCGCAGCGCCGTCCGGGTTGGAGGCTGAACTGCGGGCGATGGTCAAGCCGTTCCAGGGGACGGTCGCGCTCTACGCCCGCAACCTGGACACCGGCGCCGAGGTCGCACTCGATGCGGACCGGGCGGTGCGTACGGCGAGCACCATCAAGCTGCCCATCGCCTGTGCCGTGTCGCAGCAGGTCGCGGTCGGCAAGGCGCGCTGGGACGAGCGGCTGACGCTGCGCGAGGCGACCAGGGTCTCCGGCTCCGGTGTGCTGAGCGAGTTCGGTGACGGTGAAACGGTGTCGCTGCGCGATGCGGTACGACTCATGATCGTGGTCAGCGACAACACGGCCACCAACCTCGTGCTCGACCGCATCGGCGCCGATGCGGTGAACGACTACCTCGACACGGTGGGCCTCGTGCGCACCCGCTCGATGCGCAAGATCCGCGGCGACGGTACGCAGCTCAAGGCGGCCACAGGCTGGAGCAAGGCGGGGCTCCTGCCCGAGAACCAGCGTTTCGGCATCGGGTCGTCGACGCCGCGCGAGATGGTGCGTCTGCTGGAACTGCTCGCCGCCGGCAAGGTGGTCGACCCCGCGGCCTCCCAGGACCTGCTCGCGACCCTGGAGCGGCAACAGTACAAGGACGGCATCGGCCGCCGGACGGGCGAACTGCGGGTCGCCAGCAAGTCGGGGTCGCTCGATGCGCTGCGCAGCGATGTCGGGATCGTCTGGGCGCCGCAAGGACGCATCGCCATCGCGATCACCGTCGATGACATGCCGACGATCGACTACTCGCCGGACAACGCGGGGAACATCCTGATCTCCCGTCTCACCGAGCGGATCCTCGCCGGGCTGCGCTGAGCGGTCAGGGCGTCCAGCTGAACGACGCGCGGCTGCGTTTCGCGTCGAGGCGGGCCACGACCGGCGGTGTCACCACCGCGAACTGCACCACGTTCTGCTGATCGGCGAACATCTCATGGAGCAGGTTGCAGGAGACGCTGTACTCGCCCGCAGCGCGCGGCGCAGGCAGTTCCTGATAGACCATGAGATCGTCGCCCGCGAGCTCGGCGCCGACCATGGTGGGCGCGAGCGGTTTGCCGTCGGGTCCCGTCCACGCGAACCTGCGCTCGACCTCGAGCGCGATACGGGCGCGGGCGCGCTCGGAGGCGGGGTTCGGTTCCTCGCCCGGCAACCATGCAGCGAGCGCGGTGATCGCATCGTGGATGTGGATGGAGTGCAGGAACTCCCAGGTGCCGGCACGCGGATTGCCGAGCACCCGCGTGAGGCTCACATGGGCGCGATGCGCCCACGCCGGGCGCGACAGGCTGCCGACCGCCAACGCGCCCGCACCCGCGGCGAGGGCGGTGAGGACGCGCCGACGCGGGACGCTGGGTGTCACCGTGCCGGTGGCGCAGTCACGGGCGGGGGCGGCGGTGTCGCAGCGTCCGTCGGCTGCAGCGGTACGGTGGTGCCGGGGTCCTTTGGCGCGCCCTTGTTCTCGGCTCCGGCGCCCTCGGTCTTCAGCTCCGCCATGGCGTCGAGCATCTGGTTGCGCCCGCCGCTGCGGCCTTTGAAGAGCTCGATACGGCTCGGCAGCACCCGTCGCGGCAATGCGTTGTTGCTGAAATCGGCATCGGCCGTCAGGTGCTTGCGGTCGAGTTCGATCGACACCAGCCGCTTCTTCTCGATGAGGAGTTTGGTCACCTCGACGGTGTTGTAGCGCCAGACCTCCGCCGGGATCAGATGGTCGCGACTGCTGCCGTCGGCGTAGGTGAGCGTCAGCGGCAACGGGGACACGAGCCCGCCGATGTTGCGGAAGTCGACGAAGTAGACGAACTCGCCGGCCTTCACGGCGCGGTCGAGCGCGGTGCGTTCCCAGGGCTCGAGCCCATCGCGGAAGGTCTTGTACTCGTTGCGGTCCTTGTTGGTCGGCGTGAAGCGGTCGTTCTCGTCGTAGAAGTCCTTCAGCTGCGGCCGGCGCTCGACACGCGTCGGACCGAGGCCCTCGGCCTCGTTGCGCAGCGCGGTCTCGGAGGGCGGGAACTCCGCCGCGTAAGCCTGACGCTTGAGCGGGAACTCCACATCCGGGTCCTGGCCCGAGATCTGGTACTCGCGCATGCCGGCCACCTCGACATCGACATGGTCGGTACCGTAGAACCAACCGCGCCAGAACCAGTCCAGGTCGACCGCCGAGGCGTCCTCCATGGTGCGGAAGAAGTCGGCGGGCGTCGGGCGCTTGAACTTCCAACGGGTGGCGTACTCGCGGAACGCGTGGTCGAAGAGCTCGCGGCCCATGACGAGTTCGCGCAGGACGGCGAGCGCGGCGGCCGGCTTGCTGTAGGCGTTCGGCCCGAACTGCACCACCGAATCGGAGTTGGTCATGATCGGCACCTGGTTCGCCGAGCGCATGTACGCGGTGATGTCGTCGAGGACGTTGGTGTGCTCGCCGAACGCGGGGAAGCGGGCGTCCCACTCGATCTCGGCGAGGTACTCGAGGAAGGTGTTGAGCCCCTCATCCATCCAGGTCCATTGTCGTTCGTCGCTGTTGACGACCATCGGGAAGTAGATGTGCCCGACCTCGTGGATGATGACGCCGATCAGGCCGTACTTGGTGTTGCGGGAATAGGTGAGCTTGCCCGTCTTCTCGTCGGCGGTCGGCCGGTACCCGTTGAAGGTGATCATCGGATATTCCATGCCGCCGCGCTCCCAGCTGTTGACCGAGATCGCGACCGGGTACGGGTAGGGGAAGGAGAAGCGCGAATACACCTCCATGGTGTGCACCACGGCCTCCGTCGAATACTTCGACCAGATCGGCTCGCCCTCGTTGGGGTAGAAGGACATCGCCATCACGAACGGGCGGGCGGCGTCCTTCTGGCGGTAGCCCATCGCATCCCAGATGTATTTGCGCGAGCTCGCCCAAGCGAAATCGCGGACGTTCTGCGCGGTGAACCGCCAGGTGCGGGTCGCCGTCGTGCCTTGCTTCTCGTTCTCCGCCGCCTCGGCTGGGGTGACGATGAACACCGGTCTGTCGGCGGTCTCGGCGCGTTTGAGCCGCGCGCGCTGCTCGGCGGTGAGCACCTCGCCGGGGTTCTGCAGCACGCCCGTCGAGGCGACCACATGGTCGGCGGGGACGGTGAGTTCGACATCGTAGTCGCCGAACTCGAGCGTGAACTCGCCGCGGTCGAGGAACTGCTTGTGCTGCCAGCCGGTGTAGTCGGTGTAGGCGGCGAGGCGGGGGAACCACTGCGCCAAGAAGTGCTGGTAGGTGTCGTTCTTCGGGAAGTGTTCGTAGCCGCTGCGGGCGCCGACCGCCGCTTCGTCGACGATGTTGAACGCGAAGTCGAAGGACAACTGCACCGCCTGGCCGGGCTTCAACGGCTGCGCGAGGTCGATGCGCATCATGGTGTCGTTGACGGTGCTGCGCAGCGTCCGACCCGTGCCGTCCCGCACCGGGCCCATCTCGTAGCCGTAGCGGCGGTCCTCGAAGGCCTGATGGCGGCGCACCGCCGCGAAGCTGAGGCTGTCCCCGGGGCCGCTGCGGTCCCGTCTCGAGCCCGCGTTCGCGGCGACTTCGGTGCGGCGCGCGATCGAGTCGTCCTTGAAGATGTTCTGGTCGAGCTGCAGCCAGAGGTAGGTCAGCGTGTCGGGCGACCGGTTGATGTAGGTGATCGTCTGCGAAGCGGTGATGCGGTGCAGCTTCTCGTCGAGCTTCGCCTTGATGCGGTAGTCGGCGCGCTGCTGCCAGTAGCCCGGGCCGGGCGCTCCCGATGCGCTGCGGGTGATGCCCGGGGTGGGGAGCAGGGTCTCGAGCTGCGCGAACTGCTTGTCGGCGTCCCCCGGTATGCCCTTCGCCGAGGCCCAGAGCGGCGGCGGGGCGAGGACCGCGAGGCAGAGCAGGGCGGCGAGGGGGGCAGTCGTGCGCGATGCGCGGCGTGCGGAGGCGTTCATGATGGGAAGTTTAAGGGATAATCCAAGTCATGCCACTCATGCCTCGTTCGCGGCTCGTCCGCAACATCGTCACCGTCGCGCTCGCCCTCGCGGCGTTCGCCATCGCCTTCTTCGTCTACCTCATCTGGGGCGGCGGGGTGGCCCTCTCGGACCGCGGCATGATCTGGCGCATGATGCGCGACGGAGGGATCGAAGCCCCCGCACCCGAGGTCGCGACGGCGCAGCTGCGAGCGCCACCCGGGTGGACCGTCAGCATGTTCGCCACCGGGCTGCCGAGCGCCCGCATGATGGCCGCCACCGCATCCGGTGATGTCATCGTCGCGCAGCCGCGCGGCGGTCTTGTGGTGCTGCTCGAACGCGATGCGGACGGAGACGGACGCTCGGACGGCAGGCGCACGCTGTTCTCCGGTCTCGAGCGGCCGAACGGCGTCGATCTGCACGACGGCTGGCTCTATGTGGCGGAGGCGACCCAGGTTTCGCGGGTGCGTTTCGATGCGACGGCCCGCAGCGTTGAGGGTGCGCTGCGGCCGGTGGTCACGGGGCTCGGCGGCGACGGCAACCATTGGCGCAAGACGGCTCGCATCGGTCCTGATGGAATGCTCTATGTGGGGCTGGGGTCCACCTGCAATGTATGCATCGAAAAGGACCCGCAGCGCGCGACGATGCGGGTCTACGCGGCCGACGGCAGCGCCGGACGCGAGTTCGCCACGGGTCTGCGAAACCCCACCGGTTTCGATTGGGCGCCTTGGGATGATGCGCTCTACGCCACCGAGAACGGGCGTGACCTCATGGGCGATGACATCCCGCCGGACGAACTCAACCGCATCGAGGACGGCGCGTTCTATGGCTGGCCGTTCGTGCACGGTGACGGCATCGTCGACCCGGAGTACGGCAAGGGCGCCGAGGCGAGCATCGCGGCGTCACGCAAACCCACCCACGCATTCCGCGCGCACAACGCGCCGCTCGGTGTGCGCTTCCTGCGTCATCCGGCACGCGGTGCCGCGTACGAGCGCGCGGCGCTGGCGGCGCTCCATGGTTCATGGAACCGCAGCGTCCCCGACGGCTACGCCGTGGTGTCGCTGCATTGGGACGCGGACGGCAAGGTCACGGAGCGGCCGTTCTTGGCGGGGTTCCGCGGCCCGCGCGGACTGATCGGTCGGCCCGTCGATGTGGTCGAGGGCCCTGAGGGCGCGGTGTATGTGTCCGACGATTACGCCGGAGTGATCTACCGCGTCACTCCGCCGCCGCTGCCGCCACCGACGCCTGCGACTTGATGCGCTCGCCCGCGCACTGACCGCCGGCGAGTCGCGTCCAAGCCTCGTCCGCCCAGGCATCCCGACGCATGCGGAATATGCTGCGGAAAAGGTCGCAACGCGCGGCCGCAGGGAGCGGTTCGGCGTCCAGCCGCGCGAGGATCTCATCGCGCGAGACCCGCTCGTCGACCATGCGGGTCCCGCCGCCTGCCGCCGTATCGAACACCATGAGACGTGCCGTGCCCGCTTCGTCGCGCCAGGGCTGCCACTCGATGCTGCCGGGCTGGCCCGCCGCAGCGGGGCGCCCGATGCGGGCGAACTCCGCCCAGTAGCCCATCATCTGACGGCTTAGCGCGAGACGGGCCGGCTCGTTGTCCTCGTCGAAGAGCAGGCTCGATTGCGGGCCGAGGTCGAAGTGACCGAGCACGAACGGGATCTCGAGACCGTGCGCCGCACCGATGAT
>CANHFH010000086.1 GCA_947459825.1 Pseudomonadota bacterium | reverse complement strand
TCGATGCTCCACACCGTCCCGTCCGCAAAGCGGATCGACTCCACGGCACTGCTCGTCGCACCCTCCGAAGTGAAGTACCCGCTCACCCGCAGACTGTCCGTCGTGCCGTTGATCCGCAGGATCAGATCCGACCCCAAACGGCTCACCGTCACATCCGTCGTCGCGATCCCCGCAGCAAGCTCGATCACATCGGCATTCACGCCGAACGCATCACTGTCCGCGTTGCTGATCGTGTCCACCCCCGACCCGCGGCCAAAGCGGTACACATCCGCACCGTTGCCGCCCGAGAGACTGTCGTTCCCGGCGCCACCGTCAAGGAGGTCGTTGCCTGTTCCGCCTGAGAGGTTGTCATTACCCTCCCCGCCCGTGAGACGGTCATCCCCCGTGCCACCATCCAGGCTGTCATCACCCAGTCCGCCCGAGAGCGCGTCGTTGCCGGCTTCGCTCGCGAGGCTGTCGTTCCCGGCGCCACCATCGAGCGTGTCGTTCCCGTCGCCACCGAAGAGGCTGTCGTTGCCCGCATCGCCAGAGAGGGTGTCGTTACCCGCGTGGCCGTAGATGATGTCGTTCCCATCGCCGCCCGCGAGCGTGTCTGCCGTCGAGTAGCCGTGTAACTCGTCCCGCCCCGGCGTTGGAAGCAAAATCCGCTGCAAGATGGCCGGGATATCCCAAAATGCGCCACTTGCGAACTGGATACCTCGCACTGCATAGGATGACTGGCCGTCCGACGCGAAAAACTGCTGCACCGCTAGAGTGCTAGAGCTGCCGGCAATAGAGACGATCAGGCTACTCCCAGCGCGACTCAAGGACACGTCGCCAACTGCCACACCCGCCTGTAGCTCGATAACATCGAGCCCGGCACCGACCGCGCTATCGTCGTCATTCCAAATCACGTCAAGACCGGAATCCCTACCGAAAAGATACGTGTCAATGCCCGGCCCGCCCACGAGGATGTCGTTCCCACGGCCACCGTCTAACCGATCATTGCCTCCGTCGCCGAAGATGACGTCATCGGAGGCGCTCCCCACGATTGAGTCGGCACCGCCCCCCCCCTGTGATCGTCCCCTCCGACGGCAGGGACCGCAAAATGAGCCTATTGACGGCGGCAAAATCGAGAACCATACCGTCGGAAAACTTGACATCTATTGAAAACGGATCCGCCCCGTTTTTGGTCCAACCAGGCGAGGATATGCCGAGTGCGAAATAGTCGGAGATCCGCACCTCGTCCGATGTGCCAACCACCCGTAGAATAAGGTCATTGGAGAAACGGTTTCGCACCAACACCACATCCGCAAGCACCAGATCCTTAAGGTACAGCTCGTCACGCGCGTGGCTTTCGTCCAGAATCGAGCCGTCACCAAACCTCGAAATCCTGTCGTGACCGTAGCCACGACCAAAGACGAAGATGTCTTCTCCAAGTCCTCCATAGATCAAGTCGTTTCCCGCACCACCATCAAGGCGATTACTCCCCGGCCCACCATACAGTCGGTCATTGCCGTCGCCGCCGAACAAGATGTCATCGCCCGAGCTACCGTCCAGAAAATCGTTACCGTCTCCACCGAGCAGCGTGTCGTCTCCCTGCCATCCGAAAATTGAATCGTTTCCTTTCCCACCATCAGCCCAGTCATCGCCCTCATAGAGGGAGACGCTATCGTCACCAGCACCTGCGGACAAACGGTCGCCCCACGGGGTCCCGTGCACGCGATCATTGCCCTCCGTGAAAGCCGACATAAACTCCCGGATCGCCTGGGGCGACAATGTCACGCCGTCCGCAAAAACGATCTCCGACACAGAGCAGAAATAGTCCCCCTGCGCCGCACCCTGGCCGGCGGAATCATTCGGCGTGAAAAACCTCGCTATCCGAATCGACCCTTCGCCAGACTTTTGCTCAATGAGCAGGTCGCCACGATATCCATCTGCCCGCGTCCACCAATCCTCAATTCTTATGAACCGAACGTCAGACGAGGCAATGTCCGAAAAGACGATCCGCGTAGCCTTGGAATGCACCACAACGTCTCTTCCGTCTCCTCGACGGTAGTGAATCTCGGATGCTTCCGACCATATCAAGTCATTTCCTAGACCGCCGAGAATGACGCCCCTATCGTTGTAAATCGTGTCATTACCTGCACCACCGTCAATGTAGTTTTCGCCGCCGTATCCCCATATTTCCTCATCTCTACTCGACCCATAAATCGTATCGTTAGCCTCAGTGCCGTTGATGCGTGCAAACCAGCCGTCGGCTACGATCACTGACGTAATTGGCGCGCCAATCAGATCTCCAAAACGCGGAATCGATTCGACTCTTGAGCGTCGCAGGACGTCCGAAACGGTCCATGTCGTACCATCTGAAAAACGGATCATCTCCACGACATGTTGCGACGCGCCAGCACCAACGAAGTACCCCCGAACCGTCAGGGAATCACGCTCACCCTTGATTTTTATCACGAGGTCGTCAGCACGACGGGCGAGCTCGACATCGGCGATCTCTATGTCCGCACCGAGCTGGATGATGTCTGCATTGATTCCGACCGCATCTTTATCGAGATTGGTGACAACATCGGTGCCGGAGCCCCGACCGAAATGGTAGACGTCAGCGCCGTCTCCGCCGGACAAGTTATCGTTCCCGGCTCCACCGACCAGAACGTCGGCGCCCGCCCCCCCAGTAAGCGTGTCGTTGCCCGCATGCCCGAACAGCAGGTCGTTGCCGCCGCCACCGTTCAATACATCGTTGCCGGTGCCGCCGACCGCGACGTCGTTCGCACTTGCTTGGTCGGTCCAGGTCATCGGCGCGGAGCCGGTCTGGATATGCCAACCGTCGCGCTGCAGCAGCTGCTCGAAAGTGGTGCCCGAGTCGAGGACGCGGTTCTGCCTCGGCGCTGGTGCGGGCGGGGTCCCGATGATCGGGGCCGGGGCCGGCAAGGCTCCACGGTCGCCGTTGAGGTATTCGATGACCGAATATGCGAGCAACTCGCGGCTCTTTAGAATCGGCGTCGTCCCGAAGTCGCGATAGTTCAGATGCAGGCCGCCATCCTTGACGGTGAAGGTCGTCGACACCGCAGCGATGCTCGCCGCGCTCGCATTCGCGGGGATGTGGTAGTACCGCTCCATCGCGGCCACCAGCAGCGCGTCGCGAATATCGCCGCTCGCGCTGATCGCGCCGGCGCTCGCTTTCACCGCGTTGATGTCGTCGGCGAACTTATCGAGGATGCTGCGAGCAGGAATTCGATTGACTGAATGAAGGTTCAGCAACTTCGCAAAAAATGCATCGTCGGAGGGCGACACGTACTTGTCGCTGTCGAAAAGCATCGATAAGGCGCGCGGATTCGCGCGGATGGCCGACTCGAGATTTTCTGAGTTGACGAGCATCGCCAGAAAATTCATCGAGTGCATGTCTTTTGGGCCCGCCGCCGCACCCAGATCGATCATGCGCCCCATGCCGGATTGGATTGTTGGTTGCGGCAACAAGTTAAAAGCGTTGTTCGGGAGATTATCGAGCAGGGAGTGTTCCTGCCGAAGCCACTGCACGCCCTCACCCCTGAGGAAGACGTGGGCTATGTGTTGCTCACGCGATAGGAAGGTCGATCGGACGGCTTGCTCGCCCGCAACCGCCAGTTGATGGAACTGTGCGACCTCCGGAGTGAATTCTGCAGCGTACCCCCGTTCGAAGACCCGTGCCTTCGCCGAAAAATTATCGTTGAGATAGCGATCGATGTACGCGGGCAAATTGAACGCGCTCTTCTCAAATGGTGCGCTATCAAAAATCGTGGCTTCTCGGCCAAACCACACGGCCATCAGCGATGCTAGCCCGCCCCCAAACGAGTGACCCGTAAAACTGACATTCTTCCCCGGGTTATCGAGGATGATTTTCAACGTCTCCTTGAACGCCAGATACACCTGCTCCGACCACGACCCGATTGCGGCATCGAAGTCGTCAGAATCCGCCGGTATTCCCAGCCACTCGTCTGTACCTCGGAACGAGATGACCAACTCGTTGCCCTTGGTGAAAACTTTGTAATGAAGACCGTCGGTGTCGGAACCGTCGACTTCTAATTTCACCTCAGTCCAGCCGGACGGAAGATTAACGTCCTCGGGGAAACTGGTGTCATCATCGTCATCGCGATACGCGGCAGCTGCCAAGATCGCGTATTCAGCATCGGATATCGCAGACATGTTCGCCTCCTACGCTAACCCGAGGCAGTAACCCGGTTAGGTTCACATTTTGTATTCCGTCCGCTCACTTGACTGAACCAGCAGTGACCCGGTTAGGTTCACATTTGGCATTCCGACCGCTCACTTGACTGAACCACTCATTCGAAGGCCCTTTCGGATAGCCGTCAGGTTCGTTCAAGTACCTCACCTTTTCCATCAGCACCGGGCTGCGCAGCAGCCGCAACCGCTCTAGGCGTACCGCCCAGTGCCGTTTGTAGGACATCGTGAACTGCAGGTTCGCAGTCCGACCGTGGAGGGACGCCGGCAAAGGGACCCGAGTCCAACGACCGTTCTCCAGACCAAAAGCGGCGTACGGCAAGGCTGGGCGACCGATCTCCATCCAGCGTAAGCAACTTGTAGGCGCCGCCACCATGATCCACCCGCTTCCATCAGGTCGGTGGTCCACCAGCATCGGCAACACCCCACGGGTAGAGACCCAGGGCGGAACCAGACGCACGCCATCGCTGTTCCGGATGTCGACGCTGCTGAAATACACGCCCCAACCGAGTACCCCCGTCTCTACTATCACGACCTCAATGCTCACCTTCACTTGGCGTCCGTCCGACAGCGTCAGCGTGTCGTGGAAGCGATCGCGCTTGTACTCGCGCTTCGGACCGACACACTCGCTGAGCAGGAACACGCAGCACACCGCGCCGATCAGCTGCAGCGTACGGCGGACAGTCCATCTCGGCGATCGCGTGTCAGTGGTCGTGGTCATGTGTCGGCAGCCCGTCCCTCAACGATTTCGCTGGAGCCCCGGCTGCAGGGGCAGTCGCAGCAATTCCTTGAAGACTGCTCTGTTATCTGCTCCCGCACAAGGTGACTTTAGTCACCCATTCCGGGCCGGCTAGTCGTGCACGATGGCCAGTAGACGCACCGACTCACGGGCCGACTGCCCGTCGCCCACGAACACCAACCGCAGCACATCTCGATCGGGCCGCATGCGTTTGACGTCCTGCGCGGCCTGCTCGGGCGTCCGCGGAAAGTAGAACACCACCTGCGTGGCCGTCGGATAGAGACCCGCCACGTTGTTGCCGTAGGAATCGGGGATGTCGCCTTCGTCGGGCCGACTGGGCCATGACTCCGGGTTGGAAATCAGTCGGATCGTCGCACCCTGCGAGTAATCGCGGTCGAAGATGTAGCGCTCGAAGTATTCCGTCGGGGTCAGCCGGATGAGCGAGTAGGTCGGGCTACTCGATCCGCGCTGCTTGTAATCCCGCCAGGACTCGGAACTGCCCCAGACGCGCGGTGTTCGGTCCTCAAACCATGCGGACAGTTCTGCGGCGCTCCAGACCTGGTCCGTCTCGGGGTTGACGAACACGCTCGGCGAGAACCTGACCCCCCGGAACGGATGCGCCCACGTGGCAATCGCCGCCATATCCCGCGCCTTGAGCGCGGCGATGACCTCCATCGCCGCCTCGCGCGCGACGGCCTCGCTCGGTACGGGCGGATGGGACGACTCGTTGGGCAGCAACTTGCACGGCGGACGGCTGATCGTGCAGTTGG
This sequence comes from Pseudomonadota bacterium, assembly GCA_947459825.1. Classification (GTDB taxonomy): domain Bacteria; phylum Pseudomonadota; class Gammaproteobacteria; order Steroidobacterales; family Steroidobacteraceae; genus UBA964. Next base: position 3,557 of record CANHFH010000086.1, on the reverse strand, counting down.
GCACCGGATGCAGATAACTCAAGGGCGGTTTGAAATCGTGCACCGCCTCCGGCGCCGATGGCTGCGGCGGCGCACAGCCGGCGAGGAGTGTCAGCAGCACGATGGGCGACAGCAACTTTCGCATCATGCTTCAAAGACTAGCGCATCAGCCGACCTTGAGCACCCCCATCTTCACCAACCACAGCAACCCGCGCGAGACGACGGCCCTGCGCGCGCGTGGGATATCGGCCACCAATGCCTCGGCGGTCTGCGGCCCCGAGGCCGCTTGGGTCAACACTGCGCGCAGCTCGTCGGGTGCAGGTAGCACAGCTCGCGCGAAGCGCACCATCTTGAGGTTGGCGAGCGCCTCGAGGCGACGCAGTGCGGTGTCGGCATCCGGCGCAGAGAGAGTCAGCACCGTCTCCGGCGTCAGAGGCCGGCTCGGATACGCGGCGAAGGCCTCAAAGGGATCGGGCCGAGCGGGCCACCGGGCAGGCGTGCCGCCCTCGCCGCGGTCGATCGCCTCGCGACACAGATCGGACAACTGCGACCACAGTGCCTCATACCGCGCGATGATCACCTGCCAGTCGAAAGCCTCGCGAGCGCGGCGGCGCCCCGACTCGCCCATCTCGCGACGCAAAGCCGCTGACGCGAACAGCCGCTCGAACGCGGCGACGGTCGCCGGGATGTCGACGGCGACGAAGCTGCAGGTGTTGCCGCAGTAGAGATCGTAGCTGTCGACCCCCAAGGCATGCCGCAGCGCGAGATCACCCGACACGCCGGGCGGCGGTGCCATCGTCGGGATGCGGAAGCCATCGATGCCGTCGCGGACGGTCTCTCGGTAGCCGTCCCAGTCGGAGACGATCACCGGCAACCCGGCGGCCATGGCTTCGAGCGGCACTAAACCAAAAGTCTCCTGGATGTTGTCGGACAGGCTGCAGAAGATGTCAGCCGCTGCCCAACAACCCTGCCGGACCTGCGGTATCCGACCGTCTCTCACCGCGACGCGCACACCCGGACAGGCGAAACGCGCGGCCTCGTCGTAAGCCGAGGCGATGAAGTCGTTGGCATGCCACCCGCACTCGATCAGCAGCACGTCGCGGCCCGTGGCCCGCGCGGCGGTCTCGAGCGCCTGGTACATGGCGAGCGGATGGGCCTTGGCGTGGAACGACAGCCGCCCCATGAAGAGCACCACGAGCGTCGCCTCGGTCTCGCCGAGTTCGGCGCGCGCGGCGGCGCGTTGCTCGGCGCTGAACTCGAACTCTTCGGTGTGGATACCGAGCGGGATGACGGGCAACTGCGGCATCACGACCCGGCTGGCGCCGAGCCGCTCGCGCAGGTGGCGCCATTGGCCGTTCAGCAGGCGTTCGACATTGTCCTTCACTGCATGGCTGGTGCAGATCAACGCGTCCCAGGGCTGCACGGGGGCGACCAGAAGATCGACGATGCCGTCCATCACGCCCGCCGAGGCCGTGGTGTGGGTGATGCCGCAGAGACTCCATGAACCATGACCGAAGGCAGCACGACGCCAAGCCTGCGCGCCCAGCATGGGGTCGGGCTGGTAGAGCACCTCGGCTTGGGCGAGATCGCCGAGGTTGGCGGCGGTGATCGAGCGCACGGGCTCGGTGCGCCCAGCAGCCCGGGCGGCGCTCGCAAAACCCTCGGCATGCGAAGGGTCGCGGACTTCGACGAAGAAACCATCGGCCCGGCTGTGGCGCAGGAAGCCGCGCAGGAAGGACTCCCCCGCCGCATTGCGGCCCATGAGTTTGGGGCCGCCGGTGGAGTACGCCTCAGGGTGGAAGTGGATGGCTGGTTTCATGCGCCGGAGGAGATGGTGCCCGGAATAGGATTCGAACCTACGACCTACGCATTACGAATGCGCCGCTCTACCAACTGAGCTATCCGGGCCCGGCGGGGCTGCGAATCTTAAACGCGTCGCAGCCGGATGAAAAGTTCGATCCCCGCGTATTCGGTCCCCGGGGGCGGGGGCGGCAGCTGCTCGAAGCGCACGGCGGTGGTCGGCAGGTCGGTCAGGGCCCCGGATTCGAGGTCCTGGAAATGGTAGTGCGGCTCGGTGTTGGAATCGAACCACGCGCGGTCGCCGTCCACGGCGAGCTGGCGGACGACGCCCCGGGCCGCGAACAGGTTTAGGGTGTTGTAGACCGTGGCCTTGGAGACCCGGGCGCCGTCGCGACGCAGCCGGTCGAGCAGCTGGTCGGCCGTCAGATGCTGGGGCGCGCCGATCAGCAACGCGGCGATGCGCAGGCGCTGCGCCGTCGGCTGGATACCGCAGGCGCGCAGGCGCAGGGCGGCGGGCTTGAGTGAGGCGGGAACGACCACGACGGAATTATAGGACAACCCGGGGGAGACAGACTTCCGCTACTGACCCGCGCGGGCCACCCGTAGTTCCCGCGGCAGCGCAAACACGACATGCTCGCGCCGCCCCTCGAGTTCCTGCGGGCGCTCCACGCCCCACGCGCAGAGCTGGTCGATGACCCCCTGCACCAGCACTTCCGGGGCCGAAGCGCCGGCCGTGAGGCCGATGCACTGCCGCCCCTCCAGCCACTCGCGGCGCAGGTCCCCTGCCCCGTCGATGAGGTAGGACGGGATGCCGGCACGCGCACCGATCTCGACAAGGCGGTTGGAATTGGAACTCGTCACCGACCCGACCACGAGCAGCAGGTCCGCCTCGCGCAGCAGGTCTTTGACCGCATCCTGACGGTTCTGGGTGGCGTAGCAGATGTCTTCCTTGCGCGGCGTGGTGAGCCCCGGGAACCGGCGCTGCAGCGTCGCGACGATCTCGGCGGTGTCGTCGACCGAGAGCGTGGTCTGGGTGACGAACGCGAGCCGCGCGGGGTCCGGCACCTCGAGACGCTCGGCGTCCACCACCGACTCGACGAGCCGGATTCGGCCGCCGTAGGACGCATCGAACCGCCCGAGCGTGCCCTCCACCTCCGGGTGGCCGTCATGGCCGATGAGCACCACATCGCGCCCCTCGCGCGCGTAGTGCCGTACTTCCATGTGCACCTTGGTGACGAGCGGACAGGTGGCGTCGAACACCTCGAGGCCGCGGCGCTTCGCTTCGTCCTCGACCGCCTTCGAGACGCCGTGCGCCGAGAAGATGACCGTCGCGCCGTCAGGCACTTCGTCGAGTTCCTGCACGAAGACCGCGCCCATGCTGCGCAGCCGCTCGACGACATGACGGTTGTGGACCACCTCGTGGCGCACGAAGATCGGCGCGCCATAGAGCTCGATCGCACGCTCGACGATGTCGATGGCACGGTCGACCCCGGCACAGAAGCCACGCGGGTTGGCGAGGCGCAGCTTCAAGGCGCAGCCTTCCCGGCGTCCGCCGCCGCGCGCCCACGCCGCCAGTCGAGGAAAGCGTCGAGCAGCATCAGCCCCGCGCCGACCGAGATCGCCATGTCCGCGATGTTGAAGGCCGGGAAGTACGCCCCACCCCAATGCGCGTGGATGAAATCGACCACATAGCCGTGCTCGATCCGGTCGATGACATTGCCGAGCGCGCCGGCGAGGATCAGCGCGAAGGAGACGGCGAGCAAGCGCTCGCGACCGGC
>CANHFH010000085.1 GCA_947459825.1 Pseudomonadota bacterium | reverse complement strand
GCGCGCCGCGACCTGCTGGAGAAGCGCGGTGTCGAGCGGCTTGATGAAGCGCATGTTGACGACAGTCGCATCGAGCCGCTCGGCGATCTTCAGCACGCCTGCGAGCAGCGTGCCGAACACCAATATCGCAAGCCCGCAGCCGCCCTCGCGCCGGATCTCGCCGCGACCGACGGGCAGGGCGGTCATCTCTTTGCGCGGCGTGGTGCCGTCGCCCGCGCCGCGCGGATAGCGCACCGCCGACGGTCCCGGCAGCGTGGTCGCGGTGTAGAGCATCTGGCGGCACTCGTCCTCGTCGGCCGGTGCCATCAGCGTCATGTTCGGGATGCAGCGCAGGTACGAGATGTCGTAGGCGCCCTGGTGCGTGGCGCCGTCGCTGCCGACGAGACCGGCGCGGTCGAGCGCGAACACCACGGGCAGGTCCTGCAGCGCCACATCGTGCACCAGTTGGTCGTAGCCGCGCTGCAGGAAGGTGGAGTAGATCGCGACCACGGGCTTCAGGCCCTCGCAGGCGAGCCCGGCGGCGAAGGTGACCGCGTGCTGCTCGGCGATCGCGACATCGAAGTAGCGCTCCGGGAAGCGGCGCGAGAACTCGACGAGGCCCGAGCCTTCGCGCATCGCCGGGGTTATGCCGACCACCTTCGGGTCGCGCTCGGCCATGTCGCAGAGCCAGTCGCCGAACACCTGCGAGAAGGTCGGACCGCCGGACTTCTCTTTGAAGATCGTGCCGCTCGCCGGGTCGAAGGGGCCGGGTCCGTGCCAGGTGATGGGGTCGGCCTCGGCGGGCGCATAGCCCTTGCCCTTGCGCGTCACCACATGCAGGAACTGCGGTCCGGGCAGCCGCCGCTGGTTGCGCAGCGTCTGCACCAGCGCGCCGATGTCGTGGCCGTCGATGGGGCCGATGTAGTTGAAGCCGAGCTCCTCGAAGAGCGTGCCCGGCAGCACCATGCCCTTGAAGTAGGCCTCGGAGCGGCGCGCCAGCTCCCACATCGAGGGCATCCGGCGCAGCACCTTCTTGCCGGTCTCGCGCAGCGCGGCGTACTTGCGCGACGACAGGATGCGCGCGAAATAGTTGGAGAGCGCACCGACGTTCTCCGAGATCGACATGTCGTTGTCGTTGAGCACGACCAGCAGGTCGGACTTCAGCGAGCCGGCGTTGTTGAGCGCCTCGAAGGCCTGCCCGGCGGTGATCGCGCCGTCGCCGATCACCGCGACCACGCGCCGCGCGATGCCCTGCTGCTGCGCGCCGACCGCCATGCCGAGCGCGGCGCTGATCGAGGTGCTCGAGTGGCCGACGCCGAAGGTGTCGTAGGGGCTTTCGCTGCGCGTCGGGAAGGGCGCGAGGCCGTCCTTCTGCTTGATCGTCGCGAGCCGGTCACGCCGGCCCGTGAGCACCTTGTGCGGATAGGCCTGATGGCCGACATCCCACACCAGGCGGTCCTCGGGCGTGTCGTAGACATAGTGCAACGCCACCGTGAGCTCGACGGTGCCGAGCCCGGCCGCGAAATGCCCGCCGCGGGTGGCGACGGTCTGGATGAGGCAGTCGCGCAGTTCCGCGCAGACCTGCGGCAGCTGCTCAGGCGCGAGCGCGCGCAGGTCGGCGGGCGACTCGATGCGCGAGAGCAGGGGCCAGCGGGGGTCGGACGCGGTCATGGAACGCGCGAGTTTACCGTGCGCGCGTCAGTTCGCGCGGCCGACCACGAAGGTCGCGAGCCGCGCGAGCTCGGCGCCCGCGGGGCCCAAGGGGGCGAGGGCGGCGAGCGCCCGGGCGTGCTGGGCGGCGGCTTCGGCGCGGGCGCCCTCCAAGCCCATCAGGCTGGTGTAGGTGGGCTTGTCGTGGGCGGCATCGGCGCCGGCGATCTTGCCGATCGAGGCCGTGGTGCCGGTCACATCGAGGATGTCGTCCTGGATCTGGAAGGCGAGGCCGATGGCCGAGCCGTACTCGCGCAGCGCGGCATGCACCGGACCCTCGAACACGCCCGCCGCGGCCGCGCCCATCAGGACGCTGGTCTCGATCAGGGCGCCCGTCTTGCGGCGGTGCATGTCCTGCAGGGCAGCGAGGTCGAGCCGTCGGCCCACCGCTTCGAGGTCGATGGCCTGGCCCCCGGCCATGCCCGCGGTGCCGATGCCTTGGGCCAGCAGGCGGCTCATGGCGAGCCGACGCTGGGCATCGGCGGGGTCCCGCACCGCCGCGCCGCCTCGGCCATCGATCGACTTGCCCGCCAGCAGCTCGAACGCGAGCGCCTGCAGGGCGTCGCCCGCAAGGATCGCGGTCGCTTCGTCGAAGGCACGGTGGCAGGACGGCCGTCCGCGCCGCAGGTCGTCGTCGTCCATCGCCGGCAGGTCGTCGTGGACGAGGCTGTACACATGGATCAACTCGACCGCGGCCGCCGGGTCGTCCAGCGCCTCCGGAGACGCCCCGAGGGCCGTTCCAGCGGTGTAGACAAGGGTCGGCCGCAGCCGCTTGCCGCCGCCCAGCGCGCTGTAGCGCATCGCCTCGCGCAGCCGGGCGGAGCCCGCCTCCGGCAGGGTCAGGGCGCGGTCGAGCACCTGCTCGATGCGGGTCGGCCAATCGGTCACGGGTGGTGTCATCAGTCGAGCGCGTCCCCGTCGATGTCATCCTCGTCGGCGTCGAGGGGCTCGACGACCTCCTGGCCATCCCGCTTCAGAAGGATGTCGACGCGCGCTTGGGCGGCCTGCAGCGCCACCTGGCACTCGCGGGTCAGGGCGACACCCCGCTCGAAGGACTTCAGGGACTCCTCGAGGGGCAGCTCGCCGCCCTCCAGGCGCTCGACCAGCGCTTCGAGTTCGGCGAGTGACTTCTCGAAATCCGGGGGGCGTTTGCTCTTGCTCATGGGGTGGTTATACAACAGCCGGGAAAGCGCCGGCGAGTGCAGGTTGACGGTGTCCGATGCCGCGTCTACAGTCTTTCGCCGCGGTTAGACCTAGTCTAAACGACTCGGGTCCCTCCGCCCCAACCCACCCAAGGAGAGCACGCATGCAGCTGAAGGGCAGCAAGACCGAGCAGAACCTCAAGGACGCGTTCGCCGGCGAGTCGCAGGCCAACCGCCGTTACCTCTACTTCGCAGCCAAGGCTGACGTCGAGGGCTTCAACGATGTGTCGGCCGTGTTCCGTTCCACCGCCGAAGGTGAGACCGGTCACGCGCACGGTCACCTCGAGTACCTCGAGGCCTCGGGCGATCCGGCGACGGGCCTGCCGATCGGCGACACGAAGCTGAACCTCAAGGCGTCGATCGCCGGCGAGACGCACGAGTACACCGACATGTACCCGGGCATGGCGAAGACCGCCCGCGACGAGGGCTTCGACGAGATCGCGGACTGGTTCGAGACGCTGGCCAAGGCCGAGCGCTCGCACGCCAACCGCTTCACGAAGGCGCTGGAGTCCATCTGAGGCTCTTCAGGGCGCGGTGCCGCGGCCGACCGGCTGCGGCACCGCGTCGTCCCCCGCGCATCGCCAGTCCCAAGGAGTGGGAAGCATGAGTCAAAGCCATATCCCGGCGGGCCGCGAAGGATCGCTCGAGGCGCCGACCCGGCACCCCCTCGACTGGCGCAACCCCGCGTTCTACGACGAGGCGGCGCTCGACAAAGAATTGGAGCGCGTGTTCGACATCTGCCACGGATGCCGCCGCTGCTTCTCGCTCTGCAACTCGTTCCCGACCCTGTTCGACGCGATCGACGAGGCGCCCTCGGCCGAGCTCGACACCGTCGACAAGAAGGTCTACTGGGACGTCGTCGACCACTGTTACCTCTGTGACATGTGCTACATGACGAAGTGTCCCTATGTGCCGCCGCACCCCTGGAACCTCGACTTCCCGCACCTGATGCTGCGCGCCAAGGCCGTCAAGGCCAAGAAGGGCGAGGTCCGGCTGCGCGACAAGATCCTCTCGGCCACCGACCTGGTCGGCAGCATCGCCGGCATCCCGGTGGTGGCGCAGGCCGTCAACGCGGTCAACAAGACCGAGGTCGGCCGCAAGCTGCTCGATGCGACGCTCGGCGTCGCCGTCGATGCGCCGGTCCCCGACTACCACTCCAACACCGCGCGCAAGCGCCTCGCCGGCCACGAGGCCGAACTCGAGGTGCGCCCGACCGCCGAGACGCGCGGCAAGGTCGTGCTGTTCACCACCTGCTACGGCAACCGCAACGAGCCCGACCTCAACCTCGACCTCGTCAAGGTCTTCGAGCACAACGGCATCCCGGTCAAGATCGTCTCCCAGGAGAAGTGCTGCGGCATGCCGAAGCTCGAGCTCGGCGACCTCGAGACCGTCGCGCGCCACAAGGAGACCAACATCCCGGCGCTCAAGCAGGCCATCGACGAGGGCTACGACATCGTCGCGCCCATCCCGTCCTGCGTGCTGATGTTCAAGCAGGAGCTGCCGCTGATGTTCCCCGAGGACGCGGCGGTGCAGCAGGTGAAGGCGCGCATCTTCGACCCCTTCGAGTACCTGATGCTGCGCCACAAGGCCGGCATGCTGCGCACCGATTTCGCCACCGAGCTCGGCAAGGTGAGCTACCACGTGCCCTGCCACCTGCGCGTGCAGAACATCGGCCTCAAGACCCGCGATGTGCTGAACCTCGTGCCGAACACCGCCATCGATGTCATCGAGCGCTGCTCCGGCCACAACGGCACCTACGCCGTGAAGAAGGAGTTCCGCCCGGCCTCGGTCAAGATCGGCAAGCCGGTGATGAACCGCGTCGAGAAGGCCGACCCCGACCACTACACCTCGGACTGCCCGATGGCCGGCCACCAGATCGAGACCGGTCTCAAGGACCCGAAGGAACCGACCCATCCCCTCAAGCTGCTGCGCCAGGCCTACGGCATCTGACCCCACGGACACGACCATGCAAAAGCTCATCCCCGCAGACCTCATGACCCTCGAGCGCTACGCGCGCGAGCGCCAGGACTTCCGCACCCGCGTGATCGCGCACAAGAAGACGCGCAAAATCGGCGTCGGCCCGAACACCACCTGGCTGTTCGAGGACCGTCTCACCATCCAGTACCAGGTGCAGGAGATCCTGCGCACCGAGAAGATCTTCGAGCCCGAGGGCATCGAGGAGGAGCTCGAGGCCTACAACCCGCTGATCCCGGACGGCCGCAACTGGAAGGTGACGCTGCTCATCGAGTATCCGGACCCGACCACGCGGCCGGGTCACCTCGCGCGCCTCAAGGGCATCGAGGACCGCTGCTATGTGCAGGTCGCCGACTTCGCGCGCGTCTACGCCATCGCCGACGAGGACCTCGAGCGCGAGAACGAGGAGAAGACCTCGTCCGTGCACTTCCTGCGCTTCGAGTTCAGCGACGCCATGGTGGCGGCGCTGCGCGCGGGTGCGGCTCTCGCCATCGGCACCGACCACCCGAACTACACGCACGCGGTCGAGTCGCTGCCCGCCGCCGCGCGCGCTGCGCTGCTCTCCGACTTCGCCTGACCCTTCGCGGTACAATCCGCGGATGGCGAAAGACTACGATGCCTCGGCGATCGAGGTGCTCTCCGGGCTCGAGCCGGTGCGGCGCCGGCCGGGGATGTACACCGACACCACGCGGCCCAACCACCTCGCCCATGAGGTGATCGACAACAGCGTCGACGAGGCGCTGTCCGGGCACGCCGGCCGCATCGATGTCACGCTGTACCGCGACGGCTCGGTCGAGGTCGCCGACGACGGCCGCGGCATGCCCGTCGACATCCACCCCAAGGAGAAGGTGAGCGGCGTCGAGCTCATCCTCACGCGGCTGCACGCGGGCGGCAAGTTCGACAGCGGCAGCTACGGCTTCTCGGGCGGACTGCACGGCGTCGGCGTCTCGGTGGTGAACGCGCTCTCGAGCCGCCTCGAGTGCCGCGTGCGCCGCGGCGGCCAGGAGTACGCCATCGGCTTCCGCGACGGCAAGCTCGCCTCGAAGCTGCAGGTCGTCGGCAGCGTCGGTCAGCGCAACACGGGCACCACGCTGCGCTTCTGGCCGGACGGCAAGTTCTTCGACTCCGACAAGTTCTCCGTGCCGCAGCTGCGCCACTCGCTGAAGGCGAAGGCCGTGCTCTGCCCGGGGCTGCGCATCAGCTTCACGCAGGAGGCCACGGGCGAGAAGGACGAGTGGTTCTTCGCGGGCGACCTCGGCGCCTATCTCGCCGACGAGCTCGGCCGCACCGAGCGCGTGCCCGTCGAGCCGATCACCGGCAAGCGCGAGCAGGACCGCGATGTGGTCGAGTTCGCGCTCTGCTGGGCGCCGGGCGCCGAGAACGCCATCGCCGAGAGCTATGTCAACCTCATCCCGACGCCCGAGGGCGGCACCCATGTGAACGGCCTGCGCTCGGGCGCCGCCGCCGCGGTGCGCGAGTTCTGCGAGTTCCGCAACCTCCTGCCGCGCGGCATCAAGCTCGCGCCCGAGGATGTCTGGGACGGCGCGCGCTATGTGCTCTCCATCAAGATCCGCGAACCGCAGTTCGCCGGCCAGACGAAGGAGCGCCTCGCCTCGCGCGACGCGGCGCAGCTCGTCGAGGGCTACGCCAAGGACGCGCTCGGCCTGTGGCTGGCGCAGCATCCGGACGCCGGCGAGCGCATCGCGCAGCTCGCGATCCAGAACGCCCAGGACCGCGTCAAGGCCGCGCAGAAGGTGCAGCGCAAGCGCGTGGCGAGCGGCCCGGCGCTGCCCGGCAAGCTCGCCGACTGCGCGGGCGACGACCCCGCGCGCTCCGAGCTCTTCCTGGTCGAGGGCGACTCGGCGGGCGGCTCGGCCAAGCAGGCGCGCGACAAAGATTTCCAGGCCATCATGCCGCTGCGCGGCAAGATCCTGAACACCTGGGAGCTCGAGCCCGGCGAGATCGGCTCCTCGCAGGAGGTCCACGACATCAGCGTCGCGCTCGGCGTCGACCCCGGGTCCGCCGACATCAGCGGCCTGCGCTACCACAAGGTCTGCATCCTCGCGGACGCCGACTCCGACGGGCAGCACATCGCCACGCTCCTCTGCGCGCTCTTCCTGCGGCATTTCCGGCCGCTCGTCGCGCAGGGCCACATCTTCGTCGCCATGCCGCCGCTCTACCGCATCGACGCCGGCAAGCAGGTGTTCTACGCCTTGGACGAGCCCGAGCGCGACGCCTTCCTGCACCGCCTCGAGGACGAGAAGGTGCGCGCCAAGCCGCAGGTGACGCGCTTCAAGGGCTTGGGCGAGATGAACCCGTCGCAGCTGCGCGAGACCACCATGGATCCGCGCACCCGTCGGCTGGTGCAGCTCACGCTCGACGCCGCCGACCAGACCGACAGCCTCATGGACATGCTGCTCGCCAAGAAGCGCGCCGCCGACCGCCGTGAATGGCTCGAGCAGAAGGGGAACCTCGTGCAGGTGATCGTCTGATGGCCGGGCAGGAGCTGCCCTTCGAGGGCGTCGAGCGCCAGGCGCTGCGCACCTTCACCGAGAAGGCGTACCTCGAGTACTCGATGTACGTCATCCTCGACCGCGCGCTGCCCGCGGTCGGCGACGGACTCAAGCCCGTGCAGCGCCGCATCATCTACGCGATGAGCGAGCTCGGCCTGTCGGCCGTCTCGAAGCACAAGAAATCCGCGCGCACCGTCGGCGATGTCATCGGCAAGTTCCATCCGCACGGCGACTCGGCCTGCTACGAGGCGATGGTGCTGATGGCCCAGCCCTTCGCCTACCGCTACCCGATCGTCGACGGCCAGGGCAACTGGGGTTCGCAGGACGACCCGAAGTCCTTCGCGGCGATGCGCTACACCGAGTCCAAGCTCACGCGCTACGCCGAGGTGCTGCTGCGCGAGCTCGGCGAGGGCACGGTCGACTGGCAACCGAACTTCGACGGCACGCTCGAAGAACCCGCCGTGCTGCCGGCGCGCCTGCCCAATCTGCTGCTGAACGGCACCACCGGCATCGCGGTCGGCATGGCGACCGACATCCCGCCGCACAACCTGCGCGAGGTCGCCGCCGCCTGTCTGCACCTGCTCGAACAGCCCGACGCGTCGTCGCGCGCGCTCATGAAGTTCGTGAAGGGCCCCGACCTGCCGACCGGCGCCGAGCTCATCTCGCCGCGCGCCGACATCGCCGAGTTCTACGACAAGGGAACGGGCAGCTTCAAGGCGCGCGCCGTGTACGAGATGGAGGACGACAGCATCGTCATCACGGCGCTGCCCTGGCAGGCCTCCGGCTCCAAGGTGCTCGAGCAGATCGCCGAGCAGATGCGCGCCAAGAAGCTGCCGATGGTCGAGGACCTGCGCGACGAGTCCGACCACGAGAACCCGACGCGTCTCGTCATCGTGCCGAAGGGCCGCAAGGTCGATGTCGAGCAGCTGATGGCGCATCTCTTCGCCACCACCGACCTCGAGCGCAACTACCGCGTCAACCTCAACGTCATCGCGCTCGACGGCCGGCCGCGTGTCATGGGCCTGCGCGAGATCCTCTCGCAGTGGCTCGAGTTCCGCATCGGCACCGTCAAGCGCCGCCTCGAGTGGCGGCTCGAGAAGGTCGAGCGCCGCCTGCATATCCTCGAGGGCCTGCTCGCGGCCTACCTCGACCTCGATGAGGTGATCCGCATCATCCGTCGCGAGGACGAGCCGAAGCCCGTCCTCATGAAGCGCTTCTCGCTCAGCGAGATCCAGGCCGAGGCCATCCTCGAGACCAAGCTGCGCCACCTCGCCAAGCTCGAGGAGATGAAGATCCGCGGCGAGCAGGCCGAGCTCGCCGCCGAGCGCGACGAGCTCACGGGCGTGCTGCGCAGCGAGACCAAGCTGCGCAAGCTGGTCGGCACCGAGATCGCCGCCGACGCCGAGAAGTACGGCGACCCGCGCCGCTCGCGCATCGTCGAGCGCGAAGCCGCGCAGGCCATCGACGAGACCGCGCTCATCGCCAACGAGCCGGTCACCGTGGTGCTCTCCTCGGGCGGCTGGGTCCGCAGCGCGAAGGGCCACGAGATCGACCCGCGTTCGCTGCAGTACAAGACCGGTGACGCCTTGCAGGCGTCGGCGCGCGGCCAGTCGCTGCAGCTCGCCACCTTCCTCGATACCACGGGTCGCACCTACAGCCTGCCGGCGCATTCCTTGCCCTCGGCGCGCGGGCTCGGCGAGCCGCTCTCGGGGCGGCTCAACCCGCCCGATGGCGCCAAGTTCACGGGGCTGATGATGGGCGAACCGAAGAGCCTCTGGCTGCTCGCCTCGGACGCCGCCTACGGCTTCACGGCGCGGCTCGAGGACCTCATCACCGACCGCAAGGCCGGCAAGGCGGTGCTGAGCGTGCCGGACGGCGCGCTGGCGCTGCCGCCCTCGGCGGTGACCTCCGACAAGGCGCTGGTCTGCATCGCGGTGGTCGACGGCGACGGCGAGAACGGCCGGCTGCTCGCGT
>CANHFH010000084.1 GCA_947459825.1 Pseudomonadota bacterium | reverse complement strand
TGGGTCAACATAGGCGGTCCCAAAACCGCCATCCTCGCCTAGGTGGGTCAGTTTTACTTCGGCGACCCGGGTCAGTTTTACATCGGCGCTAACAAATTGCTCCAACCCGGCGGCTTCGCCGACCGGCTGCGGACTCGGTACGAGGTGGATGAGCCGTGAGCGTCGCCCGCAGCCGCTTGCGCGCCCTCAGCGCCGTTCGAACACCAGCTTCTCGCGCGCCACGCGGCCGCCGTCGCCGTAGTAGCGGGCGGTCACGATCATGGTGCGCTGGTCCTCGGAGAGCGACCGACGGAAGGTCGCGACCTTTTCGCCACCCGCCTTGATCACCGAGGTGACGGCGTCGCCGTCGCCCATGTCGATGGCGATGGTGTCGCCCACCGGCAGGCCGTGGATGGGGTAGTCGCGGCCGTCGAGCCGCGCCTTGAAGCGCACCTCGGACTCGAGCGACAACTCGTCACCGGACAGCACCAGCGAACGCTCGAGGCCCCGCGGTGCGACGCCCGTGGAGGCGAGCACGACTCCGGTGGGCAGCGCAGGCGCGCCCGCCGCGGCGCGGGCCGCGAGCTCGGACTTGTCGTGGTTGAGCGCCCAGCCCGTGGGTTCCTGGGCCTGCGCGCCGGTGGCGGCCGCGAAGCAGAGCAGGGCGGAGAGCCCCATGCGATGCAGTTGTCCCTTCATGTCGATGCCCCTTCTGTGTCTGTGGATGAGGGTTTCGACCGAAACTACTCCCGCGGGGCGTCATGTCAACGATTTGTAACAATTCTGTGCTAGCCCAACTCGCCGGAAGCGACTACACGCCGGGGTGTTGACAAGGCGCAAAGCACTTTGTAAATTAAAGCGCATGGCCACCCGACATAGGAGAAAAGCCATGTCCGAGACTTCACGCACCTCTGTTGTCCCCCCCTCCGATCCCTCCGGGGACCTCGCGTTCCTGCGCGGATTGGCCGAGGCCGGCCGCGACGCACCGTTCGGCGGCGGCGACTATCTGATCGCCGGCGGCGGTTGGTTCGCGCTGGCCAGCCTCGTCGTCTGGCTCGGGTCGCAGGGGCTCTTCGGCCTCAGTCTGCCGGAGGCGCACTTGGCATGGCTCATCGGCGCGGCCGGGTTCTCGGTGCACATCACGCGGCTCGTCCGCCGCGACCGCGGGCTTCCCGAGACGACGCTGAACCGCGCGTTGGGTGCCGTCTGGTCGGCCATCGGTTGGGGCATCTTCGCGTTCTGGCTCGGCGCGTTCGTGCTTGCCCAGCGCAACGGCGCGGAGTCCGTGGGTCCTGTGATGAGCACCATCCCGCTGCATGTGCTGAGCGCCTACGGTGTCGCCTGGTCCGCCTATCGCCTGATCTCGCGCCGCGTGTGGGCGGGGTGGGTCGCGGCGGCGAGCTTCGTGGCGGTGCCGGTGATGGCCGCCGTGCAGGGCAGCGGTCACGAGTTCCTGGTCTACGCGCTCGTGCTTCTGGCGACGGCCGTCATCCCAGGCTTCCGCCTGCGCGCGGCGGCACGCGCGACGACGGTGGCTGGAGCCTGATCGTGGCGGCGTTCGACATCAACGCCATCGACGAGGTGATCCATGGGCGGGTGCGCCTCGGCATCATGGCCTACCTCGTCGGCGCCGGCAGCGCCGACTTCGGGACGCTGAAGGCAAAGCTCGACGCGACCGACGGCAACCTCTCGGTGCACCTGCGCAAGCTGGAGGAGGCGGGCTATGTGACCGTGACCAAGTCCTTCCGCGACCGCAAGCCGCTCACCGAGGTCACGCTCACCGAGCCCGGCCGCAAGGCCTTCGCCGACTACCTCGATGCGCTCGGCAAACTGGTCTCGCCGGGCGGTTGAGGGCGCCGGCCCGCCCCCTCAGAAAGGCGACATGCGGTCGACCACACGATGCGTGGCGGCCGCATCGTCGTCGCGGGCCTGCTCGCCGGGCGGCAGTTCGGCTGCCTTGGCCATCTGCAGCGTGATGATGCCGTTCGGGTAGAGCGTGACACGGTTGTCGCCCGAGCCTTGCATCGAAGGCAGGCGGAACGCCTTGCCGCTCGAGCTGCCGACATAGCGCGGGAACCAGTGCCCCATGCGGTACATGTCGTCGTCGGACGACGCCTCCGCGGCATCAGCAGGGCGCGCCGCAGCCGCGCCCCAGAGTTCGCCGGAGAGGTCACGCGAACGGTCGCCCTTGATGTGCAGCGCGCCGCGGGCCGCGAGCAGATCGGTGGTCAGGCCGCGATGCAGCAACTGCTGTCCTTTGTGCGCGCCGCCCGCCTGCAGCAACAGCGCGATCTTCGCCTGATCGTCCAGGGTCGGGTACCAGCCGGCGTTCGCCCACACCGCGCCGCGCGCGCCGCCCGGCTCGAGGGTGCGTACCGCGGGCGCGTGATGGATGCCGATCGGCTTGAACACCTCGTCCTGCAGCATCTGCCAAAGATCGGCCTGCGGCCCGCGGACGGACTTCAGGAAACCGTCGATCGCGAGGCCGAGCAGGAAGTAATCCTGGTCGCGATAGCGCATCACCGTGCCCGGTTCCCACGGGTAGGGCTTCAGGTTGCGGTTGATGAGCGCGAGCTTCTCGGCGGTGGACCCCGCCGTGTACCAAGCGTCGTAGTCGCCCTCGAGATAGCCTGCGAAGGCATCGTTCGGATTCGTCTTGAGGCTGCCGTGGCCGCCGAAACCGGTCGCCATGTCGGCGGCGTCGATGAGCCGGATCCGGTTCCACTTCGGGTGCAACCCGGGCACGAGATCGCCGATGCGCAGATCGAGCACATAGGGGCCGTAGGTCTCGGCGAGGCGCAGCAGCGCGAGCGGCGCCGCGACGCTCTTCATCACCGAGCGCACGCCGAAGCGCATCTCGAGCGGATACGGGTAGGGGCCGTAGGGCGTCGCCGAATCCTGATGGTAGAGCGTACCGCGGTGCACGAGCGCGTTGATCACCTGCCATTTCGGGCGCAGCGGTCCGCCGAAGCCCGCGAGCGTGCCCGGCGCGAACTGCTTCTCGAGCTCAGACCACGGCTTGGTCGGCAAGCGGTCGGCGAGTTCACGCCGCGCGGCGGCACGCTGCGCTTCGAGGTCTGCGAGACCGCCCGCGGTGAAGGTCGCCGGGGCGCGGCCCCACAGCACGAAATGTTGATGCAGCAGGTAGGGCGCGGTCTGCTGCGTGAACTGCAGCCGCAGCGCCGTGATCTCGCCGCCGCGGTACAGGAAGGTCGCGACGCCCTGATGGGCGTGGTTCTCGGTGTCGTTGACCAGCATCAGCGGCAGCGCGGCGCGCGACCACTCGCCGTCGCCCGGTTCGCGCCACACGCGGCCGATCTGCGGGATGACGGTCCAGTAGCTGCGCGCACCGCGCGCGGTCTGTGCGGAGGTGTCGACGACCATCTCGCCGCGCTGCACCGGCACCAGCGTACCGCCGTCGCTGAAGACCTGCAGCGTGAGAGCCGGGAAAAGCCGCGCGTCGCGTCCGCCGACCACCGGTCCCTTGAGTTCAGGTTGGGCCTGCATCGACGACTGCGCGATGCGCAGCGTGCCCACGAGCGGCGCGGCGGGCAGGGCGTCGGCTCCCGGTGCGAACGCGGCGTTGTCGACGGGCGAGGTCGGCGCGCTCGCGGCGGTCATGGTGGCCACCGGCAGCTGCATGGCCGCGGGTCCGGCCACGGTGACCGTCGCCGACCCGAAGGTCAGCCAGCAGATCGCGGTGCAGGTGATCGTTCTCGGCATGAGACGCATCGGCAGGTCCTCCTGGGCGGACATCCGGTCCTTTATGCCTGTCCGACGACAGGGTGTCTTGAGCGGACGCGCCACGGCATGTCGCCTTGCCGCATCGCGCCCGCGGTCACTACATAGACTGGCGCGGATCCCGAACTTCAGCGACCCCGCCAGACCGGCTTGCGCTTCTCGGCGAACGCGCGTGCGCCTTCCTTCTGGTCCTCGCTGCCGTAGAGCTTGTCGACTGTCGGCAGGCGGCGCTTCGTGACCATGTCGAACGCCTGCTGCACCGGCAGGTGCGAGGTCTCGCGGATGACCTCCTTGATGGCGGCGAACACCAAGGGCGGGCCCTCGGCGAGCTGCTGCGCGAGCGTGCGGGCACGCTCCATCAGGCGATCGGCAGGGACGATCTCGTTGACGAGGCCCCAACGCTGCGCCTCCTGCGCGTCGATGCGTCGACCGGTGAGCAGCAGTTCCATCGCCACATGGTAGGGGATGCGCCGCGGCAGCTTGATGGACGCCGCATCGGCGACGGTGCCGGAGTTGATCTCGGGCAGCGCGAAGGTCGCATGCTCGGCGGCGATGAGGATGTCGCAGGACAGCGCGATCTCGAAGCCGCCGCCGAAGGCGAGGCCGTTGATGGCGCAGATCACGGGCTTGTTGAGGCCGGGCAGTTCCTGCAGGCCGCCGAAGCCGCCCACGCCGTAGTCGGAATCCGGCGCCTCGCCGGCGGCAGCGGCCTTGAGGTCCCAGCCGGGACAGAAGAAGCGCTCGCCGGCCGCGGTGAGGATGGCGACCCGCAGCTCCGGATCGTCGCGGAACCCGGCGAACACCTCGCCCATGATGCGGCTGGTCGCGGCGTCGATGGCATTGGCCTTCGGACGGTCGAGGGTCACTTCGAGCACGGCGCCGCGGCGTTCGGTACGGATAGGCTGAGTCATGTCGGCCTCGTGTCGGTCTGCATCAGTCGGCAGGCTTGAGTTTGATGAGCGCATCCACCGCGACCGCGCGGTCGGGCAGGGCGAGCAGGGGGTTCACATCGAGTTCGAGCAGGCGGTCGCGATGCGACTCCGCGAAACGGACGACCGCCTCGATGGCGCCCAGCACCGACTCCGGGTCGCCGTGGCGACCGCGATGCCCCTCGATGAGCGTCCAGATGCGCAGCCGCTTCACGGCGCGCTCGATGTCCTCGCGCGTCGCGGGCAGCAGCAGCGTGACCGAATCGGTGATGAGCTCCGCGAGCACACCGCCCGCGCCGACGAGCAGCGCGAAACCGAACTGCGGATCGCGCACCACGCCGACGATGAGCTCCGCGACCGCGCCGCCGACCATCCGCTCGACGAGCACCCGGTCGCCGAGGCCCGCCATGCGCGCGGCGGCGGCGGCGACCTCGTCGGCCGAACGCAGCCCGAGCGCCACTCCGCCGACATCGCTCTTGTGGGCGATGCGGTCATCCGCGATCTTGAGCACCACCGGGAATCCGATGCGGGTCGCGACCTCCGCCGATTCTTTGACGCCGCACTCGGCCGACGCGGGCACGGCGAGCCCGTAGGTCGCGAGCAGCGCTTTCGCCGCGGATTCGCGCAGCATCATGCCCCCCGCATCACCGCCGCTGCCGGGCGCCCATGGCAGCGGCGCGACCGGCTGGGCGTGACGCTCGCCTATGGCCGCAGTGGCGGCGAGCGCGGTCAGCGCGTCCTCGATGCCGATCAGCGGTGCGACGCCCGCGGCGCCGAGCTCGGCGGCGAGCCCCTCGGGCATGCCTTCCGGCAGCGTCGCGACCACCGCCGCGCGCGCGCCGACGCGTCGCTGCGCCGCGATCCATGCCCGTGCGGTGAGGAGCCATGAGTCGGGCTTCATCGCCGGGTGCGTGGGCGTGTCGAGGATCAGCATCGCGACATCGAAACCGCCGGCCATCGCGGCGGCGAAGGTGTTCTCCAGCGCCTCGGCCTGGTTCCAGATGAAGGTGTGGTAATCGAGCGGGTTGTCGATGTGCACGAGATCGTTGAGCGTCGCCGCCACACCGCGCGCGGCCGCTTCGCCGAAGGGCGGGAACGAGAGCCCGTGCGCCGGCGCGAGATCGGCCACGAGCGCCGCCTCGCCGCCCGAGCAGCTCAAGGAGACCAGACGACGCCCCGTGGTAGGACCGCCGAAGTGCAGCAGCTTGAGCGTCTCGACCAAGGCCGAGATCGTCGGCACCCGCGCCACGCCGTAGCGCTCGAACAGCGCCTCGCAGATGCGGTCCTCCCCGGCGAGCGAGGCGGTGTGGCTCATCGCGATGCGTGCGCCCTGCGGCGAGCGCCCGGTCTTGAGCGCGACCACGGGCTTGCCGGCCTGCTGTGCGCGTGCGGCGGCCACCGCGAAGGCCTGCGGGTCGCGCAGCCCCTCGATGTGCAGCCCGATCGCCGTGATGCGCGGATCATCGGCGAAGGCGTCGACCGCGGCCGCGATGTCGACATCGGCTTGGTTGCCGAGCGTCAGCAGCGCCGCCACCGGCAGGCCGCGCCGCATCATGGTCAGGTTGCAGCCGATGTTGCCGGACTGGGTGACGAGCGCAACGCCGCGCTCGACCGGCGCGAGCGCGTGCTCGTCGGGCCACAGTGCGGCGCGCGAGGTGGTGTTGATGAAGCCGTAGCAGTTGGGGCCGAGCAGCGGCATGCCGTCCGCCGCGGCGAGCAGGGCGTCCTGCCGACCGCGATCACCGGTCTCCGCGAAACCCGCCGCGTAGATGACGGCACCGCCGCAATCGAGCGCGCGCAGCGCCGCGACCGCGTCCGGCGTCAGCGCGCGCGGCAGGGCGATGAACGCCGCGTCGGGCGAGCCGTCGATATCGGCGACCGACGCGACGGTGGGCACGCCGCCCAACTGCGGACGGCGCGGGTTGACGGCCCAGATACGACCCTCGAAACCGAGCGCGCGGGTGCGCTCGATGGCGATGGCGCATTCGCTGCCGCCGACGAAGGCGATCGAACGCGGGTGGAGCAGCCGCTGCAGCCGCATTCAGGCGCCGAGCGGCCGCAGTAAGGCGCGCGAGATGATGTGGCGCTGGATCTCGGAGGTGCCTTCCCAGATGCGCTCGACACGCGCGTCGCGCCAGATGCGCTCCAGCGGCAGATCCGACATCAGGCCCATGCCGCCGTGGATCTGGATGGCCTCGTCGGCGACGAAGGCCAGCATCTCGGTGGCCTTGAGCTTGGCCATCGCCATGTCGGAGTCCGTCACCGTGCCCTGGTCGACCTTCCATGCCGCCTCGAGGGTCAGCAGCTCGGCGGCCTTGAGTTCGGTCGCCATGTCGGCGAGCTTGAAGGCGACGCCCTGGAACTTGCCGATCTGCTGCCCGAACTGCTGGCGCTCGGCAGCCCACTTCGTGGCGAGGTCGAGTGCGCGCTCGGCACGCCCCAAGCAGGTCGCAGCGACCTGCAGCCGCGTCGCGCCGAGCCACTGGTTGGCGATCTCGAAACCGCGGCCGATCTCGCCCAGCACAGCCGACTTCGGCACGCGGCAGTCGTCGAACTGCAGCACGCAGTTGTTGTAGCCGCGATGCGAGACGCTCTTGTAGCCGTCGAGGATCTGGAAGCCCGGTGTGCCGCGATCGATGAGGAACGCGGTGATGAGCGCGCGGCTGCCGCGCGCGGAAGCTTCCTCGCCGGTGGCCGCGAAGAGGACCACGAAGTCCGCCTCGTCGGCGTGGCTGATGAAATGCTTGGTGCCGTTGATGATGAAATCATCGCCCTCGCGCCGTGCGCGGGTCTTCATCCCGCGCAGGTCAGACCCGGCGCCGGGCTCGGTCATGGCGAGGCAATCGGAACGCTCGCCCCGGATGGCCGGGAAGAGATAGCGCTCGCGCTGCTCGCCCTCGCAGGCCATCAAGATATTCGAGGGGCGTGCGACACAAGTCCAGTGCAGCGCGTAGTTGGCGCGACCGAGTTCGCGCTCGTAGAGGATCCAGGTGAGGGTATCGAGACCCGCGCCGCCGACCTCGGCGGGCATGTTGGCGGCATAGAGCCCCGCCCCGATGGCTTTGCGCTTGATCTCGTCCCGCAGCTCCGGCCGCAGCCGCCCGGTGGTCTCGATCTCGGCCTCGTGCGGGTAGAGCTCGTTGACCACGAACTCGCGGGTGGTGTCGACGATCAGTCGCTGCTCTTCGGTGAGGGAAAAGTGCATGGTTCTCCGCCGCTGGCGCGCGCCCACATCTATGGCATGATTGAAAGCACAAGCATAAACCCACAGGGGCGGGGCTGCATGCCGCTGCAGATCAGTCGCGAAGTCTTCATCACCTGCGCCGTCACCGGCTCGGGCGGCACCCAGGACCGTTCCCACCATGTGCCGCGCTCGCCGCGCGACATCGCCGCGAGCGCCATCGCCGCAGCCAAGGCGGGGGCCGCCGTCGTCCACTGCCATGTGCGCGACCCCATCACCGGCAAGGCGAGCCGCGACCCCGTGCTCTACCGCGAGGTGGTCGACCGCATCCGCGACTCGGACACCGATGTCGTGGTGAACCTCACCGCCGGCATGGGCGGCGATCTCGTGCTGGGACCGCCGACGGCGCCGCTGCCCGTCAACCCGGTCGGCACCGACATGGGCAGTGCGGAGGACCGCATGCGGCCCATCGCTGATTGCCTCCCCGAGATCTGCACGCTCGACTGCGGCACCATGAACTTCGCCGAAGCCGACTATGTCATGACGAACACGCCCGGCATGCTGCGGGCGATGGGCGGCATGATGACCGAGCTCGGTGTGCGCCCGGAGATCGAGGCCTTCGACACCGGCCACCTCTGGTTCGCCAAGCGTCTGGTGGAGGAGGGCGTGCTCAAGGGGCCTGCGCTGGTGCAGCTCTGCATGGGCATCCCTTGGGGCGCGCCCAACGACCTCGACACCTTCATGGCGATGGTCCACAACGTGCCTGCGGATTGGACCTGGTCGGCCTTCAGCCTCGGTCGCGACCAGATGCCCTATGTCGCCGCGGCGGTGCTGGCGGGCGGCAATGTCCGCGTCGGTCTCGAGGACAATCTTTGGCTGGACAAGGGCGTGCTCGCGCGCAACGAGGACCTGGTCGAGCGCGCGGTCGGCATCATCGAGCGCATGGGCGCGCGGGTGATCGGCCCGCAGGCGGTGCGCGACAAGCTCGGTCTCGTCAAACGCGCGCCGGTCGCGTACGCATGAGGCCGGTCGCCGCGGTCATCGGGGGCGGCGTCATCGGTGGCGGGTGGCTCGCACGGTTCCTGTTGAACGGCTGGGATGTCGCGGTCTTCGACCCCGACCCGGAAGCCGAGCGCAAACTATCCGAAGTGCTCGCCAACGCCCGGCGCTCGCTGCCCGGGCTCTACGATGTCGCACTGCCGCCCGAGGGGACCTGGCGGCTCTGTGCCACGGTCGAGGAGGCCGTCGCCGGCGCGCGCTGGGTCCAGGAGTCCGTCCCCGAGCGGCTCGACATCAAGCACCGCGTGCTCACCCAGATCCAGCAGGTCATCCCGTCCGATGTCGTCATCGGCTCGTCGACCTCCGGCTTCAAGCCCTCCGAACTCGGCACCGGCATCCCCAGGCCGGAGCAGGTCATGGTGGTGCATCCCTTCAACCCGGTGTATCTGCTGCCGGTGCTCGAGATCGTCCCGCACGCGACGGCCACCGATGCCTTCGTCGCGGGCGCGATGGAGACGATGCGTGGGCTCGGCATGATGCCGCTGCGCATCCGTCGCGAGATCGATGCGCATGTCGCCGACCGTTTCCTCGAGGCGGTCTGGCGCGAGGCGCTGTGGCTCGTCAAGGACGACATCGCGACCACCACCGAGATCGACGATGTCATCCGCTTCGGCTTC
>CANHFH010000083.1 GCA_947459825.1 Pseudomonadota bacterium | reverse complement strand
GCGCCTCACGCACCGTCGAACGGTGCACGCCCATGCGCAGGCCGAGTTCCGTCTCCGACGGCAGGCGCTCGCCGACCCGCAGCGTACCGGAGGTGATGCTCTCGGTCAGCGCAGCCGCCACCTTGCGGTAGGCGGGTTCGAGCTTGAGCTTCGCGAACGGCCGCGGCGCCGCGGGCACGCTCATGCCGAACGCTCGAAGAGCTCGCGGCCGATGAGCATCCGGCGGATCTCCTGGGTGCCGGCGCCGATCTCGTAGAGCTTCGCGTCGCGCACCAGGCGTCCCGCCGGATAGTCGTTGATGTAGCCGTTGCCACCGAGGCACTGCAGCGCCTCGAGCGCGACCTTCGTGGCCTTCTCCGCTGCGAACAGGATCGCCGCCGCCGCGTCGTGGCGCCGGCAGCGGCCGGCGTCGCAGGCGCGCCCCACGGCGTACACCAGCGAACGGGCGGCCGCGAGCTCGGTGTACATGTCGGCCACCTTCGCCTGCATCAGCTGGAAGCTGCCGATGGGCGCGCCGAACTGCTTGCGCTCGTGCACATAGGGCAACGCGAGGTCGAGCGCCGCCGCCATGATGCCGAGCGGACCGGCGGCGAGCACGGCCCGCTCGTAATCGAGCCCGCTCATCAGCACGCGCGCGCCGCGGTCGACCTCGCCGAGCACGTTCTCGGCCGGTACCACGCAGTCCTCGAACACGAGCTCACAGGTGTTCGAGCCGCGCATGCCGAACTTGTCGAGTTTGGGGGAGCGCGAGAAACCGGGCGTTCCGCCCTCGACGATGAACGCGGTGACGCTGCGCGAGCCGGGTTCCGGTCGGGTGCGCGCGTAGATGACGAGCACATCCGCATCGGGTCCATTGGTGATCCACATCTTGCGGCCGTTCAGCACGAACGCGTCGCCGCGCCGTTCGGCGCGGGTCTGCATCGACATGACATCTGACCCGGCGCCCGGCTCCGACATCGCGAGCGCGCCGATGTGCTCGCCGCTCACGAGGCGCGGCAGCCAGCGGTCGCGCTGCGCATCGGTGCCGTTGAGGCGGATCTGGTTGACGCAGAGGTTCGAGTGGGCGCCGTAGCTGAGGCCGACCGAGGCCGAGGCGCGCGAGATCTCCTCCATGGCGATGATGTGCGCCAGATAGCCGAGATCGCTCCCGCCCCAACGCGCCGGGACGGTGAGCCCGAGCAGGCCCTGCTCGCCGAACATGCGCCACAGCCGCCGGGGGAACTCGTTGTCGCGGTCGACCGCGGCCGCGAGCGGCGCCACCTGCTCGCGCGCGAAGCGGCGCACCGCGTCCCGCACCTCGGCGAGCGCCGGGTCGTCCAAAGGGTCGAGCAGCAGTCCGTCGATGTCGGGCATGGCGTTGCCTCCAGGCGTACAATCGTAGTATTGTCGGACAATACTCCAAACGGTGGCGTCGCGCCACCGGGCGGCAGGCAGCATCACGGGGCGGGCATGGCGATCATCGGCACCAGCGTCGACCGCGGCAGCGCGCAGTTCCAGGAGCGCGACGCGGCGGCGCGCGCGCTGGTCGCGGAGCTGCAGCGGCGCACCGCCGAGGCGGCGCAGGGCGGCGGCGCGGAGTCCCGGGCGCGGCATGTGGCGCGCGGCAAGCTGCTGCCCCGGGAACGCATCGACCTGCTGCTCGACCCCGGCACGCCGTTCCTCGAGCTGTCGCCGCTCGCCGCCGGCGGGATGTACGGCGGCGAGGCGCCGGGCGCCGGCATCATCACCGGCATCGGCCGCATCGCCGGCCGCGAGTGCGTGGTGGTCTGCAACGACGCCACGGTGAAGGGCGGCACCTACTACCCGATCACCGTCAAGAAGCACCTGCGCGCGCAGGAGATCGCCCGCGAGAACCGCCTGCCCTGCGTCTACCTCGTGGACTCGGGCGGCGCCAACCTGCCCAACCAGGACGAGGTGTTCGCCGACCGCGACCACTTCGGCCGCATCTTTTTCAACCAGGCCAACCTGTCGGCCGCCGGCATCGCGCAGATCGCGGTGGTGCTCGGCAGCTGCACGGCGGGCGGCGCGTATGTGCCGGCGATGAGCGATGAATCGGTCATCGTGCGCGACCAGGGCACGATCTTCCTCGGCGGTCCGCCGCTGGTGAAGGCCGCGACCGGCGAGGTCGTCACCGCCGAGGAATTGGGAGGCGGCGATGTCCACACGCGGCTCTCGGGCGTCGCCGACCACCTCGCCGAGGACGACGCACAGGCGCTCGGACGGGCGCGGCGCATCGTCGCGGCGCTCAACACCGCGCGTCCGCAGGATGCGGCACAGCCGGGCGGGCTGCAGGTCCGCGCGCCGCGGCCACCGCGCTTCCCGGCCGATGACCTCTATGGCCTCGTGCCCACCGACCTGCGATCGCCCTTCGATGTACGCGAGGTGATCGCAAGGCTGGTCGACGACAGCGAGTTCGACGAGTTCAAGGCGCGCTTCGGCACCACGCTCATCACCGGATTCGCGCACCTCGAAGGCATGCCGGTGGCCATCGTCGCCAACAACGGCATCCTGTTCTCGGAATCCGCGCAGAAAGGTGCACACTTCATCGAGCTCGCCTGCCAGCGCCGCATCCCGCTCGTGTTCCTGCAGAACATCACCGGCTTCATGGTCGGCAAGAAGTACGAGAACGAGGGCATCGCGCGCCACGGCGCCAAGATGGTCACCGCGGTCGCCTGCGCGCAGGTGCCGAAGTTCACCGTGGTCATCGGCGGCAGCTTCGGCGCCGGCAACTACGCCATGTGCGGCCGCGCCTACTCGCCCCGATTCCTGTGGATGTGGCCGAACGCGCGCATCAGCGTGATGGGCGGTGAGCAGGCGGCGCAGGTGCTGGCGCGTGTGCGGCGCGACGGCATCGAGGCCAAGGGCGGCGCCTGGAGCGACGCCGAGCAGCAGGCGTTCATGGACCCCATCCGCCGCCAGTACGAGACCCAGGGCGACCCGTTCTACGCCACCGCACGCCTCTGGGACGACGGCGTCATCGATCCCGCCGACACCCGCCGCGTGCTCGCGCTCGGGCTCGCCGCATCGCTCAACGCACCGATCCCGGAGACGCGCTTCGGCGTGTTCCGCATGTGACCGCCGTCAGCCAGGACGCACCATGAACGACACCACGCCGGATGCTGCAAAGGTCATCGAATGCACGGTCGACTCGGGCATCGCCCGCGTCTGGCTCGCGCGTCCCGAGCTGCGCAACGCGCTGAACCCCGCGCTGCTCGACGAGCTCGGCGTGACGCTGCAGCGGCTCGAGGCCGACCCCGCGGTGCGCGTCGTCGTGCTCGGTGGGCGCGGCAAGGTGTTCTGCGCCGGCGCCGACCTGCGCTGGATGACCCAGGCGGCGGCTTACGACCGTGCGCAGAACATCGAGGACGCAGGCTGCCTCGCGCGCCTGCTGCAGACGCTCGACGGACTCGCCAAACCGACCATCGCACGCGTCCATGGTGCCTGCTACGCGGGCGGCACCGGCCTGATCTCCGCCTGCGACATCGTGGTCGCCGCCGAAGACGCGCGCTTCTGCTTCTCCGAGGTGCGGCTCGGCCTCGTCCCCGCCACCATCTCGCCCTATGTGCTGCGCGCGATGGGCTACCGCGCAGGTCTGCGCCACATGCTGGTGGCCGATGTCTTCGACGCCGCGACCGCGCTGCGCACCGGGCTCGTCGGTGAGGTCGCGACCGTCGATGCGCTCGATACGCGGGTCGACGCGCTGGCCGCCGCGATGCGCGATGCCGGTCCGCGCGCGCTCGCCGAGACCAAGCGGCTGCTGCGCGAGGTCAACGGACGACCCATCGACGGCGCGCTCGCGCGCCGCACCGTCGAGTGCATCGCCGACGCTCGTGCCTCCGACGAAGGTGTCGAGGGTGTGCGCGCACTGCTCGCCGGCGAGACGCCGCGCTGGCGCGGCGGTTGAGTGCGCCGCCGATGAGCGCCCTGCCCCGCCGGCTGTTGATCGCCAACCGCGGCGAGATCGCCTGCCGCATCATCCGCACCGCGCGGCGGCTCGGCATCGCCACCGTCGCCGTGCACTCCGACGCCGACCGCGACGCACGCCATGTGCGGCTCGCCGATCAGGCCGTGCGCATCGGCCCCGCGCCGGCGCGCCAGAGCTACCTCGACATCGGCGCCCTGCTCGCCGCGGCGTGTGCCAGCGGCGCGGACGCCGTCCATCCCGGCTACGGCTTCCTGTCCGAGAACGCCGACTTCGCCGCGGCCTGCGCGGCCGCGGGTCTGGTGTTCGTCGGCCCGCCGCCCGCGGCGATCCGCGCGATGGGCTCGAAGTCCGAGGCCAAGCGGCTGCTCGAGGATGCCGGGGTGCCGCTCACGCCCGGCTACCACGGCGAACGGCAGGACGAGGCGACGCTGCTCGCCGAGGCCGACCGCATCGGCTGGCCGCTGCTCATCAAGGCGAGCGCGGGCGGCGGCGGCAAAGGCATCCGGCGCGTCGACCGGCGCGAGGACTTCGCGGCCGCGCTCGCCGCCTGTCAGCGTGAGGCCGCCGCAGCGTTCGGCGATGCGCGCGTGCTCATCGAGCGCTGCATCCTGCGACCGCGGCACATCGAGGTGCAGGTGTTCGCCGACACCCACGGCCGCGCCATCCATCTCGGCGAGCGCGACTGCTCCATCCAGCGCCGTCATCAGAAAGTCCTCGAGGAGGCGCCGGCGCCGGGCATGACCGCCGAGCGCCGCGCCGCGATGGGACAGGCCGCCGTCAACGCCGCGCTGCGCGTCGGCTATGTCGGGGCGGGCACCGTCGAGTTCATCGTCGCGCCGGACGGCGAGTTCTTCTTCATGGAGATGAACACGCGGCTGCAGGTCGAGCATCCGGTGACCGAGATGATCACGGGCCTCGACCTCGTCGAGTGGCAGCTGCGCATCGCCGGCGGTGAGCCGCTGCCGCTCGCGCAGCACGAGGTGCGTCTCGACGGCCATGCGGTGGAGCTGCGGCTGTACGCCGAAGACCCGGCTCGCGGCTTCCTGCCCTCGCCCGGTCGCATCCTGCATTGGCGGCAGCCCACCACGCTGCCGGGCGTACGGCTCGATGCCGGCGTCGAAGCGGGGGACGAGATCACCCCGCACTACGATGCGATGATCGCCAAGCTCATCGCGCACGGTACGGATCGCGATCAAGCCTTCGCGCGCCTGCGCCAGGCATTGCGCGAAAACTTCCTCGTCGGCCCGCGCGACAACCTCGGCTTCCTCGCGCGGCTCATCGATACGCGTGCGGTGCGCGCGGCCGACCTCGACACCGATCTCATCGAGCGCGAGCGCGGAGCGCTGTTCGCCGACCCCGAGCCGCTGCCGCGCGAAGTGTGGCTGGCGGCGCTTGCGTCGCTGCTGCTGGACGAAGCTGCAGCCGATCCGTCGTCCGCCGGTCACCGAGGCGGCGCTGCTCAGGGCGCTTCGCCGTGGGCCGCACGCGATGGCTTCCGGCTCGCCGGCGTGTATCAGCGCCGCGTCACGCTTGCATCGACCACCAACGGCGAAGAACGCCGTGTGCTGCAGGTGCGCTACGCCGCCGACGGTTGGCAGGTTGCTTTCGACGACGCGGCGGCAAGCGGCTCGACCGGCGGTACCGTGGGCGGTGGCACCGCAACCGGCGGCGACACCGTGGCGCTGCGCGCGACGCACGAGGCGGACGGCATGCTCGCGCTCGGGATCGACGGCCATCGGCTGCTCGCGCAGACGTACGTGCACGACGGTGTGCTGCATGTACGGGTCGACGGCCGACAGGCGGCGGTGGCGTTCATCGACCCGCGCGAGCCCTCTGGCGGCGATGAAGCCGCCGAAGGCGGGCTGCGTTCACCGATGCCGGGCCGCGTGGTCGTGCTGCATGTGCGCGCGGGCGACCGCGTCAGGCGGGGCGCGGCTCTGCTCGCCCTCGAGGCGATGAAGATGGAACATGTCATCACCGCGCCCGCCGATGGCGTGGTCGAGGCGGTACATGTCACCGAAGGCGCGCAGGTCGCCGAAGGGGTGACGCTGGTCGACTTCAAGGCGGATTGAGCGCGGCGGCGAGCGCGGCGGGCACCGGCACCGGAAAGTCGAGCAGCTGCTGGGCGAAGGCCTTGCCCTGCGGGTCGATGCGCAGGCTCGCGACGCCGCCCCCGCCGAGCGCGTGCTCGAGCAGGAAGTTGAACCCGCCGATGCCCGGCAGCTCCCAGCGCGTGGCCTTGCCGCGCACAGGGTCGAGCACATGCGCCATGTACGCGGCGACCGCCTGCTCGGTGAGCGCGGCGCGCAACCACGGCAGATGGTCGCGGTCACGAGCGATGACACCGATGTTGGCGTGGTCGCCTTTGTCGCCGGAACGCGCGACGGCGAGCCACAGCAGCGGCACGGTGACCTCGCCCTCCGCCGTCGGACCGGCGGGCTGCGGGCACAGCGTCGCCGGATCGAACCCGCCCGTGCCCGGTACCGGTACCGGCTGCGTGTCGCCGTCGAGGTCCACGCGAGGAGTGATCAAATATTTCGGCACGAGGCATGAGTGCAGCCGCACCCGCGGGCTGTCCTTCGGCCGGCCGCCGACGAAGCCTGTCAGGCCGGGGGCCATGCCGGTCGCGGCCTGCGCGATCTCGCGCGCGAACAGCCGCAGCGCCCGCTTGTCGTCGTGCACGCAGGCGATCTTCACCACCACCTCGCGGGTGACGGCCGGTCGCGCGTGGGCGCCGTAGGTGGCTTCCGCGCCCAGCACCTCGACATCGGTCTCGCGCAGGTCCGCGAGGCCGGCCTCGCCGAGCAGGCGGCGCACACGGGCGAGGATGGCCTGCGCCACGCGTGCCCCTTTGCGCGGCGCATCTATGCCGCCGATGACGAAGGTCGCGGTGATGCGGTGGCCGTCGAGCCAGGTGGCGCTGCATTTGTAGGTGGCGGCGGGCGGCAGGCCGCGGGCGCCGGTCACGCGCACGCGGTCGGGTCCGACCTGCTCGAGCTTCACCTGCGTGAAATCGCAGACCACGTCCGGCAGCAGATAGGCGCGTGGATCGCCGATCTCGTAGAGCAGCTGCTCACCGACCGTGTGCGGCGTGACGAGACCGCCCGTGCCGTCGGGCTTCGTCACGACGAAGCTGCCGTCGGCCTCGCACTCGACGATCGGGAAGCCCATGTCCTCATAGCCCGTCACCGACTCCCAGTCGGTGAAGTTGCCGCCGGTGCACTGCGCGCCGCACTCGATGATGTGGCCGGCGAGCGAGCCTTGCGAGAGCCGATCGTGGTCGTCGGGCGACCAGCTGAAGGCGTGCATCAGCGGACCGAGCACGAGCGCGCTGTCGGCGACGCGGCCCGTCACCACGACATCGGCGCCGCGCCCGAACGCCTCTGCGATCGGCAGCGCGCCGAGATAGGCGTTCATGCTGAGCGTGCGCGGCGGCAGCGCGGCGCCATCCTCCAGCGACGACACCTCGCCTTCGATCTCCGCGCGCCGTGGCTGCAGATCGTCGCCCGTGACGAGCGCGATGCGCAGCGATACACCGACCGCATCGAACGCGCGTCGCAGCGCGTCGCGACAGGCCTCAGGGTTGACGCCGCCGGCGTTGGCGACCACCCGGATGCGACGCGCGGCGATCTCCTTTGCGAGCGGCGCCATCACCTCGGTGACGAAATCGATGGCGTACCCGCTCGTCGGGTCCTTGGCGCGCGCCGCCGCCAGGATCGACATCGTGATCTCGGCGAGATAGTCGAAGACGAGGTAGTCGAGCCCGCCATGGCGCACGAGCTGTGCGGCGGCGGCGTTGGTGTCGCCCCAGAAGGCCGAAGCGCAGCCGATGCGGATCTTGCGGGTGTCCACCTTGGGGGTCCTGCCGTGGTTCGAGGAGCCCGGCGGGGGGCTGTTCCCCGGCACCGGAAAGTCCTACACTACCAAGCAAGCGCTTGCTTTGGCAACATCCGTAGATACATGAACCCATTAAGAAAACCCCGCCCTCTGCCCCCGGTCACGGGCATGGACGACACCCCGCGCGGCAAGCTGCTGTCGGCCGCCGCGCGGCTGTTCCGCGAGCAGGGCTTCGAGCGCACCACGGTGCGCGACATCGCCGCCGCGGTGGGCATCCTCTCCGGCAGCCTGTTCCACCACTTCAGCAGCAAGGAAGAGATCCTGAAGGCGGTGATGATCGAGGTGATCCGCTTCAACACCGCGCGCATAGAGGCCGCGGTGGCGGGCGTACACGATCCGCACGCGCGGCTGCGCGCGCTCATCGCCTGCGAGCTGCAGTCGATCGTCGGCGACACGCGCGAGGCGATGGCGGTGCTGGTGCATTGCTGGGATTCGCTGTCGAAGCCGCGGCAGGCCGAGGTGCTGGCGCTGCGCAAGGACTACGAGGACCTCTGGCTCACGGTGCTGCGGGAGGCCGCGGCCGGTTCGCTGGTGAGCGTCGATCCGCCGGTGCTGCGCCGGCTGCTCGCCGGGATGATCAGCTGGAGCGAGACCTGGTTCGATCCGCGCGGCCCGATGTCCTTCGAGCAGCTGGTCGACACGATGCTCGGCATGGCGCTGCGCGCGCCGGCCGCGGAGACGGTGCCGTGACCGGCTTCACATCGGCTCTGGTCACCGCCTCGGCGCCCTTCGTAGCCGCCCGCGAGCGCATGCTCGAGACCTTGGCGCGCGTGCGCGACCTCGAGCAGCGCACGCGCGACAGATCGGCGGCGGCCGGGCCGCGCTTCGCGCGCCGCGGGCAGCTGCTGCCGCGCGAACGCCTCGCGCTGCTGCTCGACCCCGGTGCGCCGTTCCTCGAGTTCAGCACGCTCGCGGGCTACCGCCTCGACGACCCCGATCCCGACAAGAGCGTCCCCGGCGGCGGCGTGGTGGCGGGCATCGGCCAGGTGTCGGGCACGCGCTGCGTGGTCGCCGTCAACGACAGCGGCATCGACGCCGGTGCACTGCAGCCGCGCGGCCTCGACAAGCAGCTGCGCGCGCAGGAGATCGCGCTGCAGAACCGCCTGCCCTATGTGCAGCTGGTCGAAAGCGCAGGCGCCAACCTGCTCAACTACCGGGTCGAGGAGTTCGTGCACGGCGGCAACCTGTTCCGCAACCTCGCGCGGCTCTCGGCCGCGGAGCTGCCGGTCGTCACCGTCGTGCACGGTTCGTCCACCGCGGGCGGCGCATATCAGACCGGGCTGTCCGATTACATCGTCATGGTGCGCGGTCGTTCGCGCGCCTTCCTCGCCGGTCCGCCGCTGCTGCTCGCCGCGACCGGCGAGGTCGCCACCGAGGAGGAGCTCGGCGGCGCCGAGATGCACACCACCGTGTCCGGCCTCGGCCACTACCTCGCCGAGGACGACCGCGACGCGATCCGTATGGCGCGCGAACTGGTAGGCAAGCTCGGCTACGGCGGCATGCCACAGACCACGGCCGCGCCGCCACCGCGCCACGACGCGGAGGAGCTGCTCGGCATCATGCCGGCCGATCCGCGCCAACCGGTCGACATGCGTGAGGTGATCGTGCGGCTGGTCGACGGCTCCGAGTTCATGGAGTTCGCGCAAGGGTTCGGCTCGGCCACCGTCTGCGGCAACGCGCGGCTCGACGGCCATCCGCTCGGCATCATCACCAACAACGGCCCGATCGACGCCGACGGCGCGGCCAAAGCCGCGCGCTTCATCGAGTCCTGCTGCCGCGCACACATCCCCATC
>CANHFH010000082.1 GCA_947459825.1 Pseudomonadota bacterium | reverse complement strand
GCAGCGGCTGCTCCAGCGTGTAGGCGACGAGCGGGTCGAGGCCCGTGAACGAGTAGGCGCCGCTCGCGTTGGTGGTGGTGGTGGCGATCTGCGCGAGCGTCGTCGCATCGAGCAGGCGCACGGTGGCGCTGCTGATGCCGGTGTCGGTCGCGGGGTCGCGGATGTCGTTGGCGTTCTTGTCGAGGTAGACGAAGCCCGACAGCGTCGGCTGGCGGATCTCGGGGAAGTTGTAGCGCACCGCGGCGGTGGCGCCGTCCAGCACGACAGCGGTGTAGGTGGAGTTGCCGCTGGTGCCGCCGCGCGCGTAGGTGCCGCCATCGGAGGGCGCGTCCGCGCCCGCCGCCGGCGGATCGACGGTGCCGTTGATGAAGCCTGCCGGTTGGGTCTGGGTGATGGTGTAGCCGCCGGCCGTCGACGGCGGCAGATCGTTGAACAGGAAGTTGCCGTTGCCGTCGGTGGTGGCGGTGGCGGTGAACGGGCCGCCGTAGAGGTCGGTTCCGGCGAGCGCCAGCGACACGCCCGAGATGCGCGGTTCCTGCGCCGCCGCC
This sequence comes from Pseudomonadota bacterium, assembly GCA_947459825.1. Taxonomy (GTDB): domain Bacteria; phylum Pseudomonadota; class Gammaproteobacteria; order Steroidobacterales; family Steroidobacteraceae; genus UBA964. The sequence continues at coordinate 9,073 of CANHFH010000082.1, read as the reverse complement.
TGCGGCGTGCCGCCGTTCGCGCCGTCGCGCACGCGGTCCTGGAACACGGTGCCGGCGATCGAGGAGCGCGTGACGTTGATGGTGCTCGTGCTGGAGTCGTTGCTGGAGTCGCCGTCGATGCCGCCGATGATCAAGGGATCGGTGTTGACCGTGGCGGTGTTGCTCTGCACGCCGCCCGATGGATAGGTGACGATGCGCACCGGCACGGTGATGGTGATGCTGCCGCCCGCGTCGAGCTGGCCCATCGAGCAGCTGATGACGAGACCCGACAGGCTGCAGGTGCCGCTCGCGGCCGGCGCCGTCTTGGTCCAGGTGATGGCGCTCGCGCCGCCGATGACCTCGGTGCCCGCGGCCAGCGAATCGTTGAGCCTCGTGTCGAGCGAGTCGCCGGGGCCGGCGTTGGTGACCACCATCTGCCAGTCGAACGGCTCGCGCATCGTCACGGTCGCCTTGCTGGCGGTCTTCACGACCGCGAGTGCGACGCGGCGGCGGACGGTAGTCTCTTCCACCGCGGTGTTGTTGGCGGACAGCGTGTCAGGCTCGTTCGCGGAGACGGTGACCGAGTTGTTGTACTTGTCGCCGGTCGGCGCCGGGTTATCGAGCACCTCGAAGCGCAGGAAGACGCTCTTGGTCTGGCCGACGGCGAGGTCGCCGACCGCCGGTCCCGTGGTCGCGTTGCCCGCCGGCAGATCGCAGGAGAAACTGATCGCCGTGCCGGGCGCAGAGGTGGTGTCGCGGTTGGTGCACAGGGCGGTCGGGTTGCAGGTGCTGCCGCCGTAGGCGGTGGTGTCGCAGACGAAGCGGATGCGCTTGCCCGTAGGCGGCGTCATGGTCTCGGCGATCTGCGCGCCCGTGGCGTAGGATCCGGAGTTGTTGGTGGTGTTGACGCGGTAGTGGAGGAAGGTGTTGCCGACGTCGTAGGCTACCGGGTCGAAGGCCGGAGTGACGCCGCCGTCGGTCTTGGCGACGACGAGGTCGAGCTCGGCCGGGGCGACGGTGAGCGTGACCGGGCCGCGTGCGTTGTTGCCGCCATCGGTGCCGTCGGGCCGTTCGGCGGTGGTGGTGGTGACGTTGGCGATGTTGGTGAAGGTGCGCTGCAGGTTGCCGCTCCTGAAGTTCGGTCGACCCTTCAGCGTCACGGTCCGCGACTCGCCGGGCGACATGCTGCCGATCTGGCAGGTGAAGCTGTTGCGCGCGCCGTTGAGCACATCGCCGGCGGCGAGGCCGCCCGGGTTGCCGACGCCGGCCGTGCAGGAGCCCTGGCTGGGCGTGATCTCCGTGACCGTGAAGCCGGGGTCGCCGCCCGAGAAGGTGAAGGTGTCGGTGACGACGACGCCTTGGGCGATCGACGGGCCGTTGTTGCGGAACGACATCACGTAGATCCCGACCTGACCGGCCTTGGTGGTGGCGGGCTCGATGGTCTTGTTCGTCATCTCCATGTCGGTCATCGGGACGATGGTCACCGTGTCGGTCGCGGTGTTGTTGCCCGGGTTGGGGTCGCCCTCCACGACGTTGGTGACGGAGGCGGTGTTCGTGTAGGTGCCGTCGCCCATCGGGCGGTTGACGGTGATCGCCACGGTGACGGTGCCGCCCGTGACGAGCACGCCGCCGGTCTGGGCGCAGTTGACGGTGGCGCCGCTCACGCTGCAGTTGAAGGTGGCGGTACTGCCCGCGGTGCCGCCGACCGTGGCTACGATCGGCGTGTTGACGCTGGTGCCGCTGACGAAGGCGGGCAGGCTGTCGCTGAAGCGCACGCCGGTGGCGTTCTGCGGCGTGGTCGAGGCGTTGGTCACCACCACGGTGTAGGTGACCGAGCTCTCGGTGGCGGAGACGATCTTGTCGCCGCCGGTCGGTGTGCTGGTGGTCTTTGCGATAGCGAGGTCCGGCTGGACGAAGGTGGAGCTCGTGCTCTGCGAGTTGCAGTCGTTGGTCGGGTTGGGGTCGCCCTCGATCGGCTGGCGCGACGTCGCGCCGTTGGCCGCGGCGCCCGCGGGCAGCGAGCTGCCGGTGCAGGCCACATTGGTGGCCGTGCCGTTCACGGTGGCGGTGGTGATGATCGTCAGCTGCGGCAGCGAGGCGTTGGTCGCGAGGCCGGGGTTGGGGTTCGGGTGGTCGCAGGTCACGGTGTCGCCGCTGACCGAGCAGGACCAACCGGTGCCCGACGCGGAGACATAGGTCTCGCCGCTCAGCTGGTCGACCACGCGCAGCGGACCGGTGGCGGCGCGCGGACCGCCGTTGCTGACGGTGATGGTGGAGGTGACCTGCGAGCCTTGCGCGACGGGGTCCGGCGACTTGGTTTTGGCAAGACGCAGGTCAGCGCCGTCGGGCAGCACATTGAAGGTGCCGGTGCTCGCGCTGTTGTTGCCGAGGTTCGGGTCGGTGTCGGTGGTGGAGATGCTGGCGGTGTTGGAGAAGCTCGTGCCGGTCGGGCCGACGACCGCGTTGGAGGGCGGCGTGGCGACGATGGTGATGTTGTTGGTGGCGCCGACCGCATAGGCAGCGCGCGAACAGGTGACCGTGCCGCCGGCGTGCGAGCAGGACCAACCTGTGCCGACGGCCGACACGAAGGTCCAGCCGGCCGGCAGCGGGTCGGTGACGACGACGTTCGTGGCGAGCGCCGGACCGTTGTTGCGCGGGGCGAGCGTGAAGGTCGCGTCCTGGCCGGCGATCACCGGGTTGGGCGAGACGGACTTGCTCGCCATGAAGACATCGGCGCCGGGCAGCACCACGGTGGTCACGGTGGCGCTGTTGTTGTCGGTGTCGGGGTCGGGTACCGCGCCCGGGGCCGGCGCGATGCTGGCGCTGGCGGTGATGTTGCCGCTGGTGGCGTTCACCTTCGCCTGGAACTCCACGGGCGGCGCGCTCGCGCCGACCGCCAACGGACCGGGGCGCGTGCAGGTGATGTTGCCGATCGCGCCGACGGCAGGCGTGGTGCAGGACCAGCCGTTCTCCGTGATGCTGGCGAAGGTCGTCGAGCCCGGCACGCTGGTGGTGAGCGACAGGTTGCCCGAGGCGTTCGGTCCGTTGTTGGTGGCGGTGAGCGTGTAGGTGACGTTCGCGCCGCCGACCACCGGATCCGGGAAGTCGGTCATGGCGAGGCTGAGATCCGCGCCGCTGTTGACCGTGGTGTTGACGCTCTGCGAATTGTTGGTGAGGTTGGTGTCGTTGCCCGAGCTGATCGCCGCGGTGCCGGTGAGGACGACGGGGCCGGGGCCGAGCGCTTTCCAGGTGAAGTCGACGACCTGTGCGGCGGTGCCGTTGCCCGCCAGAGTGCCGATGTTGCAGGTGACGACGGTGGCGCTGGTCGCGCTGCAGTTGGCGCCCGCGGGCGAGGCCGACACGAAGGTCGCGCCGCTCGGCACCGTCATGGTGAGCACGGTGCCGGTGGAGGCGTCAGGCGCGGAGTTGTCGATGCCGACCGCGTAGGCGTAGTTACCGCCCGCCGTGGCGATGGCGGGGTTGGAGATGACTGAGGTGATCTGCGGATCGGCCGCCCACGCACCGGCAGGCAGCAACGCAAGAAGGACCGCGTAGCGGCGCGCCGATCGCGGCGCGCGGAATGAACCCGTCATGTGACCCCGGTCCCGTTGTATGTTGATTGTTTGGTAGGGCAATGCCCCCGAACCAAGCTGGATTCTAGACCATTGTGTCCTTGACTTTGTTAAATGACCCATAGATTTTCGCCATCCTCCTCTCGCAACGCTTCAAAAGTGTTCTACGGGCCATGAAGCGGACGCACGTGCATCTGTCGGACGACTGGGCGATGACACTGGGCGTACTGTTCGGCGAGGGATCGGTGCGCACCGTTCAGGTGCATGAGCGGGTCTGGTGGTTGTGGCCGCTGCCCTGGGTCGCGGCCATCACCGGGCCGTCACGGATCTGGCTACGGGGCCGGGCGGAGGACTTCTTCGCCGACCCTGAGTTCGTACTGCATGAGTACTGCCACGTTCTGAATCAATGGGATACGCACCGATTATCCATTTTCCGCTATCTTCGGGAATGGTTGCGGGTCGGCTACTGGCGGAACCTCTATGAGGTGGAGGCCCGGAGTTTCGCGGCCCGCGAGGTCGGGCGTTGCTGCCAGCTGTTGACCGAGGCGAGGACCCGGGACGCCGGTAAGCGGTCGGTCTGACCCCGCGCGGCAACCGGTCCGCTCAGCCGAGGATCTGCTCGCGCTCGTAGAGCCGCCCGGCGATCCAGGCGAGCAGCAGGCCGAGCGCGAGGCTGACGCCCGCCGACAGCAGGATCTCCCAGCCTTGCGGCCACTCGCCGCGCAGCACCCGCGTCATCAAAAAATGTTGGCTGAGCGACGGCGTCGCCATCGCGGCGACGGTGGGCTTGAGGTCGAGCAGGCCGACGAGGGCGAGCGGCAGCGTCGGCACCATCAGCACGATGCTGAGATAGGTCTGCGCCTCTCGGAAGCTGCGCGTGAACGAGGCGACGATGGTCATCAGGCCCGCGCCCGCGAGGCTCAGCGGCGCGGTGAGCAGCACCATCGCGAGCACCGACCGCGGCGACAGGTCGACGCTCATGCCCCAGTCCTCGAGGCGCGTGAACTGCAGCGCGATCGACAGCGCGACCAGCGTCACCGTCAAAGAAAGCAGCATGTATGCGGTGGTCGCGAGGATCTTGCCGTAGATGAGGTACGAGCGCGGCAGCGGCGTGGTCAGCAGCGCCTCGAGCGAACCGCGTTCGCGCTCGCCCGCGGTCGAGTCGATCGCGAGGTAGAGGCCGCCCGTGAGCATCGCGAGGATGACGAAGAAGGTCAGCGTGCCGAGCGCGAGCACGGCGCGCGCCTTCGGCGTCGAGACATCGATGCCCTTCACCACCACCGGACGCAGCAGCGTCGGGTCGACGCCGCGCAGCAGCAGCCGCGACTGCGCGATGTGCCGGCCGTAGTCGTCGACCGCATCGCGCACGCGGTTCGTGGCGCTGCTGCCCATCTCGCTCGAGCGGTCGAAGTACAGGCTGATGTCCGCGGGCTGCCCTGCGGCGAGCCGCGACGGGAACTCCTGCGGTACCACCACCACGGTCCGTTGGTCGCCCGCGGCGATGGCGCGGCGCGCGCCGGCCTCGTCGAGCGTCACGGGCTTCACGGTGATGCCGCGCTCGGCGAACAGCGCCAGCAGGTTGGGCGCATACGCGCCGCCGGACACCGCGACCTCCACCTGCTGCTCGTCGCGGGTCTCGGCCTGCTGCTGCATGATGTTGATCATCAGCACGAAGAACAACGGACCGAACAGCGGACCGAACAGCAGCGCGGAGAAGATCGTGCGCCGGTCGCGCAGGTTCTCGAGGAACTCCTTGCGGAAGACGGTGAGGATGCCGCGCATGTCAGCCGAGCCCTTCGCCGGAGCCGATGAGCTTCACGAACGCGTCCTCGAGCCCGTCCTCGCCGGACCGCGCGCGCAGCTCGTCGGGCGAACCGCTCGCGACCACGGTGCCGTGCGCGATGACGACGACATCGTCGCAGAGCATCGCCACCTCCTGCATCACATGGCTGGAGAACAGGATGCACTGGCCTGCGTCGCGCAGCCGGTCGAGCAGCACGCGCAGGCTGCGCACCGACATGACATCGAGGCCGTTGGTGGGCTCGTCGAGCACGAGGTTGCGCGGCGCGTGCACCAGCGCGCGCGCCAGCGCGGTCTTGAGGCGTTGACCCTGCGAGAAACCCTTCGCCTTGCGCTGCGCGCACTCCGCGAGGTCGAGCATCTCGACGAGCTCGTCGGCGCGGCGCAGCGCCTCGCGGCGCGCCAGACCGTGCAGTTCGCCGAAGTAGGCGATGTTCTCGCGGCCGGTGAGGTGCGGGTAGAGACCGGAGGAATGCGACAGCACGCCGATCAGGCGGCGCGCGGCGATCGGTTCGTCGGCGACCACATGGCCGTCGATCAGCGCCTGGCCGGCGTCGGGCTGCAGCACGGTGCAGAGCATGCGCAGCGTGGTGGACTTGCCGGCGCCGTTCGGGCCGAGCAGCCCCGTGATGCGGCCGTCGCGCGCGGTGAAGCTGACCTCGCGTACGGCCTGCACCTTGCCGAAGGACTTGCTGAGGCCGCGGGCCTCGATCATGGCGGCGGCCCGGCGAGCGAGGTGAAGAACGGCGCGGTGCTGCGCTTGTCGAGGCACTTGAGGTCGAGCTTCGAGGGCTGCGCGGTGTCGATGAAGTCGCGCAGCACCCTGTCCATGCAGGGCGCGCCGAGCTGGCCGTGGCCGGCATCCGCGAGCACCACATGGCGCGCATCGGTGAGACCGCGCAGCGCGGCTTCGCCGTAGGACGGCGGCGTCACCGGATCGTCGGCGCCCGAGAGCAGGAGCACCGGCACGGCGGTGGAGAGCGGTTCGCGGAAGTCGGCGTCGACCGGGCCGCGCGGCCACGACGCGCAGACGCGCTGCAGCGTGTCGATCATCTCGGTGCCCATGTAGGTGGCGGCGAGACGCGCGCGGTCGACGGCGCCGACGAACGGGATGTCCTCCGAACACACGACGCTGTAGTGCATGCCGGTCGCGATGCTGCCCTGCATCGAACCGTACAGCATCAGCAAAGAGGAGGCGAGCGGGGTGAAGTTCTCTTTGGTCGCCGCTTCGTGCAACGCGACCGGCAGCAGCGCGGCCTGCGAGGCGTCGTAGCTGGACAGGCGCAGCACTGCGGCGAGGTGGTGGTGGCCGAAGCGCAGCGAGCGCGGCTCGCCGGTGCGCGGGTCGGGCAGCCGTACCTCGCGGGGCGTGGTCCGCAGCCGCTCGAGCAGGCTGCGGTAGGTGGCGGTGGGATCGCCGAAGGCGCTGCGACAGGCGGGCTGCGCGGTGCAGCGCTTGAAGATGCGTGCGAGGGCGGCTTCGGCGTCGGTGGCGATGGCCGGCCCGAGCGCGAGACCGGGCGGCACGACGCCGTCGAGCACCACGCTGCGCACCCGGTCGGGGTGGCGGCGCAGGTAGTGCTGCGCGACGCGCGTGCCGTAGGAGATGCCGTAGAGGTTGATGCGCTCGGCGCCGAGCGCTTCGCGCACCGTCTCGAGGTCGCGCACCGCCACGCTGGTCGTGTACTGACGGACATCGTGCTTGGCGCGCAGCTCATCGAGACAGTCCCGCGCGGCGGCATCGATGTCCTCGACGGTCGCTACCTTGCCGCGGAGCAGTGCACCGTCCGGGTCGAGCGCGCAGGCGAGCGGGGTCGAGGTGCCGGTGCCGCGCTGGTCGAGCAGGATGATGTCGCGGTCGCGGCCGACGCGGCTGAACGCGGCGGCGACCGCCGGATACATCTCCTGCGCGCCCATCCCGGGACCCCCCGCCAGGATGAACAGCGGGTCGGCCGCCTTGCGCTCGCTGATGGCCGGCACCCGGACGATCGAGAGGGTGATCCGTCGGCCCTCGCCGGAGGGGTTCTCCGGGACCTCGAGGGTGGCGCACTCCGCCTTGAGGGACATGAGGCGGGAGGAGTGGGTCAGCATGCAGGGCTTGCTGACGAGCCCGGTCCCGACGGTAGGCGGCGTGGTCGGGCCGCGTGGGCTGCAGGCCGCGAGTCCCAACGAGCCGAGCATCGCGAGGGACAGCGCGAGCTTTCCGGGCGACCGGCGCGTGGGCGTCATGGGGTCGGGAGTCTACAATACGACCATGATCGGCAGCAGGTGCGGACAGACACCTTTCGAGGTGATCGTGGTGGGTGGCGGCCATGCCGGCACCGAGGCCGCGTTGGCGGCTGCCCGCATGGGTCGCAAGACTTTGTTGCTGACCCAGAGCATCGAGACCCTGGGACAGATGAGCTGCAACCCGGCCTTCGGCGGCATCGGCAAGGGGCACCTCGTCCGTGAGATCGACGCCCTCGGCGGGGCGATGGCGCGGGCGGTCGACCGGGCCGGCATCCAGTTCCGCACCCTCAACGCGAGCAAGGGTCCGGCGGTCCGCGCGACCCGCGCCCAGGCCGACCGTCGGCTCTACCGGCAGGCCATCCGCAGCGTGCTCGAGAACCAGCCGAACCTGTCGCTCTTCCAGCAGGAGGTCGCCGACCTCAGGGTCGAGGGCGGACGGGTCACGGGCGTGGTGACGGTCAGCGGCATCGTCTTCGAAGCCCCCGCCGTGGTGCTCACCGTCGGCACCTTCCTCGGCGGTCGGATGCATGTCGGTCTCGACCAGCATGCGGGGGGTCGCGCGGGCGATCCGCCCTCCAACCGGCTGGCCGCGCGGCTGCGGGAATTGCCCCTCCGGGTGGGCCGCTTGAAGACCGGCACGCCGCCCCGCATCGATGGCCGCAGCATCGACTTTTCGGTCATGGCGCCCCAGTACTCGGACGACCCGCGACCGGTGTTTTCGTTCCTCGGACGAGCCGAAGAGCATCCGAAACAGGCTCCTTGTTTCATAACTGCGACAAACGAGCGTACCCACGCCCTTATCCGGGCAGGTTCCGACCGCTCGCCGATGTACACCGGCAAGATCGAGGGCGTGGGCCCGCGCTACTGCCCGTCGGTCGAGGACAAGGTCCAGCGTTTCGCCGACAAGACCTCGCACCAGATCTTCGTCGAGCCCGAGGGTCTCGATACCCACGAGGTCTATCCGAACGGTATCTCGACCAGCCTGCCCTACGATGTCCAGGTCGAGTTCGTGCGCAGCATCCGGGGGTTCGAGCAGGCGCACATCACCCGCCCCGGCTACGCCATCGAGTACGACTACTTCGACCCCCGCGACCTGCGCCCGACCCTCGAGACCCGCGCCATTGCGGGCCTCTACTTCGCGGGCCAGATCAACGGCACGACCGGCTACGAGGAGGCGGGGGCGCAGGGGCTCATCGCGGGGCTCAACGCCGCCCGGCAGGTGCGCGACGAGACCCCCTGGGTGCCGACCCGCAGCGAGGGCTACCTCGGCGTGCTGGTCGACGATCTCGTGACCCGCGGGGTCACCGAGCCGTACCGGATGTTCACCAGCCGCGCCGAGCACCGCCTGCTGCTGCGCGAGGACAACGCCGATCTGCGGCTCACCGAACGGGGCCGCGAACTCGGGTTGGTGGACGATGAGCGATGGACGTTCTTCAGCCGCAAGCGCGAGGCCACGGAGGCCGAGGTCGCGCGGCTCGGTCGGCTGCGGGTGC
>CANHFH010000081.1 GCA_947459825.1 Pseudomonadota bacterium | reverse complement strand
GGAGGCGGGCAATGTCGCCTTCGGGCGGCTGTTCCGCTACATCAGCGGCGACAACACCGCGCGCGCCGAGATCGCGATGACCGCGCCGGTCGAGCAGGCGAAGCGCGGCGAGAAGATCGCGATGACCGCACCGGTCGAGCAGGCGCGCGAGGGCGGGGTGTACCGCGTGGCGTTCGTGGTTCCGCGCAAGTACGACCGCGACACCGTTCCGCAGCCGACGGACCCGAGGGTGCGCATCCGCGAAGTGCCGGCGCGCAGCATCGCCGTCTGGCGGTACTCCGGCCGTTGGACCGAAGAGAACTTCCGCGAGCATGAGCGCGAGCTGCGCGGCAAGCTCGCAGCCCTCGGGCTCAAGGCGGAGCCCGGAGACAGCGCGATCATCGCCCGTTACGACGCGCCGTTCATGCCCTGGTTCATGCGGCGCAACGAGGTGCTGATCCCGGTCACGGAGCCCGCGGCGTCGGCGCGACCGGCGCCTTGACCGCGGGCTTGGGCGCTGCGGCAGGCGCCGTCGGCTTGGCCGGCGCCGTGGTGAACGCGCCCCGCCATGCGTCGGCGTCCTGCACCACGGCACGCCGCGTCTTCCGATCGTAGAGGCAGAGCATCACGGCTTTCGCGCCATTCATGTGGGCGGGCTTCCAAGTGCCCGTCACGAGACGCGCATCCATGCCGACGGTGTCGTCGAAGAGCACGGTCTTCGGGTGTACCACGGGGTTGTTGAGCTCCGAGGCCGCGGCGCAGGCCTGCTGGGTGTCCTTGTCATGCTGCGCCCAAGCGGCGGGGGAGGACGCCGATGCCGGTCCGACCGCCATGATCGCGATGACGGATGCGACGGCGAGGGTGAGGACTCCGCGTAAGATGATATACATGCGGCTTCTGAGCCGTCACGCAACGGAGTGCGATATGGACGATGAACTGCGCAGCCTGCGGCCGCTCGCCACTCTGGACCGGCGCGGCTTCGTCACCACCGCGCTCGCCGGCGGTTTCGCCGCGGCGACGCTGCCGGTCAGCGCCGAGACCATCACGACCTCGGTCGATGGGCTCGATGCCGGCGAGGCGCGCATCCCGGTGCCGGGCGGGCTGATGCCGGCCTACTACGCGCGACCCGCGCGCGGCTCGAAGCTGCCCATCGTGCTCGTGGTGCAGGAGATCTTCGGCGTGCACGAGCATATCCGCGATGTCTGCCGCCGGTTCGCGAAGCGCGGCGCGCTCGCGGTGGCACCGGAGCTCTTCGCACGGCAGGGCGACCCCTCCAAGGTCGCCGACATCCAGTCTTTGATGCGCGACATCGTCGCGAAGGTGCCGGACGCACAGGTGATGGCCGATCTCGACGCGACGCTCGCCTGGGCGCGCACCCGCGCGCGCGGCCAGGAAGGCAAGGTGGGCGTCACCGGCTTCTGCTGGGGCGGCCGCATCACCTGGCTCTACGCCGCGCACAGCGATGCGATCGCCGCCGGCGTCGCCTGGTACGGCCGCGTGGTGGGGCAGCCGTCGCCGTTGCAACCGGCGCACGCGGTCGATGTCGCCGCATCGCTGCGCGCGCCGGTGCTCGGGCTCTACGCCGGCAAGGACACGGGCATCCCGCTCGACGGTGTCGAGGCGATGCGTGCCGCGCTGACACGCGAGGGCGCCTCGGCCGCGGCGCGCGCCTCCAACATCGTCGTGTACCCGGAGGCGGGGCACGGTTTCCACGCCGATTACCGCGCGTCCTACCGCCGCGAGGATGCCGAGGACGCGTTCAAGCGCGCGCTCGAGTTCTTCCGCGGGCAGGGCCTCGCTTTGCAGGACGGCTGAGTGCTGCTACGGCTCGACTCCGTCTCGCTCGCCTTCGGTTCCCGTCCGCTGCTCGAGCAGGCCTCGCTGCAGGTCGGTGAGCGCGAACGCGTCTGCCTCGTGGGCCGCAACGGCGAGGGCAAGTCCTCGCTGCTGCGTCTGGTGTCGGGAGGCGCCGTGCCCGATGACGGCGCCGTGTGGCTCCGGCCGGGTGCGAAGTTGGCGACGCTCGCGCAGGATCTCGATGCGGTGCACGACGGTCTGGTGGCGGACATCGTCCGCGGTGGGCTGCCGGCCGACGCTGGGGAGGATTGGGAGACGGAGCACCGCGTCGCCGCCATCATGTCGCGGCTAGGGCTCGACGGTGAGCGCCGCTTCTCGGACCTTTCGGGCGGTTGGCGCCGGCGCGCGCTGCTCGCGCGCGCTCTCGTCGGCGATCCCGACATCCTGCTGCTCGACGAGCCCACCAACCACCTCGATATCGCCACCATCGAGTGGCTCGAAGAGACGCTGCTCGGTTTCCGCGGCGCGCTGCTGCTCGTGAGCCACGACCGCGCCTTCGTCAACCGCCTCGCGACGCGCGTGGTCGAGCTCGACCGCGGTCGCCTGAGTTCGTGGCCCGGGAACTACGACGACTATGTGATGCGCAAGACGCTGCAGCTCGAGAACGAGGCGAAGGCGAACGCCGAGTTCGACCGCAAGCTCGCCGAGGAGGAGGTCTGGATCCGCAAGGGCGTCGAGGCGCGTCGCACCCGCAACGAGGGTCGCGTGCGCGCGCTGCAGGCCATGCGCCGCGAGCGCAGAGAGCGGCGCGACCGCATCGGACAGGCGGAGTTCGTGCTCGCCGAGGCCGCGGAATCGGCCAAGTGCGTGTTCGAAGCGGAGCACGCCGCCGTGGCCTTCGAGGGGCGAGAGGTGATCCGCGGCTTCAGCGCGCGCATCCAGCGCGGCGACCGCATCGGCATCGTGGGGCCGAACGGCGCCGGCAAGAGCACGCTGATCCGGCTGCTGCTCGGCGCGATCGAGCCGACCTCGGGCAGCGTGAAGCGCGGCGCGCGCCTCGAGACCGCTTACTACGACCAGCAGCGTGAGCAGCTCGACCTCTCGGCCTCGGTCGCCGACAACGTCAACGACGGCAACACCTTCGTGCCCATCGGCGGCGAGAACCGCCATGTGTCGGGCTATCTGCGCGATTTCCTCTTCCGCCCGGACCAGCTGCTGACGCCGGCGTCGGCGCTGTCGGGCGGCGAGCGCAACCGCCTGCTGCTCGCGCGCCTCTTCGCGCGGCCGGCGAACCTGCTGGTGATGGACGAGCCGACCAACGACCTCGACATCGACACGCTGGAACTGCTCGAGGAGCGCATCGCCGCGTTCGAGGGCACGCTGCTGCTGGTGTCGCATGACCGCGCCTTCCTCGACCGCGTGGTGACCAGCCTGCTCGTGCTGGAAGGCGACGGACGCGTGCAGGAGTTCGTCGGCGGTTGGTCGGACTGGCGCGCTTGGCGTGATGCCCGTGATGCGCGCGCGACGGAGCGGAGTGCATCGTCTGCGCGCATCCCATCGGCACCGTCGTCGACGGGTGCGGAGCCCGCAGCGACGCAGCGTCGCAGGCTCTCCTACAAAGAGCAGCGCGAGTTCGATTCTTTGCCCGCGCGCATCGAGGAACTCGAGGCCGCCAAGAGCGCGCTCGATGTGCAGGTCGCCGGTCCGTCGTTCTATTCGCAGGACCGCGATACGGTGCGCGAGGCGCTCGCACGCGTGCCGCAGCTCGCGGCGGAGATCGACGCGGCTTACGCGCGTTGGGCGGAGCTGGAGGCGCGCGGCGGCAGATAGACGCGCACCGGAAGATAAAGCTGGTCACGCGGGCCTTTCCGTGTATAGTGCGCGCCCAGCAGGGTTGCGCGGTCACCGCCCCCTCTCATGCGCTTGCCGCTGACCGCAGCGGGAAATCCCGCGTCGCGAGCGCCATCGGGCCCAAGGGTCCAAGAAAAAGGTATCTCCATGCAATTCTCCGATCTCGGGCTCGAGCCCGGGCTGCTGCGCGCCGTCGCCGACAAGGGCTACGACACGCCGACCCCCATCCAGGCCAAGGCCATCCCGGCGGTGCTCTCGGGCCGCGATGTCCTCGCCGGCGCACAGACCGGCACCGGCAAGACGGCCGGCTTCGTGCTGCCGCTGCTGCAGCTGCTCGGCAGCGCACAGGGCCGTGCGCCGCGCGTGCTGGTGCTGAGCCCGACGCGCGAGCTCACGGCGCAGATCGCCGACAGCGCCCGCGCCTACGGCCGTTACACCGACCTGCGCACGCTCGTGATCTTCGGCGGCGTCAGTGAGCGTCCGCAGATGGACGGGCTGCGCCAGGGCTGCGACCTCTTGGTCGCGACGCCGGGGCGGCTCATCGACCTCGTCGAGCAGGGCGCGGCGGATCTCTCGCAGGTGAAGCATCTCGTGCTCGACGAAGCTGACCGGATGCTCGACATGGGCTTCATCCACGCCATCAAGCGCATCGTCAGGATGCTGCCGGCGCAGCGCCAGAACCTGATGTTCTCGGCTACCTACTCGGACGACATCCGCGAGCTCGCGGCTCGCATGCTGCGCGATCCGGTGAGCGTCGAGGTCGCGCCGCGCAACACCACGGCCGAGCGCGTCGAGCAGGTCGCGTTCCGCGTCGCCAAGGAGGATAAGCGCCATCTGCTGGTCCACCTCTTCGACGCCGGCGCGTCGGGCGAGGGCAGCTGGCACCAGGCCTTGGTGTTCACGCGCACCAAGCACGGCGCCAACCGCCTCGCGCAGCAGCTGGAAGGCGCAGGCATCCGCGCAGCCGCGATCCACGGCAACAAGAGCCAGGCGGCGCGTGTGCGGGCGCTCGAGGACTTCAAGGGCGGACGCATCGCGGCGTTGGTCGCCACCGAGGTCGCTTCGCGCGGCCTCGACATCAAAGAACTGCCGCAGGTCGTGAACTACGAGCTGCCGAACGTGCCCGAGGACTATGTGCACCGCATCGGTCGCACGGCGCGCGCCGGGTCGACGGGCCGCGCGGTGAGCCTGGTGGCGCCGGACGAGGCGGGCCTGCTGCGCGACATCGAGCGCACCATGCGCCAGACGGTGCCCGTGCTGCCGACGCCGGCCTTCGAGCGCAAGGTCCCGGCCGGTGCGCCCGACCGTGGTCCGCCGCCGCCGCGGCAGCAGCAGCGTGCGCCGCAACGGCCGCAGCAGCCGCGCGGATCGGATGCCCGCGGCGTCAGCCGCCCGAGCGCTTCGCCGGCCAACCGAGCCGGGTCAGCTCCGCGACCAGCAGGTCCCGGTGGTCACCCTGGATCTCGATCACGCCGTTTCGGACCGTCCCGCCGCAGCCGCAGCGCTTTTTGAGCTGACGCGCGAGCTCCTCGAGCTGCGGCTGGGGCAGCGTCAGGCCGGTGATGACGCTGACGCCCTTGCCGCCGCGCCCCTGGGTCTCGCGGCCGACCCGCACCCCGGCCGCGCCGACGCCCGCGCGCGGTGCGACGACGGTGCCGGCCGCCGCCTTGCGTTTGGCATCGATGTTCATGCGCGAAGTCTAGGCGATGCCGCAGCGGCGTCGATAGGTCCTAGAATGCGGGCATGACCCGCCACGCCTCCGGCCGGCCGACGCCGGCACTCGCCGCCCTCGTGCTGACACTCACGGCCGTCGTGACCTCGGTCGCCGCCGAGCCGCCTCCGCCACCGCCGCCCGGCACCATGGCAGCGGCGCTGGCGGCGTCGCGCCCCGAAGAATGGCGCCGCCTCGATCCCACCCGCACCGTCTACATGGACCTCGACGCGGGCCGTGTCATCGTCGAGCTTGCTCCGACCTTCGCGCCCAAGCTCTACGGGAACCTGCGTACGCTGGTGAGCGCCGGCTATTTCGACGGCCTGAGCATCAACCGCGTGCAGGACAACTTCGTCGTGCAGTGGGGTGATGCCGACGGCAAGCGTGCTGTGCCCATCGCCAAGACCTCGCCGCCCGAGTTCGAGCGGTCGTGGTCCGCGGACCTCGCCTTCACCGCTTTGCCGGACGGTGATGTGTTCGCGCCGCAGGCCGGCTTCGTCGAGGGCTTCCCGGTCGCGGGCGACCGCGCCGCCGGACGCATCTGGATGGCGCATTGCTACGGCGCGCTCGGCGTCGGCCGCGACAACGCGGCGGATTCCGGCACCGGTATCGAGCTCTACGCCGTGATCGGCCACGCGCCGCGGCAGCTCGATCGCAACATCACCGTGGCTGGTCGGGTGGTGCAGGGCATGGAGCTGCTCGCGGCGTTGCCGCGCGGCTCGCAGGCGATGGGTTTCTACGCGACGGCGCCGGAACGCGTGACGATCCGTCGCGTGCGCTTCGCCGACGCCGTGCCGACGGCCGAGCGCACCGGATTGGAAGCGCTGCGCACCGACAGCGCATCCTTCGCGGCGGTGGTCGAATCGCGTCGCAACCGTCGAGATGGGTGGTACCTCAAGCCGGCCGGCAGGATCGATCTTTGCAGCGTACCGCTGCCGGTACGGCGCACCGCGATCGCGTCGCCCTGACGCTTCAGAGCCGCAGCGTCTGTCGCAAGGCCTCGCCGCGCGCGAGGCGGTCGAAACCGAGGTTGATGTCCTCGAGCGGCAGCGTACCCGAGAGCAGCCGATCGACCGGCAGCCGTCCCTCTTGATACCAAGCGACATAGCGCGGGATATCGCGTGACGGCACGCAGCTGCCGAGGTAGCTGCCCTTGATGGTGCGCTCCTCGGCGACGATGCCGACATGCGCGAGCGACAGCATCGCCTGCGGATGCGACAGCCCTGCGGTGACCGTGGTGCCGCCGCGGCGCGTGATGCGGTAGGCGAGTTCCATGGCCTTCACGGCCCCGGCCATCTCGAAAGCGTACTCGACGCCGCCCTGCGTCGCGTCGCGGACGGCTTCGGCGCAGGTGGGGTCCGCCGCATCGAAGACATCGGTGGCGCCGAGCTCCCGGGCGAGCGCGAGCTTGGCGGGCGACAGGTCGACCGCGATGATGCGCCGTGCCTCCCGCAGCCGCGCGCCGAGCAGCGCGGCGAGGCCGACGCCGCCCAAACCCACCACGGCGACGCTGCGGCCGGGCGGCAGGTCGGCGGTGTTGAGCACCGCGCCGGTACCGGTGATGACCGCGCAGCCGAACACCGCCGCCTCCTCGAAGCCCAGCGATCGGTCGACCCGCACCACAGATTCGCGGCGCACCACGGCATGCTCGGCGAAGGCCGACACGCCGAGGTGGTGGTTGAGCGGCTCGCCTTCGATCGCGCCGACGCCCCCAGCCACGACGGTGCGATGCAGCCGTCGATGACCTTCGAGAAGCGTGCCGGCGCTGTTGGCCGCGAAGCCCGGTTCGCAGAGCGCCGGTCGCGCATCACGGCAGGGGCCGCAATGTCCGCAGCTCGGGACGAAGGTGGTCACCACATGGTCGCCCACCGCGAGGTCCGTCACGCCGGGGCCGACCCCTTCGACCACCCCTGCGCCCTCATGGCCGAGCACCATCGGCAGCGGCCGCGGCCGGTTGCCGTCGATGACGGACAGATCGGAATGGCAAAGACCGGCGGCGCGCATGCGCAGCAGCACCTCGCCGGGTCCGGGCGGTGCGAGCTCGACCTCGATGACCTCCAGCGGTCGCGAGTCGGCGTAGGGGGCGGGAGCGCCCATGCGGGCGAGCAGCGCAGCGCGGGTCTTCATGCCCACACGCTAAGGTGCGCGCAGGTCGCTGGCAACCTCCGATGCGCTGGCAAGCGGGCGCGACAGGGCCGACAATGCCCTGATGAGCCGCCCACAACCCCCGCTGCGCAGCGAATTCCCGGTGTTCCGTGCCATCGGTACGCGTTGGATGGACAACGACGCCTACGGCCACATCAACAATGTCGTGTACTACTCGTACTTCGACACCGTCGTGAACGCTTTCCTGATGGAGTCGTCGGGCGTCGACATCCGTGCGCTGCCGCAGATCGGCGTGGTCGCCGAGACCGGCTGCACCTACTTCTCGTCGCTGTCGTTCCCGCAGACGCTGGAGGTCGGACTCGCCGTCGAGCGTCTCGGCGAGCGCAGCGTCATCTACCGTTTGGGCGTGTTCGCGCAGGGCGCGGCACAGGGCGCGGCGCTCGGCCGGTTCGTGCATGTCTATGTCGATGCGACCGCACGCACCAGCGTGCCGGTGCCTGAGGTCATCCGGCGCGCGGTGTCGCCGTTGGTCATCCGTACGGCCTAGGAGCCGATCACTCCCGCGCAGCGCGGGCCGGACGCTCCAGGCGGCTGATGCCGAGCGCACCGCTGCGCACCACCTCGAGCAGCTGCGCACCCTTGCCGAGGTCGGTGACGAAGGCATCGACCTCCGACTCGCTCGCGGTGAGCTCGACGATGAAGCCCTCGCTCGCGGGGTCCATCACGCGCCCGCCGGCGCGCACGACATAGCCGCGGACGGCGTCGGTCTGTTCGGGGCGCACCTTGAGCTTCAGCAGCACGAGCTCGCGCTCGAAGTGCTCGCCGCGGGTCATGTCCTCGACCGCCACCACATCGATCAGCTTGTTGAGCTGGTTGATGATCTGCTGGACGGCGGCGTCCGAGCCGCGCGTCACCAGCGTGATGCGCGAGACGGTCGGGTCGTCGGTGGCCGCCACCGACAGCGATTCGATGTTGTAGCCGCGGGTCGAGAAGAGGCCCGCGACGCGCGTCAGCGCACCGGCCTCGTTCTGCAGCAGTATGGCGATGATGTGGCGCATGGCAGGCGTGCAGCATATTGCACGGCACGGGCAAACTGATAGTCTGAACGGCTCTATGGCTCCGCCCGACGCTGATTCCGCCAAGTCCCATCCGCTCTCCGGTCAGACGATGACCGGCGCCGAGATGATCGTGCAGGTGCTGGCCGACGAGGGCACCACCGCCATCTTCGGCTACTCGGGCGGCGCCATCCTGCCGACCTATGACGCGGTGTTCCGCTACAACCAGCAGCGTACCGAGCGCAGCGAGCCGCAGATGCCGCTCATCGTGCCGGCCAACGAGCAGGGCGCAGGCTTCATGGCGGCGGGCTATGCGCGCGCCAGCGGCCGGGTCGGTGTCTGTCTCGTCACCTCCGGCCCCGGGGCCACCAACACCGTCACGCCGGTCCGCGACTCCATGGCGGACTCGGTGCCGATGATCGTCATCTGCGGTCAGGTGCCCACCGCGGCGATCGGCACCGACGCTTTCCAGGAAGCGCCGGTGCCCGCGATCATGGGCTCGGTCGCCAAGCATATCTTCCTCGTCACCGACCCCGAGAAGCTCGAGGCCACGGTGCGCACGGCCTTCGAGATCGCCCGCACGGGCCGCCCCGGTCCGGTGGTCATCGATGTCCCGAAGGATGTGCAGAACTGGAGCGGCACCTTCCGCGGCGAGGGGCTGTTGCCCATCCCGGGTTACCGCAAGCGCTTGTTCGCCGCGCGTCACGCCGGCATCGAGGACGATGAGGCCGAGGCCTTCTTCGCGATGCTCGGCGAGTCGCGGCGTCCGCTGCTCTATGTGGGCGGCGGTGCCATCAACGGCAGCGCCGCGAAGCAGCTCACGGAGTTCGCCACCGCTTTCGGCGTGCCGGTGGTCACCACGCTGATGGGCATCGGCGCCTTCGACACCACGCATCCGCTCGCGATGCGCATGCTCGGCATGCACGGCGCGGCGTTCGCCAACTATGCGGTCGAGGACTGCGACCTCTTGATCGCGGTCGGCGCGCGCTTCGATGACCGCGTCGCCGGCGTGCCCTCTAAGTTCGCGCCGCGTGCCAAGCGCATCGCGCACCTCGACATCGATCGCGCCGAGATCAACAAGGTCAAGCGCGTCGACTGGAGCCATGTCGGCGAGCTGCCGGGCGCGCTCGAGGCGCTGACCGCCTTCGGCCGCGCGCGCGGCTTCAGCGGCGACTTCGCTGCATGGCATGTCGAGATCGATGCGCTGCGCACGAAGCACGCCATGGATTACGACCGCAAGAGTCCGCTGATCCAGCCGTATCACGTGATCGAGGAGATCAACCGGCTGACCAAGGGCGAGGCGATCATCGCCACCGGCGTCGGTCAGCACCAGATGTGGGCGGCGCAGTACTTCGATTTCCGTCATCCGCGGCTGTGGCTCACCTCGGGGTCGATGGG
>CANHFH010000080.1 GCA_947459825.1 Pseudomonadota bacterium | reverse complement strand
TTACGGCCGTCGAAGACCACCGGCGCAGCGAGCTTTTCCTTGAGCAGGTCGAAGTCCGGGCTGCGGAACTCCTGCCACTCGGTGACGATCGCGAGCGCATCGGCGCCGTCCAGCGTCTCGGCGGCATGAGCGCAGAGCGTGAGATCGGGCCGATCTCCGTACAGCCGCTTGGCCTCGCCCATCGCCACCGGGTCGTAGGCCCGCACCCGCGCGCCGGCCTGCCAGAGGGCTTCCATGAGCACCCGGCTCGGCGCCTCGCGCATGTCGTCGGTATTGGGCTTGAACGTGAGCCCCCAGAGCGCGATGGTGCGCCCGGCGACGCTGCCGCCGAAATGCGCAAGGATCCGCCGGAACAGCAGTTGCTTCTGGTCGGCGTTGACCGCCTGCACCGCCTCGATCAACCGCGACGGCGCGCCCACCTGCGAGGCCGTACGCTGCAGCGCCTGCACATCCTTGGGGAAACAAGAACCGCCGTAGCCTGCGCCCGGGTAGATGAACGCGTAGCCGATGCGCGCATCGGACCCGATGCCCTGCCGCACCTTCTCGATGTCCGCGCCGACCTTCTCGGCGATGCCCGCGAGCTCGTTGATGAACGAGATCTTGGTGGCGAGCATGGCGTTCGCCGCGTACTTGGTGAGCTCGGCCGAGCGCGCATCCATCACGATGAGCCGCTCCCGGTTGCGCGTGAACGGATCGTAGAGCGCGCGCATGACCTCGATGGCGCGCGGCGAATCCGTGCCGACGACCACGCGATCGGGTTTCATGAAATCGCCGATGGCCGCGCCTTCCTTCAGGAACTCCGGGTTGGAGACCACATCGAAGTCATGCGTCACACCGCGCACCTTGATCGCCGCTGCGACCTCCGCGCGTACGCGATCAGCCGTACCCACCGGCACGGTCGATTTATCGACCACGATGCGATAACCGTCGAGATGAGCACCGATGGTGCGCGCCACGGCGAGCACATGACGCAAGTCAGCCGAGCCGTCCTCGCCCGGCGGCGTGCCGACAGCGATCAGGATCACTTCGCCGTGCGCGACGCCCTCGGCGGCATCAGTCGTGAAGCGCAACCGCCCGGCGCGGACGTTAAGTTCGATCATCGGTGCGAGACCCGGCTCGTGGATCGGCACCTCGCCGCGCTGCAAGCGCGCGATCTTGTCGGCGTCGACATCCACGCAGAGCACGCGGTTGCCCGCGTCGGCGAAGCAGGCGCCGCTCACGAGCCCGACATAGCCCGATCCGAAAAGGGTCAGACGCATGGGTCAGCGACGCGCCGGCGCGGATGCTACGGCCACGGACCGCACTCAGCGGCTGGCCGGCGACTGCCGAAAAACCGCGGGCAGCAAGCGAGCAAGCACGTTCGCGCTGTACATCAAACGGACCACTACAACGCCCACGACCAGGAATGCGACGAACATGAGCGCATCACCGACCTGTAGCCACTCGTTCAGCACCAAGCCCAGCGAGCCGATGAGGACGCAGGTCGCAAGGTACACACCGAAAGCACCACGAACGCTGCACCCGGCCCGCTGCAGGAGGTGATGGAAGTGTTCGGCATCGGGGCGGAAGGGCGAGGTACCGCGGGACGCCCGACGGATCATGGTCCACAGCAACTCGTAGATCGGCATCGCCACGAACCACAGCACCGCGGCCGGGCTCGTGGTCGATCGCGCATCTTGCGAGATGGCGACGCACAGCCATGCGAGCACGAATCCGAGCAGCGTGCTGCCCGCATCACCCATGAAGCATCGGAACTGCCGGTTGTAGAGCGCCGGAACATTGAAGACCAGAAACGCCGACACGATGCCGAGGCCGACGACACAAACGTAGAGCGGCCCCAACAGACCATCCGACGCCGACACGAACGCTATCAGCCCGAACGCGACCAAGGCCGTGGCACCGGCGAGACCGTCCATACCGTCCAGCATATTGAACGCGTTGATCGCACCGATGATGAGGATCAAGGTCACGAGCTCTGCCCACGGCGAGGCCAGGGCGATCGGTCCGATACCGAAGACATCCCCAAGGCTGTTCACCGACAGCCCCGCTCCGTAGATCATCAATCCGGCTGCGGCCGCGTGGACGGGCAGACGGAACCACGGCGATATGTCGAAGCGGTCATCGGCCAGGCCGACCACGATCAACAACGCGCAAGCCGCGGTGAACGCCGTGCTCGGCTGATACGCCACCGGCACCACGCCGAACGCCACCAAAAGGCCGAGCAGCATGGCGAGGCCACCGATGACCGGCACCTCTCCCTGATGGATTTTGCGGCCACCCGGACGGTCGACCAGGTCGACCATGAAGGCGATCGGCCTCAGCGCCGAAATGGCGAGCAATGCGACGAAGAAACCGACCAACGCCGGTGCCGCGAGCTCGATGACTTGGGGGATGTTGACAGGCATAGGAGTGAACTAA
The DNA here is from genome assembly GCA_947459825.1 of Pseudomonadota bacterium. Classification (GTDB taxonomy): domain Bacteria; phylum Pseudomonadota; class Gammaproteobacteria; order Steroidobacterales; family Steroidobacteraceae; genus UBA964. The sequence goes on along the minus strand of CANHFH010000080.1, from coordinate 7,529 downwards.
ATCAACGGCTTGGATAACTATTGTAACACCACGGGTCGTTACCCGGGCGTTACAGCGCCGTGAAAAGAATTGCCAAGAAAATCGCCGACTTGGCCGGTCGCGGGATGGCTCACAACGACCCGATCGCCGCCACGGCGACGGCCGCGTTGTACATGATCGAAGTGACCGCCTGCCACATCGGCAGCGGCGGCAGACGCTCGGTATCGAGCGGCGCGACGATGGTGTCGCCCGGCTGGATGGCGACCTGACCACCGTTGCCGAACCAGCCGCTCTCACGCGTCACCACGCTGCCGTTGGCGCGAACCACATAGATGCGGCCCTTGTCGGCTTTGCGGGAGAGGCCGCCGCTCAGATTGATGTAGTCCTCACGGGTGAGGCCCGAGCGATAGAGGTGCGAGGTGCCGTTCTGCACCTCGCCCAGCACCGTGACCTCCTGACGCAGCCGCGGGATCACGAGTTCGTCGCCGTCGCGCAGCAGGATGTCGGACTTCGACCCGATGCTGCCCTGCAGCACACCATCGAGGTCGATGACGAGACGCCCCAGCGCCTTGGAGCCCTTGAGTTGCCCGAGCAAGCCCTGTGCCGAGGCCACCGACTGCGAGCTCTGCGCGGTCTGCGCACCCTGCGACAACTGGATCGCGGTGGTCGCGAGGTCGCTCTGCAGACGCTCGGTGAGCTGCTTGATCTGCTGCTGCTCACGCTCGCGCAGTTCACGGCGGGTGAAGATCGCACCATCGGGGAACGCCAGCGCGGTAAGCCCACCCGCACGCTCCAGCACCGAGCGCATCGTCTCGCCGCGGCGGATCGGATAACTGCCCGGGAAGCGCACTTCGCCGCGCAGGATGACGGTCTCCTGCTTGCCCCACTCCGGCAATTCCTTGACCGTGAGCGTGTCGAAGGCCTGCAGCGTGACATCCGCCGCCGGGTCGCCGCGGCGCACCGCAGCGAGGTCCACCTCGAGCAACTCGCTCGCGCGCTCGGTACCGGTGCTCTTGAGGCGGGTGAGTTCCGCCTTCGAGCCGTAGGCTGCGTCATCCAGCTGCCCACCGGCGCGCAACAGGTCGCTGATGCGCATGCCGGGCTCGAGCGGATACTCGCCCGGCGCCTTGACCCGACCGCCGATGCTCACGATCTCGGTCGGCGTCTCCAACCCTGACTGTCGACGGATCTCGGCGAGCAAGGGGTCGAGCGCCTGACGGCGGCTCGCGGCCGCGTCGAACACGATCACGCGATCGCGCGCCGCGAGTCGGACATCGGCATCGCCGCCCGGCGCACGCAGGGCCGCGCCGAGGTCCGCGGACAGCACGACAAGGCGGCGGTCTTGCGGCATCTCGCGACGGATCAGCACATACCCGAGGTCGGCGTTAGGCTTGAGCTCATCGACCGACGGGATCAATTGCGTCAGACGGAGTCCCTCGCGCCAGGCGACAGCTCCCGGCCGGAACACATGACCCTCGAGCACCACGCCCGCATCCAAGGTGGGACGCACGCGCCCGACGCGGATGCTGTCACCGTTGCGCAAGCGCTCGGCGCGCCCCTGCGCGCTCGTCTGCGGGACATCCACCGCGACGAGGCGTTGGTCGTCACCGCGCCGCACCACCGTGACACGACGCTCGTCGGCCTCGGGCGTGAAACCGCCGGCCAAAGAGATCAAAGCCGACAACGGCGTGTTGCCGCGCAGTTCGTAGATCGCGGGACGGCGCACCTCACCGTCGATGGCAGCGGTCGGCCCCACGGGCGGGATGAAGATCACATCGCCCGACTGCAGCTTGGCATCCTGACTGGTGTCGCCGCGCAGCAGCAGGTCGTAGAGGTCGAGCCGCCGCACCACCGAACCGCGGCGCTTGAGCTGCACATCGCGCAGCGAACCCGTGGTCTTGATACCGCCCGAAGCATACAGCGCGCTGGTGATGGTCGAGAGACCGCTGACCGTGTAGGAACCCGGCTTATTGGCCTCGCCCATCACGAACACGCTGACCGAACGCGTATCGCCCAAGCCGACGCTCGCCTGCGTACCGATCATCTGCCGCGCCACGCGCGTCTCGATATCCTCACGCACGGCATCGAACTTCTTGCCGGCGACGGGGATCGGCCCGAGCTCCGGGAAGTTCACGCGACCGTCGCGGCCGACGACGAGCCGCAGCGTGCGGTTCTGGGCGCCGAAGAGCTGCACCGTCAGCTGATCGCCGGCGCCGACCGTGTAGTCCGCGGGCGCGGGGATGTCGTTGGTCGACGCAGAGGCACGCGGCGCCTCCGTGAAGAGGTCATAGCCGAAGGGCTTGAGGCCCGCAGTGCCGACCTTGGCCACCGGGAGTCGCGTGACCTTGACCTCGAACCGGCGCAGCGCGGGGTCTGCCGCCAGCCGACGGTTCGCCTGCTGCTCGCTCAAGCCCCCGATCGGGATGGCCGCGAGACCCGGCAGGGCCAAGGAGGCGGAACGGTCGAGCAGATAGGGGTTGCGGCTAAGGATCGTGTCGATGAAGCGCTGGTCGGCGGGCTCGATGATCGTGACGGCACGCACCGAGTCCTCTTCGCCCTCCGGTTTAGCGATATCGATGTCGACGATGACCGTATCGTCCGGCTGAAAGGTGAGTTCCCGCTTGGCGCGATCGAGGGCGGCCGCACGATCGGCCTCGTCCCTCTGCATCGGTTCGGTCGCGGTCGGCTTGCGCGTGGTGCCATCGGCCGCCGAGGCGTCCCCTTCGGAGATCCCCAGCTGCTCCATCAGCGCCGCTCGGTCGCCGGGGCTCAGGGACTTGAGGAGTTCAAGTTGCTGCGGGGTCGGCATCTGCGCCGACGCCATGCCCGCCATCAGGCCAAGGACCAGCATCCAAACACGAATGAATCGCATCAAGGGACCCCAGGGCGGCAGAATACGCCCTCAAAATCAACGCGAAGTATACTCCACCCCCATGAAACCCACAGGGCGGCTGACCCCCGACACCCGGCGCTGGATCATCGCGCAAGCCGAGGCCGGCCAACCGGCCGACGCTCTGCTCAAGGCCCTGGTCGCCGCAGGATGGACCGAAGACGCCGCGCTCGATGCGCTCGAGTCGACGCTGCGCCTCAAGGTCGCGGAGATCGGGTCGCGGGCACCCGCGCCCAAGCCCGCCCAACCGTGACCGATCACCCCTGGTCCGGGCTCGCCTGTTTCCCGCTGCTGGAGCCGGAGTTCATCACTGAGGACGAGCGCCAGACGGCGCTGCGGTTCCTCGCCGCCCACGCAGCCGACTTCGGGGGCACCGACCCTGACGACTATTGGGCGGGCCGCACGCTGACCTTGCCGCAGGTTCGGGACGCCGGGATGCAATCGCTGATGCGCGACCTGCAGCACCGCATCATCCACAAAGTGCACGGACTGCTCGAAGAACGCCTCGGCCCGCAGCCGCCGCTCTACGCCGATGTCATCAACTTCGCCCGTTGGCCTCCCGGCTATGAATTGCTGCCCCACGCCGATGCCGAAAATCCGGGCGGCGAACCGCACCCGTATCCTTGGCGGCATTTCGCGTCGGTGATCTACCTCAACGACGACTACGGTGGCGGCGCGATCCACTTCCCCGAACTCGGCATCGAACTCCGGCCGCCGGTGCGCACACTGCTCGTGTTCCCGGGCACGCTCGATTACCTGCACGGCGTGCGTGCGGTGACGCACGGGATGCGGCATACGCTCGCCTCGTTCCTGACCTTCGATGCCGCGCACCATGCAGACACCACATGATCAAGGTCCCCGAGAACCATATCCTCGCGCTGCCTTACGACGACTTCTACGCAGGGCGACAGGACGAGGTGTTCGTACCGCTGCGCGGCAAGCACAAACGCGCTTGGTTCTCGAAGCATGCGTATCTTTGCTTGCCGCTCGTCATCGGCAACCAGTACGGTTTCGCGGTCAAGTCGCTGTTCCACGCGACCTTCCTTTGGAACGGCGGTCCGGAGCCCAAGGACACGACCATCACGGTGCACAACGAGGACGAGGCGCGTGCCCACGGCAACCTGCAGCTGCTCGCCTCGCAGTTCGGGCTCGGCATCGTGACCGTGCAGACGGCCTTCGCGCTGCGCACGCCGCCCGAGATCAATCTCATGACGCTGCAGCCACCCAACTCTTTCATCGACGGCCTGCAGAACATGACGGGCGTCGTCGAGGCCGACAACCTGCGGCGCGATTTCACCTTCAACCTCAAGATCACCCGTCCGCACTTCCCGGTGGAGATCAAGGTCGGCGATCTCATCGCCGCGGTGCTGCCTATCCCGCGCGGCTTCGTCGAGAGGTTCGAACTCATCGACGCCTACGAGGCGCTGTCACCGGACACCATCGCTGTGGAGCAGCAGACCTCGCGGGACTTCGGCCGCGAACGCGAAGAGGTCGACTCGAAGAACAAGCGCGGCGTGGGGCGGCGCTATTTCAAGGGCGAGGATGTGTACGGGCGAAAGTTCGAACACTCCCACCAGCAGGTGCTCACAGCGCCTGACGCCACTCCAGGAAGCCGTGGAAGCCGGAAGCCGTGAACCCGGAAGCAGCCCCCGAATTGACATAACCTGCGCGCATCCGCAGTCGGCCGCGCGCATAACCGATCTGGAAGTCCTCGACCTCGTCAGGACCTGCGCTCAAAGCATGGGCCGAGTCGGGCACCCCGCCCACGCGGTTCGCCTCGACGCGGCGCAGCAGCACTTCCCATGACTCGCCCGTCGGGCGCACCAGCAGCGCGCCGAGGGACAGCATCCGGCCGTCGTTGTCGAGCGCATGGCCGATGGTGCGGCCGCGGTAGGTGTAGCCCTGCGGGTAGACGCTGTTGCGGTACGCGCAATCCACCTGCGGCCGCTGGCGGCTGAAACTGCAGGCGGTGTCGGCGTACTCGAGATGGACGCGATGGCTGCCGAGCGCGCTCGCACCCCACACCTCCGCGCCCATCAGCCCCAAGAACTTGCTCGGCAGACCGCCCGCCTCATCCTCGCCGATTAACTGGCCGTACACCGCCACCGGCAACTGCCGCCAAGGTGACCGCAGCCGCAGGTCGTAGCCCGCCATCTGGTTGCCGGGCTGCTGAGCATCCGAGAGCGAACTGTCGGTGTTATCTCGCCCCGTGAGCATGTCCCAGAAAGTGCCGAGGTCGCAGTCGCGCCCCTCGCCGCAGAACTGTGCGGTACGGCTGAGACCCACCTCCATCCACGGCTGCGGCTTGAACGACAGCCGGGCCGCGAAGAACTTGGTGTCGGCGCGCACCGGCAAGCGTCCGTCACGCGCCGTCGAACTCCCCTCGCCCTGCGCCACGCTGGCCGAGGCTCGCCAAGGCCCGATCCAACTGAGCCAGCGGCTCTCGAAGGGGTCGGCCATGACACGCTCGACCGTCAGCGAGGGCATCGGCCGAGCGTTCGACCCGAGGATGAGGCTCCCCTCCCAGCCCGGACCCCACCACTGCTCCCGAAGACCCGCCGTCAAGGCGACATTCCCGAGTTGGACCGTACCGTAGCTGCCATCGAGCCGCAGCGCCTGACCGTCCGCGGGGTCGGCTTCGGCCGTGACCTCAAGGCGCCCCGACCACCGGCCCGATCGGCCTGTCGCGGCGACCCCGAGTTCGCCCGCATCGCGTGGGCTCGCGCGAAAGGTCCGCAGTTCCTCGGGCTCCGCCCCTGCGGCCCGCCATTCGATATTGTCGATCCCGTCTGTGGCGGCGAGCGTCGACCGCAGCCTCGTGAGCGCGTCCGCCACGCTCTCCGGCAGACCTGCAGCGACTTCGGGGGAGACCCCGTCGACCGCCCTCGCGACCTCCGGCCAGGCCATGGGCCACGCCATCACCGGGGCCGCGATGACCCCCTCGTCGGCCAAAAGCTGCATGTCGTGCCGCAGGGCGGCATCGCCGGGGGCGACCCACCCAGCCAAAACCAGACCTAGAAGTGAGAGCGAACGCACGATGACCAGAGATTATACGGGTGTTGAGTGGTTGACGCCCCCATGGGCGAAACAGTATCCTTGCCTCGCACTTTTCTCCTATCCGGAGTCGACGAGCCTATGAACAAGCATTCCCGTTTGGCCTCGATCGCGGCACTTGTCGCGACCGTCCACATGGCGGCCCTCCCGGTCGTCGCGCAGGCGCAGGCCGCGCCCGCCGTTGGCCTCACCGAGACCCAGATCGCCCAGGCGATCAAGAACATCAACGCCAAGCTCGCCGAACTCGGAGTGCAGGGTCAGGTGACCGGCGCTACCCGCGAGGGCGCCAATACCATCTTCCAGCTGCAGCCGAACGCCGGCGTCTCGGTCGAGACCCTGCAGCAGCAGCTGGTCGCCGCGCAGGGCAACATCGCGGCTACGACCGTATCAGGCACTCCGTTGAACGCGATCGTGGTCTCGAACGCCACTGCCGCTTCGTGGGCCTCGGGCTTCGGCGTCGCGATCGCCGGCGCTGCGGGCGTCTCGCTGCTCCCGGCGGTGCTCGCGATGGGTCTGCTCGGCATCGGTATCGCCGGCATCGGTGGCGACGCGGCTCCGCCACCCCCACCCCCGCCCCCGCCCCCGCCCCCGCCGCCCCCGCCGCCCCCGCCGACTACCACGACGACGGATACGACGACGACGACGACGACAACGACAACGACCACCACCGGGACCTGATCACTTCAGGAGCCGAGTGAACGACGCCCGGGCGACGAAAGTCCCCGGGCGTTTTTATTTGTAGCGCCGTTCCAGCACCAGCGGCGAGACGCCGGGGATGACAGTCGCTTCGATGCGCTGAAGTTGCCCCGCGCCATCGAACTCAGCGACCTGGGTAGCCGACACTTTCCGACCGTCGACCTCACCACGGCACTCGACACGCCAGCCCTGCTGCGTTGCAGAGAGCCGCCAGTCGCGCCTTGGCGTACAGCCTAGGCGCACCGTAGGGCCGCCGTCCCGGGCGTACCATCGTTCCTCGCCCTCGATGCCCGACTGCAGCAGACCGAGCGCACCCGGCAAGCCCTCCACACGGAACACCACGCGTCCGTCCCAGTACACACGGAGGCCGGCAGGGTTCGCGAAGATCACCCGGTCACCGCCCGGGGTCGCGGGATACACTGTGAACGCCATACCGGCGAAGCGCAGATCCCAGGCGTAGGGCTCCGCCGCCGCGACCTGCTCGTCCATCTGCGGCAAGGCGCGCTTGACAGAATCCAGCTGCTGGACCCTGACCGTCGCGCAACCCGCGAGCAGGACAACGACACAAGCTGTGGACAGGCGAATCGAACACAGCGCGTTCATTCGGGCATCATCCGTGCCTGGTTACGACGCAGCCGATCCGCCATGGTGTCGCGCATGTTCTCCCACAGGCTCCCCGGCCAGTTGTCGAGCATGCGACCGCCATCCCGGTTGATGGGCCGGATGATGGTGCGATACGCCCCGCGGGTGTTCTTGGTCGAGTAGAGATCGAAGGGGATACGGAAGATCAGACCCTTGTCGAAGCTACCTTCACCAAACACCTCGAACGGCACATCCGTCAGCGTGGCGAAGGCACCGACGGACCAGCCATTGGCGAAGCGTTTCTGTATCTCAAGGGTCGAACCGAAAT
>CANHFH010000079.1 GCA_947459825.1 Pseudomonadota bacterium | reverse complement strand
GCTCGGCGCAGACATGCACATGGAGGTGGCGGCGCAGCGGCTCGCCGCGCAGCACGGACTCGCGCCGACGGTGCTCGGGTTCGATCCCGTCGCGGGCGTGATGCGCATGTCCTGGGTCGAGGGCGTCCCTTTGGAGGTCGATTGGCACCGACGCGACGGTCGCCGTGCCGCGATGCGCGAGATGCTCGAGCGGCTGCGTGGCGTGCCGGCTGGAGGGCTGAAGCCGCTCGACCTGCCGGAGCGCGTGCGGCTGCTGCATCGAAGGCTCGCTGCGCGTGATGCCGCGCGCGCGACGATGCATGCGCCCGCGGTCGAGCAGGCGTTGGCGGCCTGGGATGCTGCATCGTCGCGCGGCCCGCAGTCCGGGTCGCAGGCTTCGTCCTCGCCTGCCGCAGGGGCGGCGCCTTGCTTGGTGCACGGCGACCTGACGCCCGGGAACATCCTGGTGCGCGAGGACGGCTCGCTGCTGCTGCTCGACTGGGAGTACGCGCACGCCGGTGGTCCTTGGGACGACCTCGCGGCGCTGTGTGCGGCCGCGGAGGATGATGCGTTCGCCGGATGGACATCGTCCGTGCCGGTCACCGAGCACGCCCGCTTCGCGGCGATGCGCGACCTGCGCCGGACGCTCGATGCGCTCTGGTACGCCTTGGCGGCGACGCTCGGCGCTGCGCCGCGGGACGATGCGCCGTAGGCCGCCGGCCCCCAGACTGGCATCCGACCGCGGCCAGAGGCACACTAGCGCCCCTCGTCGGACCCTTGCAGGAAGCCTCCATGCCCACGCTGAAGATCGTCGATCGTGATGGTGTCGAACATGTCGTCCAGGCCCGTGCCGGCCTCAAGGTCATGGAGACGCTGCGCGAGCTCGACTACGGCGTGGCGGCCATCTGCGGCGGCATGTGCTCCTGCGCGACCTGCCACATCTACATCGATCCCGAGTGGACCGCGAAGATCCCGGCGCCGATGTCCGACGAGCGCGAACTGCTGCAGGAGCTCGCCCACCACAAGGAAGGCTCGCGCCTGTCGTGCCAGGTCGACATGACCGACGCGCTCGACGGGCTGCGCGTCACCATCGCACCGGACGAGTGACATGGATTGGATCCTCCTGCTGCTGGTCGCCGGCGCCGCGGTCATCTTCTGGCGCATCGTGCAGAAGGTGCGCGCGCTGCGGAACACGCGCGAGGAGGACTACGACGCGCGCTTCATCTCGCAGCTGCGCCGCAGCGGGGTCGATCCCTTCAAGCCGGTGGACGTCGATTTCTTCCTCGCGCTGCCCACGCGCGAGGCGGCTGAGCGGCTCGCCGCACGCCTGACGCAAGAGCAGTTCACGCCTGACATCCAGGTCGCCGAAGAGGCGCTCGACCTGCCGGTCAGCGTACAGGCCCGCAAGATGATGCAGATCAACGAACTCGGCATCCGCGCCGCCGTCGAGCGGCTGCGCGAGCTGGCCGCGGCCGAGGGCGGGCGTTACGACGGTTGGGCGCCGGGCTCCGAGGCGATGGGCGCGTTGCGCGCCGCTTCGCAGCGGGCGCGCAAGACATCGGGCCGCGGTTTCAGCTGACGCGTTTTTCGGTCTGGCGCCGTACGGCCTCGGCGGCGGCCTTGATGGCTTCCGGGTCACCGAGGTAGCGGCCGCCCGTGGTGCGCAGCGCACCGTCCGCGCCCACCGGCTCGAACCCGTAGACCCGCGGTACGCCGGTCGGCACGTTGAGCTCGGCGATGTCGGCCTCCGAGATCCCCTCCAGCATCTTGATGAGCGCACGCAGGCTGTTGCCGTGCGCCACCACCGCGACATCGCGGCCCGCGACGAGCTGCGGGACGATGCGCGACTCCCAGAAGGGCTGCACGCGCGCCAGCGTCTCCTTGAGCGATTCGGTGGCCGGCAGCAGCTCCGGGTCGACCTCCGCGTAGCGCGGGTCGAAGCGCGGGTGGCGCGGGTCGTCGGCGTCGAGCGGCGGCGGCGGGATGTCGTAGCTGCGGCGCCAGATCTTCACCTGCGCCTCGCCGTGGCGCGCCACGGTCTCGGCCTTGTCGAGTCCCTGCAGCGCGCCGTAGTGGCGTTCGTTGAGCCGCCAGCTGCGCTCCACCGGGATCCACATCCGATCCATGGAGTCGAGCATGATCCAGAGGGTGCGGATGGCGCGCTTGAGCACCGAGGTGTAGGCGATGTCCACCGTGATGCCGGCGGCGAGCAGTTCGCGGCCGGCGCGCGCGGCCTCCGCGCGGCCCTGTTCCGTGAGGTCGACATCGGTCCAGCCCGTGAACAGGTTATCGACGTTCCAGACGCTCTGGCCATGACGGACGAGGACGAGTTTGCCGACGGACATCGGGGTCTCCCTGAGGGTGCCCGGGGCGGGCGGCGCGAATCCTAGCATGGTGTGCCCGCGCCGCCGCCGGCCCGTCCACGGCGTGGATTCGTCGACCGGCTTCGAGCCTGGCCGCCTCAGGGGTGGGTTATACCCTTGGTCAAAAGCGCTGCGGGCCGGACGAGCCCCGGCGCGCCACACGAGGGGGAAGCCGCATGAACGACACCGCGGGGGGTGCCGCGGCGCCCAGGGAGCCGACCGGGCTGCTGCACACCTTCTACCGCCCCCCCTGGGTGGGCTTGCTGGCCTTCGTCATCGTCTTCGTGGTGCAGGCCCTCGGCCACACCGTGATGATCGTGATGGAGGACGTCTGGCCGGGGCCGGGTTACCTCTACGAATCCGCGTTCGCCATGGGCATGCTGGGGGCGGTGCTGCTGTTCATCGGCATGCGCCATCCCAACGAGGTGGCGGCGACCTGGTACGGGTTCTGGGCCGGCACCTTTCTTTGGACCGGCTGGATCGAGTTCTCCTTCGTGTGGTCCGCGGATTTCCTCGGTGTCCCGGACCTCGCCGACCCGCACAAGCCGGGCGCCATCGCCACCAAGAACGAATACCTCGTGATGATGTCCTCGATCGGCGTGATGGCGGCGACGCTGACCTATTTCCTGCTGAACAAGGAGACGAAGTGCAACTTCTTCCTCTGGTTCCAGCGCCATCTCGGGCTCAAGACCGGCAAGCCGAACCCTGACCACGAGCGCAATTTCGCGGCCATCACCGCGCTCGAGACGGTGTATGTGATCTGGTTCTTCTACCTGTTCCTGCTGTTCATCTACGACGAGGACATCCTCGGCGACCGGCATCCCGTCACCTACGGGATCTTCTTCCTGAACGTGATCTGGGCCGTGTATCTCTTCCTGCGGCTGATGAAGTTCTGGAAGGTGACGACCGCCATCCGCTACGGCATACCGACCGCGATCATCGCCTGGAACGCGGTCGAGATCGCCGGTCGCTGGCATCTCTTCACCGAGTTCTGGGAGCATCCGCGCGATTACGCGCTCGAGATGTCGCTGTTCACGGTGGGTACGGTCATCGCCGCGTGGCTCGCTGCGAGGACGCCGTCGCACGAGAAGGCCCGGCTGTCGCGCGGACAGCGGCCCGAGGGCGCTTAGCCCCGCGCCGCGGCGAGGTGGGCGTCCACGCCGCGCTCGCAGCGGGTCGCACCGGAGACGAGGGTGGCGGCGAGCAACGACTCGTTGAACGCGCGTCGGTCGCGTGGTGCGGGCGGATGGTGCAGGTGACAGGCGATGCCGCCGCCGAGCAGCGCCTGACGGCGCACGCCCGCATGCGCGAGGCGCGCGCAGAGTTCCTTGTCCTCCGGTCCCCAGCCCTCGAACCGCTCGTCGAAGCCGTTGACCCGCAGCAGGTCGGCACGCCAGAAGCCCTGGTTGCAGGACTTCACGGCGAGCAGCGCGGCGCCGGGGCCGCGCAGCAGGCGCTGCAGACGCGGTGCATGCCAGAGAGCGGCGCGGCGTAGCCCGAAACGCCCGCGGGAGAGCGGGCCGGGCAGGGTGGGCGCATCGCCATCCGCAGCGCCGCCGGCGGGGTCCACAGCGCCGGCGAGCATCTTCTGTGTGGTCGCGGCGTCCAGCGGGATCCGTACGCCCTGCGTCCAACGGCCGGGTCGGGCGCATCGCGCATGGTCCCCGAGGAAGGCCGGGTGCAGCAGCATGTCGCCGTCGATGAACACGATGTAGTCGCCGGTGGCGGCGGCGATGGCGAGGTTGCGCAGCCGCGCGACGCGGAAGCCGAGGTGCGCCTGCTGCACATGATGCAGGTGCGGCGGGACCCCGGCGCCGGCCGCCGCCGCATGTCGCGCCACGACGGCCGCTGTCGCCGGGTCGGTGCCGTCCTCGGCGACGATCAACTCCTCAGGCGGACGAGTCTGCGCCCGCACGCAGGCCAGCACCCGCGCGAGCGCATCGGCGCGCGCGTGGGTGGTGATTGCGAGCGTCAGGCGCACGCGGCGGACGCGCTCACTCGGCCAGCGAGCGCAGCGCCTCGACGCAGACCGAGAGCGCAGCGAAATCGGCGTTGCCCAGCGCGAACACCTCGCGCGTGGTGCGTTGCCAATCCTCGAGGCGTGCCGCCTGTGCCGTGCGCCAGTCCTGCCAGCGCGGCTCCCACCCGCGGCGTGCGCCGCGGCCCGCGCCGCCGGAGAGCAGCTGGGTGAGGATGCGCGCCTGCGTGCTGCGCAGCGCGTCGCGCAGCCCGGCCCGGGCCGTCGCCTGCAGCGGCCCGTCGACCGCCAGCCCCTCGATGCGCGCCTCGAGACGGTCGAGGCCGAGCGCCGAGGAGGCGGTGGACCAGGCCCGCGCCGCATCCTCGACGCGCAGCCCGGCGCCGCGCGCGATCTCGCAGATCTCGAGCGCCGCATCGAGCATGGGCAATCCGGCGGCGGTCTCGGCGAGCGCCGTCGGGACGCCCGCCGACACATGCCGTGCGCGCGCCGCCTCGAAGGCCTCCAGCGATGCGCCCGCCAGCACGCGCGGCAGCGCCGCGCGCAGCTGCGCGATCGGTGCGGTGTATTCTTTGACTGCGGCGTCGACGGCGAGCCGGTCGCGGCGCCGGCGCAGCAGCCACACGGTCGCATGCCGCAGCAGGCGCGCGGAGTCGCCGAGCACCGCGTACTGCGCGGCGGCCGGGATGCGGTGGTCCAGCGACTCGACCGCGCCCCACAGGTCGCGCGCGCCGAACACCTGGCGCGCGATGCCCCAGGCGCGCGCGACATCGGCCGCCGAGGCGCCCGTCTCGGCGCAGGCACGGCCGACGAAGGTCGGCCCCATGCGGTTGACGAGGCTGTTGGTGACCGCGGTGGCGATGATCTCGCGGCGCAGCCGGTGCTTGCGGATGTCGGTCGGGTAGCGTTCGCCCACCGCCTTCGGGAAGTAGCGCATCAGTTCGCCCGCGAATCCCGGATCCTCCGGCAGATCCGAGGCGAGCAGCTGCCGCGTCAGCCATATCTTGGAGTACGACAGCAGCACCGCGAGTTCGGGCCGCGTCAGCCCGAGGTCCTGCTTGCGGCGCTGCGTGAAGCCCTCGTCGTCGGGCAGGTGCTCCACCGCGCGGTTGAGGTCGCCCCGGCGCTCGAGGTCGCGCACCAACCCCTGCAGCTCCGGCAGGCGCTGCGCGGACTGCAGTTCGAGCATAGAGAGCGCCTGGCCCTGCAGGTAGTTGTTGCGCAGCACGAGGCCCGCCACCTCGTCGGTGAGCCGCGCCAGCATCCGGTCGCGGGCTGCGCGCGTCAGCTTGCCGCGCGCCTCGAGCTGGGTGGTGAGGATCTTGAGGTTCACCTCGACATCCGAGGTGTTGACCCCCGCCGAGTTGTCGATGAAGTCGGTGTTGAGCCGCCCGCCGGCCAGCGCGTATTCGACGCGGCCACGCTGCGTGAAGCCGAGGTTGCCGCCTTCGCCGACCACGCGCGCACGCAGCTCCCGCCCGTCGATGCGGACGCCGTCGTTGCCGCGGTCGCCGGCGGCAGCTTGCGGTTCGCTGGACGCCTTCACATAGGTGCCGATACCGCCGTTCCAGAGCAGGTCCACCGGCATGCGCAGGATGGCACGGATGATCTCCTGCGGCGGCGCGGAGGGCGCCGCGATGCCGAGCAGGGCACGCGCCTCCGCCGACAGCGCGATGGACTTGGCGCTGCGCTCGAACACGCCGCCGCCCTTGGAGATCGCGCGCCGGTCGTAGTCGTTCCAGCCGGAGCGCGGCAGCGCGAAGAGCCGCGCGCGCTCCGCGAAGGAGCGCGCCGCATCCGGCGCGGGGTCGAGGAACACATGCTGGTGGTTGAATGCGGCGACGAGCTTGATCTGCCGCGACAGCAGCATGCCGTTGCCGAACACATCGCCCGACATGTCGCCGATGCCGGCGACGGTGAAGGGCTGCGTCTGCGTATCGTGGCCGATCTCGCGGAAGTGGCGCTTCACGCACTCCCAGGCGCCGCGCGCCGTGATACCCATCTTCTTGTGGTCGTAGCCGGCCGATCCGCCCGAGGCGAACGCGTCGCCGAGCCAGAAGCCGCGCGACACCGAGATGCCGTTGGCGATGTCGGAGAAGGTCGCCGTGCCTTTGTCGGCCGCGACCACCAGATAGGGGTCGTCGCCGTCGAGCCTGCGTACGCCTGCGGGCGGGACGATGCGCCGTCCGCGGATGTCGTCGGTGACATCGAGCAGCGCACCGACATACTCGCGGTAGGCCGCCACGCCCTCGGCCTGCACCGCCTCGCGACCGCCCGTGACCGGCAAGCGCCGCGGCACGAAGCCGCCCTTGGCGCCGACCGGCACGATGAGCGTGTTCTTCACGTTCTGCGCCTTCATGAGGCCGAGCACCTCGGTGCGGAAGTCCTCGCGCCGGTCGGACCAGCGGATGCCACCGCGCGCCACCTCGCCCATGCGCAGATGCACGCCCTCCACGCGTCCGCCGAGGACATAGATCTCGCGGCATGGACGCGGCAGCGGCAGGTCGGGAAGGTCCTGCGGGTCGAGCTTCAGCGCGAGCGCGGGGCGGCGGGCCCCGTCGCCGCCGCGGGCGAAGAAATTGGTGCGCAGCGTGGCGAGCACCACGCCGAGGAAGGCGCGCAGGATGCGGTCCTCGTCGGCGTTCGCCACAGCGTCGAGGCGCGCGCGCAACCGGGTGGCGAGCCCGTCCGCAGCGGCGGTGCCACGGCGCGCCGGGTCGAGGCGCAGTTCGAAGAGGCGGTACAGGTCCGCCGCCACGGTGGGGTGCGCGGCGAGCGTGCGCGCCATGTAGGCGAGGCTGAACGGGATGCCGGTCTGCAACAGCCAACGGCAGCAGGCGCGCAGCACGCCGACCTGATGGCCGTCGAGCGGTGTGAGCAGCACGAGGCGGTTGAAGGGGTCGTCGTCGAGCGCGCCGTCGCGCACCGCACGCAGCGCATCCAGGAACCGTCCGCCGGCGCGCAGCGGATCGAGGCGCGGCGCCCCCGCTGCGCCCTCGGTCCGCAGCTCGAGCTCGAAGTCCTGCAGCGCCACGGGCTCGGCGCCGGACGGGCCTTGCGGGTCGGGCGCGATGCGCCACGGCCGCTCGGCGAGCATGCGCAGACCGAAGTTCTCGAGCACGGGCAGCAGCGCCGCGATCGGTTCGGGGGTGCCCGCTCGGGTGAGCCGCAGATGCAGACGCACGCGTGGCGCGCCGGCGGGGCGCCATAGGCGCAGTTC
Source organism: Pseudomonadota bacterium (assembly GCA_947459825.1). Taxonomy (GTDB): domain Bacteria; phylum Pseudomonadota; class Gammaproteobacteria; order Steroidobacterales; family Steroidobacteraceae; genus UBA964. Next base: position 2,424 of record CANHFH010000079.1, on the reverse strand, counting down.
AGGGCGCGAGGGAGCGGCGGCGAGCGCCTCCAGCGCCTCGATATCCGCGAGCGCGGCGCCGGGTTCGACTTCGCTCTGGTAAGCGGTGGGGAAACGCGCGCCGTGGCGCTGCAAGCGGCGCAGCGCCTGTTCCGCCGGCAGCGCATCGAGCAGGGCCTCGCGCAGTCCGTCCTGCCAAGTGGCCACCGCCGCGGCGATGTCGGCTTCGAGCGCCGCGTGGTCCACATCGCCGCCCTCGAAGGCCCGGCCGCCCCGCACCATCACATGCAACCGGGCGTGGCTCGACAGCGCGATCTCGACCTGCGACTCGACATCGATGCCGCCGAGCCGGGCGAGCAGCAGCTGTTCGATGCGGCGGCGCGCCTCGGTGTTGTAGCGGTCGCGGGGCACGAACACCATGCAGGACCAGAAGCCGCCCGATGCGTCGTGGCGCATGATGAGACGGGTGGTGCGGCGCTCGTAGAGGTTGACCGCGCCGCGCACGAAGCCGACGAGTTCGGTGACGCTCGCCTGGAACAGTTCATCGCGCGGCCATGTCTCGAGCACGGCGAGCACGGCCTTGCCGTCGTGGCTCTTCGGGTCGAGGCCGAAGCGCTCGACCACCGCGGCGACCTTGCGCCGCACCACCGGGATCTCGGCGGGCGAGGCGAAGTAGGCGGTCGAGGTCCACAGGCCGACGAAGCGATGCTCGCCGACCACGCGGCCGGCCGCGTCGAATTCTTTGACAGCCACCTGGTCGAGATGGCCCGGTCGGTGCACGGTGGAGCGGCGCGACGCCTTGCTGACGCGTAGCGGCTCCTCCGAGCGCACCGCAGCGCGCAGCGCGCCGCGCAGCGTCCCGCCGCCGTCGGCGCCCGCGGATCCGTTCCCGGACGCGTGTCCGTCGCGCAGCACGCCGAGGCCGCTGCCGCGCACCGCCACGAGCCGGTCGCTGCCGCGGCCGCGGCGCAGCCGCAGACGCTGATAGCCCTGGAAGACGAAGTGCGCGCCTTCCATCCATTCGAGCAGCGCGACCGCTTCGCCCGCGCCGCGGCGCGAGACGGTCAGCGTCTGCGCCGCCTCGAGCACCCGGCGACGCATCGCGCGCCAATCGTCCACCGCGACCCGGACATCGGCGAGGCCGGCCTGCAGCGAAGCCTCGAGACGAGCACGATCGTCCGCGTCGAACTGCGCGTCGATCTCATGCAGCTGCCATGATTCCGCGCGACCGCGATGCTGCAGCACGGGGTGGATGAGCATGTGGACCGCCACCCCGGCACGCGCGAACGCGAGGCCGATCGAGTCGACCAGGAAGGGGCGGTCGTCGGTGACCACGAGGGCGATGCTGGTGGGGCGCGCGCCGGGCTCCCCCTCGGCCAGCGGGGGCATCACGCGCACCAGCGTCTCACCCGGTCTGCGGCGCGCGGCGAGCGAGGCATGCGCGGCGGCGAGCGAAGCGAGTTCGCGCGGCGACCGTGCCGCGAGGTCCTCTTCGCCGACGCCGGCGAAGTACTGGCGCAGCAAGGGGGCGGACGGGGTGCCTTTGAGTCCGCGCGCGGCGCGGACGATGCCGTCGATCAGGAGGCGGCGCTGGCGGGGGATGGATCCTGGCATGGTCGGGACTCCTCGGGGAGATCTTCGGCGGTGCGTCCGGCCGCGGATTGTACCTTCGACAGCAGGACCCGAAGGATGCGATCGAGCGCATCGCGGTCGGACGGCGTCAAAGAGTCGAGCAGTTCCCGCTCGAGGCGTCTCGCGACCGGCACCACCTGGTCGTAGACGGCCGCACCGGCCGCCGACAGCCGCAGCCGTGAACGGCGCCGGTCCTGCGTGTCGCCGCTGCGCTCGAGACGACCTGTGCGCCGCAGCACGGCGACGGCGCGGCTCACCGCGACCTTGTCCATCGCCGTGCGCGCGGCCACCTCGGCCGCCGACAGCCCGGGCGCCTGCGCCAGCACCGCCATCACGCGCCACTCGGGTATGCCGAGGCCGAAGCGCTGCGAGTAGTGCGCGGCGATGCGGCCGCTGACGAGGTTCGAGAGCACCGACAGGCGGTAGGGCAGGAAGCGCTCCAGCAGCAGCGGGTCGGCGGGAGTGTCCGTGGCTGCGGTCGCAGGCGGATCCGCCATGTCGCCGGCCATGTCGCCGTTCAGCGGTGCTGACCCGACGCGACGACGCGTTGGTCGATCGCGCCGAAGATCTCGCTGCCGCCTACATCGCGCATCGAGATGCGCACGCGGTCGCCCGCCTGCATGAAGGGCGTCCGCGGCTTGCCCTCGCGCAGGGTCTCCACGGTGCGCTGTTCGGCGATGCAGGAGTAGCCGCGGCCGCCTTCCTCCACAGGTCGTCCCGGACCGCCGTCGGCGTCGCGGTTCGAGACCGTGCCCGAGCCGATGATCGTGCCCGCGGCGAGCGCGCGCGTCTTGGCGGCGTGGGCGATGAGCT
>CANHFH010000078.1 GCA_947459825.1 Pseudomonadota bacterium | reverse complement strand
TGTAGGCGAGCGCCCCGGTGAGGTCGCTGGCGAGGTCCTTGAACTGCGACTGCGTGAGACCGGCGAGGTTGTCGAGGTCGTCACCGCGTGCCAGCGGCGCCGCGGCGAGCGCCACGACCGAAAGCAAGGCAGCGCGGAAGCGGATGGTGCTCATGGAAATCCCTCCAGGTCGACAAGCTTACCGCGTGAGGGTCATCGCGTGGGGCGGCTCGGCGGCGTGAACGACGGGAAGAAGAGCTTGCGGAAGGACAGCCGGAGGGTCCGTCCCTGCGGATCGAGCAGCGACGGCTGGTAGTTGAGCGGCACCGTGCCGTCGGCCGAACGCACCCGAGGGAGTTGGTCGAAGAGGTTCTCGACGACGAGCGACACCCGGGCGCCGCGGACGAACTCGTTGCGCAGCGCAAAGCGCTGCAGCCCGAGATCGGCGAAGAGCCGCAGGTCGACGGTCAGCAGCGGCTTGAAGGTGAGGTCCACCGGACCCGACGACGACATGCCACCGTCGATGCTGCTGCCGTCGCGCCACTTGGCGACCATACGACTGCCGTAGCCGTCACGGTTCGCACCCGCCTGCAGCTCGATCTCGTGGCGCGGGCTGCCGTCGGTATCGAACAGCGTATCGCCGTCGAGCAGGTCGAGCGCGGGCAGACCGGGTGCGATGCGCACCTCGTCCTTCAGCCGATGGGTATAGACGAGCGAGAACTGCGCGCTGCCGCGGCGGCCGAAAGCCATGAAACGCTCGGCCATCGCCGCCGGATCGAAGGGCAGCGCCGCAGGACCACCCGTCGCGCCCGGGACCACCATGGCGCCGGCCGCAGCCGCAGCCCCCGCCGGATTCACGGGCGGCGGACCACCTCGAGCGGGACGCGCCGGCATCTCGGGCTGCGGACCCCAGGGCCGGCTGAGGTTGATGGTGAAACGCATCTCGTCGCGATCGCGGCTGCTGAAGTTCACCGGCCGTGCATCGATGGAGAGCAGGCGCCCGGTCGGGTCGCGCACGAAACGCGACGGGAAGGCGCGCTCCACATCGGGCGCCGCGAACGACAAGGTCGTCATGGGGTCGCGCGTCCGGCTGCGGGTGTACTCGGCGTTGAGGTCGAGATCGATGCCCTCCAACGGTCGTGCACCGAGCGAGAACTTGAGGATCCGGCGGCTGTCCGGGGTCAGCGCAGGGTTGCCGCCATCGATGCGGATGATCTCGGCCGTCTCGCCGCGCGTGAAGTCGAAGGTGCGGACGGCAGGTGTGGGGATCACGGCCGCGCCCAGCTGCTGCATCGACGGCGCGTTGTCGTCGTCGTTGAGCGACACCAGCGCGCGCCAGCTGCGCCCGAGCGAACCGTTGAGGGAGATGTTGGTGGTGGAAAGCGTGCCGACATCGGCCACATCCTCCAGCGCGTGGCCGACGCTCGCCGTCAGACGGCTGTTGCCGAAGGCTGTCTCGCCGCGCAGCAAGGGGATGTCGAGATTGAGGCGCAGGTCGCGCTGGCTGCGCGACAGGTCGGTGGTCACATCACCCGTGATCCGTCGGGCGAAGCTCTCGATGCCGCGCGTGCCGACACCGCCCTTCACCGTGACGCCGAGGTCCCCCGCCGGCAGGGTCAGCGGACTGCCGGTGGCCGACAGCTCGACCTCCAGGCTGTCGTTGCGGCTGCGTCCGGCGAGGTCACCGCCCGCGACGCGGGTCGCGGTGTCGGTGCGGTCCGCGTTCAAGGAGGCCGACCAACGCCAGCCCGCGCCCGCCCCTTGCAGGATGCCGCCGAGATGCGAATCCAGGCTGTCGACATCACGGCGGACGACCTGCGGACCTTCAGGTGCAGGTCGCAGACCGAGCAGCGATCGGCGTCGCGTATCGTCGAGCGTGAGATTGGCGGTCGCCGACAAGCCCTCACGCAGCGGCTTCGCGTACACGAGATTCGCGGACAGGGCCTCCGAAGCGGGCAACAGCGTGCGTGACGCCGCATCGGACCGCGGTGCACCATCGGCACCGACCACCTCGCGCTCGCTCTCCAGCAGCCGGTCGTCATGCCTCGCCTTCAGATCGACCTGCCATCGGGTCTCACGCTGGATGCGCAGCAGGCCCGCACCGATGTTCGCTCCCTCGCGCCCGCCCGCGGTGGATCCACGCGCCGAAAGGTCGCCGGTGTAGGCGCGGAAGCGCGACCTCAGCACGATGTTCATCACCCGTTGGTCGGCACGATAGCCGTACTTGAGCGCGACCTCTTCGGGGAAGATGTCGACCCGTTGGATGGCCTCGGTCGGCAGATCGCGCACTTCGGCGAAACCGGACACACGCACGCCGTTGATGAGCACCACCGGTCGACCGCCGCGGCCGCCACTGCTGTTGAGCTGCGGCCCGAGCGCGGCGATCAGTTCGGTGACGGACCCGACGCCGAGCGCGCGGATCTCCTGCGAAGAGAGCGTGGTCTCGGGCTGGATGTCGCCGACCACGGACCCCGGCAGCCTGCGGCCGCTGACCACGACCTCCTCGAGCTCACCGTCGTCGGTGCCGGACGCGATCTGCGCGCGCGCGGCACCAGCCGACCAGAGGATCAGCATGGAACAGCAGAGGAGCGGCGCGAGGGACCTGTTTTTCACGATGCGGATTCGACACCGGAACCCCCGCTGACGCAAGCAAAGAATTGTCAGCGGCGGCCTCGGGCGAGCGTCGCGCAGAGCCCCTCGACGGCGCCGATCGCGCTCGGACCCATGCGGTCGAGCCGGGGATCCTGGAACGCGAAGACGCGCGCATCGCGCACCGCCGCGACCTCCTTGAACGGTTGCCAGCGCTCGCGCCAACCGCGCGCCGTCACCGGCGGAGCGGTCATGACGATCACCTCGGGGTTCCGTTCGCGGATGTCCTTGAACTCGACGATGGGCGCAGGGAAGTCGATGTCGTCGAAGATGTTGCGGCCGCCGCAGCGCAGGATGGCGTCGTCGACCAGATGCCGCGAACCGACGGTGTAGAGCGGCGAGTCGAGCATCATGTAGTAGACGCGCTGCTTCGGCGCCGCGGCGCGCGGCGGTAGGGCCGCCACCTTGCGCTCGATCACGCCGGCCTCCTTCTCGGCGGCGGCGGTCGTACCCGCCAAGACGCCGAGCCGGCGCACCGAGCGCGGCAGGTCCTCGAAGCGCCGCAGCGTCACGGTGTAGACCGGCAGCTTCATCTTGGCGAGGCTCTCGAGGATCCCGGGCGCGACGAGGTCTTTCCAAACCACGACCACATCCGGCTTGAGCTCGCGCAACCGCGGGAAGACGAGCGCGTTGGCATCGCCGATGCGCTCGATGCGCCGCGCGGCGGCGGGCTCGTCCGCGCCCGTGATGGTGGCGACGATGCGATCGCCCGCGCCCGCCGAGAACAGGAGCTCGGTGGCACCCGGCGAGAGGCTGACGATGCGGCGTGCGGGGCCTGCCATCGGCACGCGGGCACCGGTGTCATCGACCACGGCGTATGCCGTCGGGCGCGCGCCCGCGCGCGACTGCGCCGGCGTCTGCGCCTGCGCTTGCGCCTGTGCGGCTCCGGGCGTCGTCGCAAAGAAAAGTGTGGCCAGTGCCGAAGCCGCGGCCATCGCGAGTCCCGTCGCGCGATCCGCTGCCGAGCGCTCCCCTGACCTGCGGTCCGGCGCGCAGCCTGCGCAGCCCTGCGCGGTGCGCCAGCGCTGCAGGAGACGCGCGGCCGGTGCCGCGGTCGGCGGGAACGCCGCGAGACGCGTGACGACGCGCAGCCGCCAGCGCTGCGGCATCACCGACCACGCGACATACGCCGCTGCAAGGGCGACGATCAAGCCGACGAGCAGGCGTTCAAACGACATGGGCAGCATGTATGACATGGTGGTACAGCCTCAGCCCGCGCCGAAAGCGCGCGCGACATGGAAAGTGATGCCGGCGGCGATGTAGGCGAGCGCGAAAAGATATCCGGCCATGACGAGAGGATAACGCCAGCCGCCGGTCTCGCGCTTCACCACAGCGAGCGTCGCCAGACATTGCGGGGCAAATACGTACCAGGCGAGCAGCGCAAGCGCGGTCGCAAGGCTCCAGTCGGCGGCGATCACGCTGGAGAGCGTCTGCGCGACCGCTTCCTCGTCGCCCGACACCGCGTACACCGTACCGAGCGCACCCACCGCCACCTCGCGCGCGGCGAGACCGGGGATCAGCGCGACCGCGATCTGCCAGTTGAAGCCGATGGGCGCGAGCACCGGCGCGATGGCGTGGCCGATCATCCCCGCGTAGCTGTGCTCGATGGGCGGCGCGGTGGCCCCTGCGGGCGGCGCGGGATAGGTCGCGAGGAACCACAGCAGCACGACGAAGGCGAGGATCAATCCGCCGGCGCGACGCAGGAACAGCGACGCGCGTTCGACGAGCCCGAGCAGCACATTGCCCGGATCCGGCCATTGGTAGTCGGGCAGCTCCAGCATCAGCAGGTGCGTATCCTCGCCGCGGCGCAGCCTCTTGAGCACGAAGGCGACGCAGAGCGCCGCGATGATGCCCGCGAAATAGATCGCGAACAGCACGAGCCCCTGCAGGTTGAAGGGGCCGACCGCACGCGCCGGGATGAAGGCACCGATGAGCAAGGCGTATACCGGCAAGCGTGCCGAGCAGGTCATGAGCGGCGCGACGAGGATGGTGGCGATGCGGTCGCGCATGTCGGGGATCGTGCGCGTCGCCATGATCCCCGGGATAGCGCAAGCGAAGGACGACAACAGCGGGATGAAGGCGCGCCCCGAAAGACCGACGCTGCCCATCACGCGATCGAGCAGATATGCCGCGCGCGGCAGATAGCCGCTGTCCTCGAGCGCGAGGATGAACAGGAACAGGATGATGATCTGCGGCAGGAAGACGATCACGCTGCCGACGCCGGCGATGATGCCGTCGGCGAGCAGGCTGCGCAGCGGACCCGCGGGCAAGGCCGTGTGCACGCGCTCGCCGATCCAGGCCGTGGCGGACTCGATCCAGCCCATCGGCGCTTCAGCCCAGCTGAACACCGCCTGGAACACCAAGAACAGCAGCACCGCGAGCGCGATCATGCCGAGCACGGGGTGCAGCAGCATGCGGTCGGCCTGCGCCGCGAGCGCGCTGCGCGCCGGCTCGCGATAGCCGGCTACATCGAGGATCCGCGCCGCTTCGCGATGCGTGTCGCGCACCTGTTCGGCGCTCGGCTGCTGCCAACCGCGTGCCGGCACGGGCGCCGGCGCCGGCATGCGCTCGAGCACCGCGATCAGCGCGTCGGCACCGCCGCGGGACACCGCCACCGTCTCGACGACCGGGACGCCGAGCTCCGCGGCGAGCCGCTCACGGTCGAGCGCATAACCGCGGCGCCGCGCGAGGTCGCTCATGTTGAGCGCGAGCACCATCGGCAGCCCGAGGTCGCGCACCTCGAGCGCGAGCCGCACCGAGAGCGCGAGATGGGTCGCATCGGCCACCAGCACGATGGTCTCGGGCTGTGCCTCGCCGGCGAGGCGCCCGAGCGCGACATCGCGCGTGATGGCTTCGTCGAGCGTGGTCGGCGTCAGGCTGTAGGTGCCGGGAAGGTCGAGCAGACGATATCGACGGCCGGACGCGCCGGTGAATGCGCCTTCCTTGCGTTCCACCGTGACGCCGGGATAGTTCGCGACCTTTTGGCGACCGCCGGTGAGCCGGTTGAAGAGCGCGGTCTTGCCGCAGTTCGGCAGTCCGACCAGGGCGATGCGCAGATCGGTGGAGGGGTCTGTATCCGCGGACGCGGCGGCGGATGCCGCAGCAGCGTTCATCGCGTACCCTCGCCCGGCCGAAGCGGCGACACCCGCACCAACTGCGCCTCGCGACGGCGCAGCGCGAAGGTGGATCCGCCCACGCGCACGGCTATCGGGTCGTCGCCGGGCCATTGGGCCGCGACCACTTCGACGCGGGCGCCGGGAAAGAAACCGATCTCGAGCAGGCGCCGCGACAAAGCGCCGGCTTCGTCGATACCCTCGACCGTGGCCACGCCGCCTACCGGGAGGTCGGCGAGCTGCCGGACGGCAGGTTCAGCGGGCGGGGGGGCCATGATGTCCATGCGCTCGGACCATCTTAATGCAAGTCATTCTTATCTACATCCGGCCCCGGAGCCGGAGGCCGCGGGTCGGACTAGCTGCCGCCGCGGCGCTCGCCGAGGTAGACCCAACGGCGCAACAGACTCTCCACCGGCCCGAGCACATGGCGCCCGCGCCACCAACCGACGAACAACAAGGAGATCACGGCCGCAGCCGCGCCGATCGGGATGTAGGCCGCGGCGCCGAGCTTCCCGACGAGACCCAGGCCATAGCCGGAGAACACCAGCGACATCAGCAACCCCTGCAACAGATAGGCGGTCAGCGAACCGCCGCCGGCGCGCACCAGGAAGTCGCGCAGCGGGGACGGCGGACGCTGCGACCATGCGGCGATCAGGCCGAGGTAGCCCATGGTGGAGAACGGGCTGCCGATGACCACCAAGGCGAAACCGCCCATGTATTCCGGATGGAGATGGTGCGGGCTACCGACCATGAGCCAGCCGCCGAGAACGGCGAGCAGCACGCCGACGGGCAGATCGCGACGCCGCGCCCGCGACCATCGGGGCGCGGCCGGGTCGGCCAACAGCCCGCTGCGCGCGGTGTAGAGCCCGTAGAGCATGAACGCAAGCGCCCCTACGCCCTGCAGGATGATGGTCCACCAGAAGTCGGCGGCCCACGCATCGAAGCGCACCGCTGTGACCACGAATGGATCGGTAGAAGCGAATCCTGCGATGCGCTGCGCCGCCTCGGCGGCGGACTCCTCAAGCGTCTGACGCGCCGTCGCCTCGGCGCCCGGGGCGGCGAGCGCGACGACGCTCAACAGGAGCAGCAGCGCGATCAAGACCTGCACGATGTACAGCCCGATGGCCCAGCGACGCAACGACCGCACGGCCGACTCACGGAACAGATAGAGCACCGAGCCGAGCAGCGAGTAGACCACCAAGATGTCGCCGAAGAACAGGAAAGCCGCGTTGACGAGACCGAGCGCCAGCAGACCGACCAACCGTCGCCCGTAACGACCGGCGAAACCGGTACCGTCCGTGGCTGCGCTGCGCATCTGCTGCGCGACACCGGCGCCGAACATCAAGGAGAAAAGTGAGTACGACTTGAGGAGGAAGAGGCTCGCCACGGTCCACCACAGCAGACGGTCGAGCGGCGTGACCAGCGCACCGGCGAACACGCCGTCCAACGCCACACGGGCGAAGAAATCGACGTTCACCACCGCGATGCCGAACAGCGCGAAGGCGCGGACGAGGTCCGGGAAAGGCTGGCGGGCTTGGCTCATGGCTGAACTCTACGACCGGGAGCCGGCACCCGTCATCTCACGCGGGCTGTTGACCCGACGCCTTCATCGTGGATAGCATTAATGCTTAAATCTTTCCGCCCTACTCCCGGAGGACGCCCCCATGCCCTACCCCGCCCTGCAGTCCGCCGCGCTCGTCGCCCTGCTCGCTTCGTTGCTGCTCGCTGCGCCGTCGCAGGCGGCGGAAAGCTGTCCGGCCCCTGCGCAGCGGCCGACCGCCGAGCAGATAGCCGAGGGCATGAAGAACGCGAAAGACCGCGGCGCGCTCTGGACGATCACCAAGGACGGGAAGACGAGCTACCTCTACGGCACGATCCACATCGGGCGCATGGAGTGGATGTTCCCGGGTCCGAAGGTGACGGCGGCGCTGATGAATACCGGCGCGCTCGCCCTCGAGGTGGACGTCACCGCGCCGGACACGCCGCAGCAGAGGATGGCGGCAGCGCCCCCCGTCACCCTCACCGACGCGGACCGCTCGCGACTCGCGAAGATCGCCGAGGGTGAATGCGTCCCACCGGGCGCGCTCGACGCGCTCCACCCGGTCATGCAGACGATCGCCTTGGCCGGGCTGATCGGCCGGCGCGACGGACTGCATATCCAGTACGGGCAGGAGCCCTCGCTGACGAGCCTCGCGAAGTTCATGGACCGCCCGGTCCTCTCACTCGAGACGATGGCGCTGCAGATGGACGTGATCATCCCCGATGATCCGGCGACGGCCCGTCTGGCCTTCGAGGAGGCCCTCAAGGATCTCGAGGACCCCGACGCCCGCAGCAAGACGCGGCTCCTCGCCGACGCCTGGGAGCGCGGCGATCTCGAGGCGATCGACACCATCGAGGAGGTCTGCCAGTGCCAGCCGACTCCCCTGCAGCGCGAGGGCTTCCTCGCGCTCAACGACGGCCGCAATCCGGGTCTTGCGCGCCGCATCGCCGAAGAGCACGCGAAGGGCGTGCCGGTGCTGGCCGCGGTGGGCATCCTGCACATGACCGGCGACAAGGCCGTCCCGAAGCTGCTCGCCGAGATGGGCTTCGAGGTCACCCGCGTAGCGTACTGATCGCCGCGCGCGGCACCGTCCGTCAGAACTTCAGGGTCGCCGTCACGCCGAGCTGCCGCGGCCGCGGCAGCGTCACCGCGAAGCCGCGCGTGGCGGGCGACGGGATGTTGCGCGAGTCGATGTAGCGCAGGATGTCGAGGGCGGTGTCGTCATCGCCGAGGTTCTTGCCCCACAGCGATACCGACCACGACCGCCCCTCGAGGCCGATGCGTGCGTTCACATAGGTGCGCGCGCCGGTCTCGATGAGGTTGTGTACCTGCGAGAACTTCGATGCTTCGTAGACCACATCCCCGCCCAAGGTCAGATCGACGGCGTCGGACAGCGGCATCGAATACTGCAGGACGGCGTAGCCGTTGTACTCGGGCGCGCGCGGCACGCGCTTGCCGGAGACGTCGCCGAACTGCGCGTTGTCGAGGTTGCGCAGCACGAGGCAGGCCGCGGCGTTGGCGGCGGCGCTCGCGCCCAGCGTGCCGCAGCCACCGGGATTGGTGGCCGAGACCACCGAGAACGCGGATGACGGCCGGTTGCTGTAGAGGTCGGCCTGATCCTGGTTCAGGAAACTGCGGATGACGGCGTCGACATACGAACCGCCGAAGCTGATGTCGAGACGATCGGTGAGGCGCGCGGTGACCTCCAGCTCGACGCCGCGCGAGTCGGTCTTGCCGACGTTCTCGATGAAAGAGTTCGCGATCACGCTGCCGGCCGCGTTGACGCCGACGATGTTCTGCGTGAGCTGCTGGTTGGTGAGCTTGGTGTCGAACAAGGTGAGCGAAGCGAAGACGCGGCCATCGGCGAGACGCGCCTTGGCGCCGAGCTCGATGTTGACCGACTCCTCCTCGTCGTAGGCCGCGCCCTTGCCGAGGCTCTCGAGCAACGGCAGCACCGCAGGCTGGTTGAAGCCGCCCGGCTTGTTGCCCTCGGCGTAGTTGGCGAACAGCGTGAGGTCGTCGGTCGCCTTCCAACGCAGCGTGAAGCGCGGCTTGTCGCTCTTGAAGGTCTCCTCGAGCGTGGTGACCGGCGTGCGCACGCCCGACGACACGATGCAGCCCGAGGTCGGAGAGGTGCTCACCAGGATGCCGTCGCCGCCCGGCGCGCAGCGCGACGGCGCGACCGGCGTGGTGGCGAACTGGGCGCCTTCCTGCCGCCGCGTGTCGCGCGCATGGCGGAGCTCCGCGGTCGCGGTCCAGCGCTCGCTGATGTCGTACTCGAGGCCGCCGAACACGGCCTCGTTCTCGAGGTCGCGGAAGAACAGCGCCGCCGCGCCGTTCGGCACGATGCGCGCGTCAGGGGTGGCCTTGTCGTCGCGGGTGAGGTCGTCGCTCTGCTTGAAATAGTAGGCGCCGAGCGTCCAGCGGAAGGCGCGGTCGACAGGCGAGCGCAGGCGAAGCTCCTGCGAGAAGTCCTCGCGACGCTCCTCCTGGATGCGCCAGAACGCGCCCTTGTTGCGGAACTGGCGCGTCGGGTCGCCGGCGGCGCCGGCGGCGGGCGGCGGCAACGCCGGCGAGTCGAGCAGACCGAAGGCGTCGTAGCCCGCATAGCTGGCATCGAGCGCGATCGCATAGTCCTCGTGGCTCCAACCGGAGACCGACACCGCTTCATAACCCGCGCCGAACACGGTCCTCGCGG
>CANHFH010000077.1 GCA_947459825.1 Pseudomonadota bacterium | reverse complement strand
TACGCCTGGTCGGCCGTGCCCTCGACCGCCGCCTTGTCGGGGCCCGGCGGGGCGAAGCCGATCAGCCGGGTGGTCAGGTCGATCGACGCCGACTGGCAGGCCGACCGGGCGTGCAGCGCGACGATGCGGCCGTCGGCCACGGCGCCCTCGACCCGCGAGGCCGCCGCCGGCCGGTAGAAGTCGTTGCGGGTGTCGTCTTCGCGGGTCCACTGCAGCTGCACCAGCTTGCCCGGATGCTCGCGGGCGATGCTCGCCGCCTGCAGCACGACATCGAGCTCGGTGCGGCGACCGAACGCGCCGCCCAGCGTCACGCTGCGGATCTCGACCGCGGCCTCCTCGAGCCCCAGCAGCTTCGCGGCGCTCTTGCGCGCCACATCCGGCACCTGATGGCCGACATGCAGCACCGCGGTCTTGCCGTCGAACTTGGCGCAGCAGGACATCGTCTCCATGGCCGCATGCGCGAGCCAGGGCAGTTCGTACTCGGCGGTGATCTTGGTGCTGGCCGCGGCCAGCGCCTTCGTGACATCGCCGTCGTCGCGGAAGGTGTCGGCGTTGCGGCCTTCGCGGACCGTCTTCCAGAGCGCCGCGCTCAGGGCGGCGGCCTCGGCGGGCACCGCAGCGCCCTTCTTGTCGGACTTCGGGTCGGCGGACGGCGCCTGCCAGGTCGGCACCAGCGCAGCCGCGGCGCGCCGCGCCTGCCAGGTGTTGTCGGCGACCACGCCCACCGCGGCCGCCGATCCGGCGAGCGAGGGCAGCCGCACCACCCCACGCACGCCCGGCATCGCGAGCGCGGCCTTGTCGTCGAGCGCGCCCAGCACCGCATCGCGCTGCGGCGCATGCACCAGTGCCGCGAACAGCATGCCCGGCTCGCGCACATCGCCCGCGTAGACGGCGCGGCCCGTGACCTTGCTGAGCGCATCGAGCCGCGTGACCGTCTGTCCGATGAGCTTGAACTGCGCCGGATCCTTGAGCGCGATGTCACCGACCTCGGGCAGCGGCGCAGCCTTGGCGACCAACGCGCCATAGCCGATGGACCCGAGCCGCGGATGCGTGACCGCGCCGGCGGCGGCGGCGCACTCGGCCACGGGCACACCCCAGTCGCGCGCAGCGACGGCGACCAGCGTGGCGCGCGCGGCGGCGCCCGCTTCGCGCATCGTCTGCCAGAGGTCCGGGGTGCTGGTCGAACCGCCCGTGACCATCATGCCCATGACGCCCGTCGCCTTGTCGGCGATGTTGCGGCCGATGCGGCGCAGCGTGCCGTCGCCGTCGGTCGCAAAAGGCAGCATGCCCTTCGTGATGAAGAAATTGCGGTAGATAGGGTCGATGGGGGACTGCTCGACGCCCACCTTGCGCCAGTCGCAGTCGAGCTCCTCGGCGAGCAGCATGGCGAGACCGGTGTGGATGCCCTGCCCCATCTCGCAGCGCGGCACGATCACCGTGATGGTGTCGTCGGCGCCGATCTTGACCCAACCGTTGAGCGCGAGCTCGCCGTCCTTGACCGGCAGCGGCGTCTTGCCGCGCAGCCGCGAGGGCGCCGGCAGCACGCTCCAACCCACCACCAGGGCGCCGAGACCGCCGAGGCCCGCCAACAGCAGAGTGCGTCTTTTCATGATGGGTCGATGATACGCCGCGGCACCCGGCCGCGGCGACAGGCGTCGCTGCAGAACTTCACCTGGTCCCAGTCGCGTTCCCACTTCTTGCGCCACTCGAAGGGGCGCCCGCACTGCTGGCAGGTGCGCGTGGGGCGCGGGGCGCCGCGGGGGCGTTTGGTCGTGGAGGCCATGGATGGGTCAGCGATGGTGTCGGCGCGAAAAACAAGTGTAGGGGCTGCCGCGATCATGGGCACCATCCTGACTTCACTGCTGGTCACGGTGATGGCATGGCATGAGCGTAATCGTTCGATTACGATACCGCGATGTGGTCGGTACGCACCCTACCCGAGTTCGATGGATGGCTGGACTCGGTCCGCGATGGTACGACCCGGCGCCGACTCATCGTCCGCATCCGGAGACTTGGGCTCGGTCATGAAGGCGATGTCAGGTCCGTCGGCGATGCCATCTGGGAGATGCGCGAACACTTCGGGCCTGGATGGCGGATGTACTACACGCGGCGCGGCGGTCAGGTGGTTCTGATGCTGGGTGGCGGCGACAAATCCACCCAAAGACAGGACATCGCAGCGGCGAAAGCGAGAGCACTACGGATCCTGTGAGGTTTTACATGACCAGAAAGACCAAAGCGGCCGACCTGCCTGAATTCGACCCCTCCCGATACCTCGAGGATGATGCAGCGATCGCCGAGTATCTGTCGCTCATCCTGGCGGAGGACGATCCGGAGCTGCTCGCCGTGGCTTTGGGTGACATCGCCAAGGCGCGCGGCATGACGGAGATCGCGAAGTCCACCGGACTCGCGCGCGAGGCGCTCTACAAGGCGCTGCGCCCCGGTGCCAAGCCTCGGTTTGATACGGTATCGCGCGTGTGCGCCGCGCTCGGCGTCCGGTTGGTCGCAGAGCCCGCCGCCCCGACTTACACACCACGTCGGCGAGAGCGCCCTCGCTGACCACCGCTCATCCAAGTTCGCCACTTGCCCAGAGGTCCCGGCCGTAGGCTCATTTTCCGAGCTCGTGCCAGCGGACCCTGCTGGCTGTGTCGACCCCCACCCCGTAGGCCGCTACCATGACCGCAATGGATCTCACCTCGCTCCTCATCGGTGCGCTCGCAGGCGCCGCGCTCGGCGCCCTGATCGCCTTGCTGCTCGCCTCAGGTCGCGCCCGGGCAGCCGAGGCCGCGACCGCCGCCGCACAGCAGGCGGAGACCGCCGCGCGCACCGCCTCCGAGTTCCATGCGGCGCAGGCCACCGACGCGCGCGCACAGGCCGACACCGAGCGGCAGCGCGCCGAGCGCGAAGCCGCCGAGCGCGCCAAGGCGCAGGAGGACCTGCGCGTCGCCGAGGAGCGGCTCGCCGAGCGCACCAAAGCGCTCGACGCGCAGCAGGCGCTCGTCGAGCAATCGAAGACCGCGCTCACCGACGCCTTCAAGGCCACCGGTGCCGATGTGCTCAACAGCGCCGCCGCGACGCTGCTGAAACAGGCGCGCGAGCAGTTCGACAGCCACAAACAGCTGTCGCAGCAGGATCTCGAGGCGCGCCAACAGGCCATCGACGCCACGCTCGCGCCGCTGCGCGACCAGATCCAGCGCAGCGAACAGCTGTTGCGCGAGATGAACGAGAAGCGCGAGGGCGACTCCAAGACGCTCGGCGAGCAGCTCAAGCAGATCGCCGACCTGCAGCAGAAGGCCTCGACCGCAGCGCACACGCTGTCCACGGCGCTGCGCGACAACCGCCAACGCGGCCGCTGGGGCGAGCATTCTTTGAAGAACATCGCGGAGCTCGCCGGCCTCAGCGGTCATGTCGATTTCTCGGAACAGACCGAGGTGCAGGGCGACGAGGGAGAGCGGCTGCGTCCGGACATGACCGTGCGCCTGCCCGGCGGCCGCTTCGTTCCCATCGACGCCAAGGTGCCGATGAGCGCCTACCTCGACTCGCTCGATGTGACGCTGTCCGACAACGAGCGCCAGCAGCGCCGCGCCGCGCACGCCCAGGCGCTGCGCACCCATGTCCGCGCCCTCGTCTCGCGCGACTACGCGCGGGCGCTCGGCGGCGGCGTCGAGATCACCGTGCTCTTCGTGCCGCTCGAGAGCGGCCTGCACGCCGCGCTCGAGGAGGACCCGAGCGTGTTCCAGGAAGCGCTCGAGAAGCGCGTGATCATCGCCACAGGCTCGACGCTGCTCGCCGTGCTGCGCACCTGCGCGCTGCAGTGGCAGCAGGCGACCCTCAACGAGAACGCGCGGCTGATCGGCGACAGCGCCAAAGAATTGCTCGGCCGCATCACCAAGTTCGCCGAGCACCTCGACAACATGGGCACGAGCCTCGCGGGCGCGGTGAAGCACTACAACTCGGCGGTCGGCTCCTACAACACGCGCCTGCTGCCGGGCGCGCGCGACACCGCCGACCTCGCCGGCGAGACCGCGGGACCGACGGCGTTGGACTCGATCGATATCGCGCCGCGGGAAACGCAGACCAAGAAGTTGCCCGCCGCCGGTTGACGTGCTCATCAACGCTTGATATGCGGCGTTGATGAAATCATCAACGCCTAGCGTCCCTCCCCTGCACCCCGGGCTCCTGCTGACCCAGATGTCGCGCGCAGCGGCCTTACGCTTCGGGAGCGATGCGGCTTGGGCGCGCGCGGCGGGTCTGCCCAAGGAGACCTTGTCCCGCCTCAAGACTGCGGCGTCCTGCGACCTTCGCACCTTGGCCGCGCTCGCGCAGGCCATCGGCTACACGCTGACCGCGACCCCCGCTCAGCATGCCTTCGGGGACGCCGGACCCTCCGGACACATGCCCGAGCGCTTCGACCGCCGGTTCGAGCAGATGCTGCTCGACCTCATCACTTCGGGCGATCTGGACCCCGGCGCATGGCTCGATGCTTCGCCGTTGCAAGCTTCCCGCTTCCTGCCGATGCTGGAGCAGGCACGCGCATGACCGAAGAAAGCGGATCGTCCGACGGCTATCGCGCCGCGCCGCCTGGCACGACACGCGCGACTTCATCGACGCGATCGTGTAGCGGGAGGACCGGGCGACCACATCGGTAGATCGGCCGATCGAGCTGCATCGAACGGTTCATCGCGGAACAACTTCGGATAGTGGAACTCCCGCAGCGCCGCGTGGAACGCGCGCACGCGATCGAGATAGCGCTGGGACGCATCGACATCCGTCCCCGCTACGCGCTGCAACGCACGCTCGACCAGCGCCGACGGCGACGCCCATGCCCAGGCCCCCGCGAGCCGATCGCGCTCGGCGATGCCGCGGCGTCGGGCGTCGGACAACGGTGCGGCGCGCAGGTCGCCGACCTCCTGGAACGCGTAGTACCACTTCCACTCGAAGGGGCGCGCCACCGCCGTGTGCCCTGCCCACTGCGGATACGCCGCCACGAATGCCGACATGGTGGTTTCCTTCGGCAGGTCCCAGGCATCGTTGACGGTCTCGCGCTGCAGCAGCACGATCTCTCCGCCTGCGGGAAGCGGCACCGCACGCTCGATCGCCGCGCCTGCGGCGGCAGGCAGCAGCACCGCCGTCGACCACCACAGCGCGATCAGCACCGTCAGCACCACCGCTGCGGACCGCGCCGCCGCAGCCGCGACCACACACACCACGGTCCAGAACGCGGCGTGCAGCAGCACCACCGCAGCGAGCGCGGCGAGCGCGGCCCACGGCGCACCGCTGATCACGCCACCCACGAGACCCGGCAGCAACACGCAGACACCGATCGCCATCCCGCGCAGACCGCCGCGCAGCGCCCACAGACGACCATCCGACAAGGACATCAACAGTTCGAGACGACCGGCCTGCCGCTCGCGGGCGCGCAGGTCGTGCAGCGCGACGATCACCAGCAGCGGCAACAGGAAGGCCGCGACGAACGCCAGATCGAAACGCCCCACCAACGCGAGCTCCGGGTTGGCGACATCCGCTTCGTGGATCTGACCTTCCAACGCGAGCATGCGGATGCGGTGCTTCCACGGCATGGTGTCGCGCTCACCGAGCGCCGCGAACGCGAGCGCCGACGGTGGATCGTAGGTGAGATGGGACGCGTAGTAGGCTGCCGACCCCCAATCGGACTGCTGCGCGAGCTGCGCGGCGCGATCGGCGCGGTCCGCGGTGAGCAGCCGTTCGATCGTCGCCCGCTGCGCCGCGACCTCGACCGAGCCCGCCGACACCGCGATGACCGATGCCGCCAACGCGACCAAGAGCCACAGCCGCATGGTGCGCTCGCGCAGCATGAAGCGCGCCTCACGCCGCAGCGAGCCCATGATCGACGAGAGCATCAAGGGGAGGTCTCCAGCCGGCGCGCCGACCAGGCGCAAGCTGCCAGCGCGAGAGACAACCACGCGAGCAGCATGAAGACCGCCGGTGCCGCCGACTGCAGGCGCGTCGCAACGCTCGCCGGTCGGAACCGGAACTCCTCGAGCACGCGCCACGCCGACGGATCGACCCGCGTCCGCCGCTCCGCCTCGGCGTCTCGGCTGCGTGCGATGTCGTCCGTGTAAGCGAGCTGCTCGGCATGGATGCGGTTGAGCGCCTGCACGAAGCGGAACCGCAGCGCTTCCGCTTCGCGCATGAACCGGTGATGGTTGTCGAGGTCGGTGCCGGCGAGCGCACGGCTCGCGGTCGCGAACGCCACCACCGGTGACAGCCAACCGAAGCTCCGCGCCGCATGCGCTTGCGCGGTCTCTCCGGCCATCCTCTCGTCTGCGTACCGGTCCAGCACGCGCGTCAACTTCGCCTCCGCATGCTGCGCGACCACCCCGCGCAGGTTGACGGGCAGGTCCTCCGGTCGTTCCACGCCGTGCTGCGCGAGCAGATCTTCGCGCAACCGCGCGAACGCGGGCGCGGCGGCGTTGTGGCCATCCCCGACCTCGCGCAGCTCCGCCAGCATCCGCAGATCCGTGTCGATCTTGCCGGGGACCGGCTGTGTCCGCGCCGCGGCATCGACGCTGACGGCCGGGACCACCCATGCCGCTGCGATCCACAGCGCAGCCAGTGCAGCGAGGGCGGAATGCCGCGAGCGGAAGACGGCCGAGACGGCCACGATGATCGCGCACCAGGCGAGCAGGTACAGCGCGCAGAGCGCCGCCACGCCGAGCGCGGCCCAGCCGCTGTCGCCCGCGATCGTCGCCCAGAGTCCGATCGCCGCCACGGGCAGCGTCAGCAGCAGCGCCGTGGCCCCCAACGCCAAAAGTTTTCCGGCGACGAGCGTGCCACCGCTCACCCGCTGCATCAGCAGCGGCATCAAGGTCGCCGACTCGCGCTCGCGCGCGACCGCGCCGTACCCGAGGACGATCAACAGCAGCGGAACGAACAGTTGATAGACCACCGCAGGTGACAGCGCAGGCAGCCCCCCGAGCCGCGCCCCGGCGGCGGCGGCGGCGAATGCGGCGGTGTTCTGCCGATGTCCCTCGAGGAACAGCGTCTGGCCGGTCACCGGATCGAGACCGGGATCGAAGGCGGCCAGCGGCGAGGGGCTGCGGAACACATAGTGGCCGTAGTGCACCATGCGGTGCGGGTGCCGCGCGGGCTGCGAGAGGAAGGTGTCATGCGCCTGCCGCTGCAACGCGCTGCGCGCTTCGGTCTCCTGCGCCACCTGCAGGAGTGTCAGCACGACGGTCGAGACGAGCACCAGCAGGAGCAGCGCCGAGGACACCCACGCGAGCCGGGAGCGCGACCACTGACGCCACTCCTCGCGCGCGATGCGCAGCACCTGTCTCACGCCGGCCGCTGCCCGGCGAACACCTGGTGCACCACCGACATGTCGATGTGACCGTCGGTGGGGGCGACGAACTCGTGCACCAACTCCCCGTCGCGCAGCAGGCCGATCCGGTCGGCGGAACGGCAGGCGCCGTACAGGTCATGGGTGACCATCAGCACCGCCTTGCCGTCCGCAGCGAGACGCCGTACGAGCGCATGGAACTCGTCGATGGCGAGCGGGTCGAGGCCCGAGGTCGGCTCGTCGAGCAGCAGCACTTCGCTGTCGCGCAGCAGCGCCAGCGCCAGCGCGACCTTCTGACGCATGCCCTTCGAGTGCTCCGCGAGCCGGCGGGACCGCGCTGCGTCGGGCAGGGCTACCTCATCGAGCGCGCGCTCGATGTCGGCACCCCGCGCGCGGCTGCCGCCGAGGTCGAGGAGATACTGCAGGTTCTCCCGCGCATCGAGATGGTCGTAGAGCGCGGCGGACTCGGGCAGATAGGCGATCGCGCGCCGCGCGGCGGCGATGTCGGTCTCGACCCGGCGACCGAGCACGCGTGCCGCACCGCTGTCCGGCCGCAGGAAACCGAGGAAGGTCAGCAGCGTCGTCGACTTGCCGGCCCCGTTCCCGCCGAGCAGCGCATAGGTCTCACCGGGCTGCACCGCGAAGCTCACGCCGCGCAGCACGGATCGCCCACCGCGGGACACGGACAGCGCAGCGGCCTCTAGCGATGACGACACAGCGCCCGCCCTCAGAAGCGCAGGACCGCGGACACGCGGATGTTGCGCGGCGTACCCGGCTGGACCCACAGACGCGAGAAGGAGTTCGTGTAGTAGGTCTCGTCGGTCAGGTTGTCGATGTCGGCGCGCAGCGAGAGCGCGCTCGTGAGTTCATAGGCCGCGAACACCCGCGCGATCGTATACCCGGGCAGCTCGAAGGTCGTGCCCGTCTCGCCGAGCCGGTCGTCCACGAACACCGCACCGCCGCCCAGGGTCAACGGCCGGCCTGCCAGCTGCAGCTCCTGCGTGACCTGCAGGCTGAGGCTGTGCTCGGGGATGTTGATGAGCGGCGAACCGGCGCGCACCGGCAAGGCGAAGTTGGGGTCGAGCACATCGCCCGACACCTCGGCGTCGATGTAGGCGTAGGAGAACCAGACGCCGAGCCCGCTATCGAGCCGCCCCTGCAGATCGATCTCGAGGCCGCGGCTTTCAGCCTTGCCGCCTGCGATGCTGAATCCGGCATTGAGCGGGTCGGCGACGAGGATGTTGGCCTGCGTGGTGCGGAAGATGCCCGCCGTGCCGCTCCAAGCCCCATCCGCGCTCTCGAACGACAGACCGGTCTCGATCGAGGTGCTGGTGTTCGGCTCGAACGGACGACCGGCGAAGTCCGCGCCGGAGAGCGGACGGAAGTTGCGGCCATACCCCGCGTACCACGACAGACGGTCGGTGGCCTTGAGCACCGCGCCGAACTGCGGCTCAACGCGGGACTCCGTCTGCCGGACGGTACGCCGGGCGGCGCGGTCTTGGAGGGTCTGTTCATAGTCGTCGAAGCGCGCGCCGAGCCGCACCTCGAAGCGATCGGTGAGCGAGATCTGGTCCTGCAGGAAGATGCCGCGCGACTCCTGCGTCTCGAGCCGATCGGTGAGCGGGCCCGGCGTCGGCAGCGGGAACCGCCCGTACACCGGCGCGAAGATGTCGATGGCCTGCTGCTGTTGCGGTGTCGGTCGGCTGGCGAGGGTCGGCGCGCGGGCGCGCAGGAACACCTGGTCGTTCTCGAACTTGTCCGCGTCGACACCAATCAGCACGCGATGTCGCAGACCGCCGGTGCGGAACTCGCCGCTCAGTTCGGCGCGCAGCACGCGGTAGTCGGCGTCGTAGTCGCGGGAACGACGCTGCCGCGTGAGGTTGCGTCCGTCGACCAGCAATTGCTGGCGGTTTGCGGCGAGCTCGGGCTCGGTGGAGAAGCCCTCGAGCGAGGTGTCGCGCAGGTTGGCGCCGACGAGCAGGCTCCACTGATCGTTGAACTCGTGCTGGTATTCGAGCTGATGGCCCAAGGTACGCGCTTCGATCGGACCGTCGCCCGGTTCGCCCAGGAAGCGCGACGGCGGGATGCGGCCGAGCTGTCCATCCACGGCGAGCACGCCGCGGTCGAAGGGGACCTCCTGCCGGCTGTATTCCAGCTCGTAGACGAACCGCCCGGCCTCGGTCGGGCGCCACGCGAACGACGGGTTCGCGCCGTAGCGCCGGGTCTCGACGGTGTCGCGGAAGCTCTCGGAGTCCTCGAAGTAGCCCACCACACGGAGCCCGGCTGCGTCGCTGAGCGGCTGGTTGTAGTCGAGATCGGCACGACGATGGGCGTAGCGTCCGGCGGTGAGCTTCACCTCGCCGGCTCGGGTCGCCTTCGGGCGCTTGGTGACGAGGTTCACGGTGCCGCCGGGTTCGCCACGACCGAACAGCGCGGCGCGCGGACCCTTGAGCACTTCGACGCTCTCGACGCCGGCGAGGTTGCGCGGGCCACCGAAGCCGCGACCGGCGTTGAAGCCGTTGACCAGATAGCCGCTCGGCAGGTTCTCATCGCCCGCGAATCCGCGGATCGCGAAGGAGTTCCACAGACCGCCGAAGTTGTTCTGCCGCGCGACCGAGGCCGAAAGATCGAGCGCCTGGTCGAGGTCGGTCGCACCGGCGGCGGCCAGCACTTCCTCGTCGATGAC
>CANHFH010000076.1 GCA_947459825.1 Pseudomonadota bacterium | reverse complement strand
TACCGACATCGAGAACATCGCCCGCCTCGCGCGCCTGGAGCTCACCGAGGCCGAGATACCGGTCTATGTCGACTCCCTGTCGCGCATCTTCGCCTTCGTGGGCGAGCTCGACCGGGCGCCGACCGAGGGCATCGCCCCGATGGCCCACCCCCTGCCGGGGCTGTCGCAGCGCCTGCGGCCCGACGAGGTCACCGAGACCGACCGTCGCGACCTTTACCAGCGCAATGCGCCCCGGGTGGAGGCCGGCCTCTACCTCGTCCCGAAGGTGATCGAATGACCGCCCCGCCGTCCCTGCCGGCCCCGACCGTCGCCGGGCTCGCGCGCGGCCTCGCCCGGGGCGAGTACTCCAGCGTGGAGCTCACCCAGGCCTGCCTCGCTCGTATCGCGGCCGGGCAGCCCGCCCTCAATGCCTTCGTCACGGTCACCGGCGAGGCCGCCTTGGCGGCCGCGGCGGCGGCGGATGCCGCCCGCGCGTCCGGGCGCGCCGGGGCGCTCACCGGCGTCCCGATCGCCCACAAGGACATCTTCTGCACCGAGGGGGTGAAGACCACCTGCGGCTCCAAGATGCTCGCCGACTTCGTCTCACCCTACGACGCGACCGTGGTGAAGGGCCTTAAGGCCGCCGGCACCGTGATGCTCGGCAAGCTCAACATGGACGAGTTCGCCATGGGCTCGTCGAACGAGACCAGCTTCTTCGGCCCGGTCCGCAACCCCTGGGACCCGACCAAGGTTCCGGGCGGCTCCTCGGGCGGCTCGGCCGCCGCCGTCGCGGCGCGGCTCGCGCCTGCCGCCACCGCCACCGACACCGGCGGCTCGATCCGCCAGCCTGCCGCGCTCTGCGGCATCACCGGCATCAAGCCCACCTACGGTCGCGTCAGCCGCTACGGCATGATCGCCTTCGCCTCGAGCCTCGATCAGGCGGGGCTGATCACCGTCAGCGCCGAGGACGCCGCGCTGCTGCTCGGCCCGATGTCGGGCTTCGATCCGCGCGACTCGACCAGCGTCGAGTCGGCCGTGCCGGACTACACCGCCACCCTCGGCGACAGCCTCGAGGGTCTCACCATCGGCCTCGTCCGCGAGTTCTTCGACAAAGGCCTCGACGGCGACTGCGGCCAGCGCGTGCGCGAGGCGATCGCGGTCTACGAAGAACTGGGCGCCAAGGTGCGCGAGGTGAGCTGCCCGAACCTGCCGCTCTCCGTGCCCACCTACTATGTGGTCGCGCCCGCCGAGTGCTCCTCGAACCTCGCGCGCTTCGACGGCGTGCGCTTCGGCCACCGCTGCGACTCGCCGCGCAACCTCGCCGACCTCTACTGCCGCTCGCGCGGCGAGGGCTTCGGCGCCGAGGTCAAGCGCCGCATCATGACCGGCACCTATGTGCTGTCCGCGGGCTACTTCGACGCCTACTACCTGAAGGCGCAGCGCGTGCGGCAGCTCATCAGCGCCGATTTCGCCCGTGCGTTCGGCGAGTGCGACCTCTTGCTCGGGCCCACCGCGCCGACCACCGCGTTCGGCATCGGCGAGAAGAACGACGACCCGATCACCATGTACCTCAACGACATCTACACCATCGGCGCGAACCTCGCGGGCCTGCCGGCGATGTCCATCCCCTGCGGCTTCGCGGGCGGTCTGCCGGTCGGGTTGCAGCTGATCGGCCCTCATTTCTCGGAGGCGCGCATGCTCAACGCCGCGCACCGCTATCAGCAGGAGACCGACTGGCATCTGCGCGTGCCGTCGGCCTGGGCCTGAGGACGACCGCCATGGAATGGGAAACCGTCATCGGTCTCGAGATCCATGCGCAGCTCGCCACGCGCTCGAAGATCTTCTCCGGTTCCGCCACCGCCTACGGCGCCGAGCCGAACACCCAGGCCGACCTCGTCGACCTCGGCTATCCGGGCGTGCTGCCGGTGTTGAACGGCGAAGCCGTGCGCATGGCCGTGCGTTTCGGTCTCGCCATCGGCGCGCGCATCGCGCCGCGCTCGGTGTTCGCCCGCAAGAACTACTTCTACCCCGACCTGCCCAAGGGCTACCAGATCAGCCAGTACGAGCTGCCGATCGTCGCCGAGGGCGCGCTCGAGATCGTGCTCGACGACGGCACCCGCAAGCGCATCGGCATCACCCGTGCGCACCTCGAGGAGGACGCGGGCAAGTCGTTGCATGAGGGGCTGCCGGGCGTCTCCGGCATCGACCTCAACCGCGCCGGCACGCCGCTCATCGAGATCGTGAGCGAGCCTGACATGCGCTCGGCGAAGGAAGCCGTCGCCTACATGAAGAAGGTGCACACCCTGGTGCGCTACCTCGAGATCTGCGACGGCAACATGCAGGAAGGCTCGTTCCGTTGCGACGCCAACGTGTCGGTGCGCCGCAAGGGCGCCGAGAAGTTCGGCACCCGCGCCGAGATCAAGAACCTCAACTCCTTCCGCTATGTCGAGAAGGCCATCAACTACGAGGTCGAGCGCCAGATCGAGCTCATCGAGTCCGGCGGCAAGGTGGTGCAGGAGACTCGGCTCTACGACCCCGACAAGGGCGAGACGCGCTCCATGCGCTCCAAAGAGGAAGCCAACGACTACCGCTACTTCCCCGACCCCGACCTGCTGCCCGTGGCGCTCGAGCCCGAGGTCATCGAGTCGCTGCGCGCCACGCTGCCGGAGCTGCCCGACGAGAAGGCCGCGCGCTTCGTGCGCGAGCACGGCCTCTCCGAGTACGACGCCGGGGTGCTCACCGCGAGCCGCGAACTCGGTGCGTACTACGAGGATGTCGTACGCCGCGTCGGCCGCGACCCGAAGCTCTGCGCCAACTGGGTGATGGGCGACCTCGCAGCCTTCCTCAACCGCGACAACCTCGAGGTCGGCCAGTCGAAGGTCGACTCCGCCGCGCTCGCGGGTCTCGTGACGCGCATCGTCGATGCCACCATCTCCGGCAAGATCGCCAAGGAGGTCTTCGAGACGATGTGGGACGGCGGCGCGAGCGCCGATGCCGTCATCGAGCAGAAGGGCCTGCGGCAGATCACCGACACCGGTGCCATCGAGGCCGCCATCGACGAGGTCATGGCCAAGAACCCCGGCCAGCTCGCCGATTACCGCTCCGGCAAGGACAAGCTGTTCGGCTTCTTCGTCGGTCAGGTCATGAAGGCGACCGGCGGCAAGGCCAACCCGGCGCAGCTCAACGACCTGCTCAAGAAAAAACTCGCCGGATGAACGACGCCGTCGGGGAGACCCTCGGCGTGGACGCGGTCCACCGCTTCACCGTCGAGCACCGGTCGGTGCGCGGACGCTTCGTGCGTCTCGGTCCCGCGTGGCTCGCGTTGCGGGAACACGCCGACTACCCGGCGCCGGTGCGTCGCCTGCTCGGCGAGGCCGCGGCGGCGGCGGCGCTGCTCGCCTCCACCATAAAGTTCGAAGGCGAGCTCACCCTGCAGATGCAGGGCAGCGGCGCGGTGCGGTTGCTGGTGGCCCAGTGCACCCACGACCTCAAGCTGCGCGCCGTGGCGCGTTTCGATGCGCAGCGGGTCGTCGAGGGCTTCGATGCCTTGGTGGGCGACGGCCAGCTCGCCGTCACGCTCGAAGCCGAAGGCGGCGCGCGCTACCAGGGCATCGTTCCCCTCGGCGGCGGCTCCCTCGCCGCCGCGCTGGAGCGCTACTTCGAAGGCTCGGAGCAGTTGCCGACGGCCGTCGTCCTCGCCGCCGATGATGCGCAGGCCGCCGGCATGTTGGTGCAACGGCTGCCGCAATCCGGTGGCCTCTCGGATGACCGGGCCGGTGCACGGGGCGGCAGCGTGGACGCGACGAGCGCGCTCGCCGCGCGTGAGGCCGAGGCCACCGCGACGCTCGAGGCTAGCCGGGACGCGATGGCCGCATTCGCCGCCGACGAACTGCTCGGGCGCCCGGTCGAGGAACTCCTGCAGCAGGCCTGCGCCGGCCACGACCTGCGCCTGCAGCCCGCGCAGTCCGTCGAGTTCCGCTGCCGCTGCAGCGCCGAGCGCGTCTCCGGCATGCTGCGCGCGCTCGGCGAGGCCGAGCTCGACGGGATCATCGCGGAGCAGGGCGCGGTGACCGTGACCTGCGAGTTCTGCCACCGGCCATGGCGCTTCGAGGCCCGCGAGGTGGCCGGTCTCTTCGGCGGCGCCGACCGGCCGGTCGACGGCTCGGGCGCGCTCAACTAGCTCCGCCGCCGCGACCGCCGCTAGTAGCGGTGCTCGCTCGCGAGGTACTCCTCGCTCTGCATCTCGATGAGACGGCTCGCCGTACGCTCGAACTCGAACGCGAGACGGCTGCCCCGGTAGAGCTGGGTCGGTGCGGCCGCCGCCGATACGACCAGGTTGACCCGCCGGTCGTAGAACTCGTCCACCAGCGCGATGAAGCGCCGCGCGGCGTCCTCGCTCGTGCCTTTGCCGTCGAACACCGGCACATCCGAGAGCAGCACCGTCTGGTACTCGCGGGCGATGCTGACATAGTCGTCCTGGCTGCGCGGCCCCTCGCAGAGCGCACGGAAATCGAACCACACCACGTTGTCGCAGGCGCGCACCACGGGGATGTCGCGGCCCTCGATCGTCACGCTGCCGCCCGTGGTGCCGGGCCCGTCGGCGAGGTCCTCGAACATCTCGGTGAGCGAGGCGCCCGTGCCCGGGGTGCCGGCCTGCAGCCAGATCGGCGCACGTGTGAGCTGCCGCAACCGGTAGTCGTTTCCGCCGTCGACGCAGACCAGCTCGCAGTGGCGCTCCAGCAGCGCGATCGCGGGCAGGAATCTTTGGCGCTGCAGCCCGTCGCGGTACAGGCCGGAGGGCGGCACGTTCGAGGTGGTCACCAGCGTGACGCCGCCGTCGACGAGATGGGTGAACAGGCCCCCGAGCAGCATGGCATCGGCGATGTCGGACACGAAGAGCTCGTCGAGGCAGATCAGCCGCGCCTCGGCGCCGAGGTCGGCGGCGACGGCGGCGAGCGGGTCCTCGCGGTCGCGGTGGCGGCGCAGGCCGGCGTGCACGCCCTGCATGAAGCGGTGGAAATGGCTGCGCTGCTTGCGCGGCGTCGCCACCGACTCGAAGAAGAGGTCCATGAGCCAGGTCTTGCCGCGGCCGACGCTGCCCCAAAGATACACGCCGCGCGGTGCGGCGCCGTGGCCCGACGGTCCCGAGAAGCGGCGCAGCAGACGCGCGGTGAGCGGGACGCGCTCCGCGGCGACGAGTTCCGTGCGCAAGCGCTCGAGCGCCGTCAGCGCGGCGCGCTGCGCCGGGTCGTCGCTGAAGCCGCCTACGGCGGCGGCTTCCTGGTAACGATGCAGCAGGTCGCGGCCCGGCCCGCGCGGCGTCATGTACGCAGTTCCGGCAGGTCGCGGAACAGTGCGAGCGCGTCCGGGTTGGCGAGCGCGTCGGTGTTGGCGACCGGCCGTCCGTGCACCACCTCGCGCACCGCGAGCTCGACCGTCTTGCCGCTCAAGGTGCGCGGGATGTCCGCCACCGCGACGATTCGCGCCGGGACATGCCGCGGCGAGGTATGGGCGCGGATAGCGCCGCGGATGCGCGTCTGCAGCGCATCGTCCAGCAAGACGCCGTCGCGCAGCCGGACGAACAGCACCACACGGACATCGTCCTGCCACTCCTGTCCGATGCACACCGATTCAAGCACCTCGGGCAGCCGCTCGACCTGGCGGTAGATCTCCGCCGTGCCGATGCGCACGCCGCCCGGGTTGAGCACCGCATCGGAGCGGCCGTGGATGAGGAAACCGCCGCGCGGCGTGCGCGAGACGAAGTCGCCGTGGTGCCAGACGCCCGGGATGCGGTCGAAGTAGGCCTTGCGATAGCGCGCGCCGTCGGCGTCGCTCCAGAAGCCGATAGGCATGGAGGGGAAGGGCTGCCGGCAGACGAGTTCGCCGCGCTCGCCGACAGGCAGCGCATGGCCGGTGCCGTCGTCGACATCGACCGCCATGCCGAGCCCGGCGCACTGGATCTCGCCGCGGAACACGGGGGCTGTGGGGTCGCCGAGGCAGAAGCAGGAGATGATGTCGGTGCCGCCCGAGATCGAGGCGAGGTGCAGATCGCTCTTCACCGCCTCGTAGACGAAGTCGAACGACTCGGGCGGCAGCGGCGAGCCGGTGCTGAGCAGGCTGCGCAGCGCGCCGAGCGCGAGATGCTCGCGCGGCCGATAGCCGGCCTTGGCGAGCGCGGCGAGGAAGCGCGGGCTGGTGCCGAAGTGCGTGACCTTCTCGGTCTCGGCCATGCGCCACAGCGCACCCGGGTCCGGGTGCAGCGGCGAGCCGTCGTAGAGCACGATGGTCGCGCCGCTCGCCAGCGCGCCGACCAGCCAGTTCCACATCATCCAACCGCAGGTGGTGAAGAAGAACAGCCGGTCGCCGCGCGCCAGGTCGCAGTGCAGCTGGTGTTCCTTGAGGTGCTGCAGCAGCGTGCCGCCGGCACCGTGCACGATGCACTTCGGCACGCCGGTCGTGCCCGACGAATACATCACGAACAGCGGGTGGTCGAACGGCAGACGCTCGAAGACGGGCCGTGCGCCCGAGGTGCCGAACGCCGCCCACGGCAGGACCGCAGGCGCAGTGGATGATCCGGCCAGCAGCGCGGCGAGCCTGCCCGCCGCCTCCACGCCTTGCGCCTCGCCCGCCTGGAACGGCACCACCAGCACCGTGCGCACCGAGGGCAGCGCGGCGAGCACGCCCGCCACCGGCGCCAAAGAATCGATCGACTTGCCGGCGTAGAAGTAGCCGTCGGCGGTCACCAGGACCTTGGGCGCGATCTGCCCGAAGCGGTCGAGCACACCTGCGACGCCGAAATCCGGCGAACATGAGGACCAGACCGCGCCGACGCTGGCGGCGGCGAGCATCGCGACCACGGCCTCGGGGATGTTGGGCAGGAATCCGGCCACGCGGTCGCCCGGCGAGATGCCGGCGGCGCGCAGGCCCGCAGCGACCCGGCCCACCTCCGCTTCGAGCCGACGCCGCGACAACGACCGACGCCGCGAGGGGTCGGTGTGCGCGCGCTCGTCCCACGCGACGATCGCAGGCGCGTCGTCGTGGAAGTGCAGCAGGTTCTCGGCGTAGTTGAGCCGTGCGCCCGGGAACCACTCGGCGCCCGGCATCCGCTCGCCGTGGCGCAGCACCGGGGCATCGGCCCAGTCGGCGCGCACGTCGGCGAAGTGCGCCATCTCGAACCAGAACATGTCCGGCCGCTCGAGCGACCAGCGGTGCAGCGACGCGTAGTCGGCGAAGCTGAGATCACGCCGCGCCGCGAGCCGCTGCGTGAAGCGGGTGAGGTTCGACCGCGCGACCCGTTCGGGCGAGGGCGTCCAGAGAGGCTGCTGTTCCGCGTCGACGGCTTCCACGACCGGTCGGTCCCGTCCGCCTACAACGACTGGTAGATCGGTCCCGAACCGCCCTCGGGCGTCGTCCAGTCGATGATCTGGTACGGATCCTTGATGTCGCAGGCCTTGCAGTGCACGCAGTTGGAGGCGTTGATCTGCAACCGCTTGCCGCCGGCGCCGTCGTCCACCATCTCGTAGACATTGGCGGGGCAGAAGTTCTGGCAGGGGTTGCCGTACTCCGTGGCGCACTTGGTCGCGCAGATGGAGGTATCGCGCACCTTGAGGTGGATCGGCTGGTTCTCTTCGTGGGAGTTGTTGGCGAAGAACACCGAGGCGAGGCGGTCGCGCGGCGGCAGGCTGCGGTCGGTCCAACCGCGGTCCGGCGACTCGAAGTCGGCGAGCCGCTGCGTCTCGGCGTAGGCCGCCTTGTTGCGCAGCGTCCAGGGCGTGCGACCGCCGAGCAGCGTCTCGAGCGCGGCGTTGGCGAGCGCGAACCAGCGGCCGCGCTTGAAGCCCGGTTTGATGTTGCGCACCTTGCGCAGCTCCTGCCCGCCCTCCGAGGCGCGCCAACGCGCATCGAAGCCCGCCGGCGAGCCGTGCTCGGCGAGGTGTTCGGCGGCGAGCATGCCGCAGCGCAGCGCCTGGTGGATGCCCTTGATCTTCGCGACATTGAGCGTGCCCGCGGCATCGCCGACCAGCATCGCGCCCGGCATCTCCATCTTCGGCAGCGACTGCCAACCGCCCGCGGCGATGGTGCGCGCGCCGGCGGCCAGGATCTCGCCGCCCTCGAGGAGCTTGCGCACGCTCGGGTGGTGCTTGAACTGCTGGAAGGCCTCGAAGGGCTTCAGCCGCGGGTCGCGGTAGTCGAGCCCGACCACATAGCCGATGTACACCCGGTCCTTGTCCAGGTGGTAGAGGAAACTGCCGCCGTAGGTGCCTGAGTCGAGCGGCCAACCGATGCTGTGCTGGATCAGGCCCGGCTCCACGCGGCCCGGCGGCAGCTGCCACAGTTCCTTGAAGCCGAGGCCGTAGGTCTGCGGGTCGCAGTCGGCGTCGAGCGCGTACTTCTTGATGAGCTGCTTGCTGACGCTGCCGCGGCAGCCCTCGGCGAGCACGGTGATGCGCGCGCGCACCTCGGGACCCGGTGCGAAGTTGGGACCGGGTTCGCCCGACTTCTCTATGCCGACATCACCGATCTGCACACCCGCGACCGAACCGTCCTCGTTGAAGAGCGGATGGGCGGCGGCGAAGCCCGGGAACACATCGACGCCGAGCGCCTCGGCGCGCGCCGCGAGCAGCGGCGTGAGGAGCCCGAGCGAGACGATGAAGTTGCCTTCGTTGTGCTGCTGCGGCGGTACCGGCATGCGGATGCTGCCGGTGCGCGTGAGCAGCGCGAACTCATCGCGCTTGGCGGGGACGCAGATGCCCGGAGGCGCATCGCGCCAGCCCGGCAGCAGCGCATCGAGCGGGCCCGGCTCCAGCACCGCGCCCGACAGCGCTTGCGCGCCGATGGCCGAAGCCTTCTCGAGCACGCAGACCGTGAGGTCGGGCTTCTTCTCCTTGAGGCGGATGGCGCAGGCGAGGCCGGCCGGGCCGCCGCCCACCACCAGCACGTCGTACTCCATCTGGTCGCGTTCGATGTCCATCAGTCCCTCACTTAGGCTGCATGCGGATCGCGCCGTCGAGACGGATCGTCTCGCCGTTCAGCATCGCGATCGAGTAGATCGATTCCACCAGCTGCGCGTACTCCTCCGGGCGGCCGAGCCGCGAGGGGAAGGGCACCTGTGCGCCGAGCGAGGCCTGCACATCCGCCGGCAGGCCGCCGACCATCGGAGTGTGGAAGATGCCGGGCGCGATCGACAGCACGCGGATGCCGAAGGCCGCGAACTCGCGCGCGAGCGGCAGCGTCATGCCGGAGAGCCCCGCCTTGGTGGCCGTATAGGCGGCCTGACCGATCTGGCCCTCGAAGGCGGCGACCGAGGAGGTGTGGATGATGACGCCGCGCTCGCCGTCCGCGTTCGGCGTGTTGCGCTGCATGATCGCCGCGGCGGCCTTGTCGCACAGGAAAGTGCCGATGAGGTTGATCTGCACCACGCGCGCGAAGAATTCGCCGGCCATCGGGCCGTTGCGGCCGAGCACGCGCGCCGCGCCGATGACGCCCGCGCAGTTGACCAGGAGGTCGATGCCGCCCATCGCCGCCGCGGCCGCGTCCATCGTCGCGTTCACCTCGGCTTCGGAGCTGACATCGCAGCGCAGGAAGCGCGCCTGAGGGCCGATGGCCGCCGCGGCCGCCTGACCCGGCCCCTCCTGGATGTCGACGAGCGTGACCTGACCGCCGCGTACGGCGATGTGCCGCGCCACGGCGTTGCCGAGGCCGGAGGCGCCGCCGGTGACGACGGCACGGGCTTGGGTGATGTCCATGTTCAGGGCTCCCTGGGGTCCGAAGTGCTTGCGCGAGGCGGCGTGCGTCGACCGCTCAGCCGCGCTCGATGGCGATGGCGGTGGCCTCACCGCCGCCGATGCAGAGCGCTGCGATGCCGCGGCGCAGGCCGCGCTGCGCGAGCGCATGAGCGAGCGTGGCGACGATGCGCGCGCCGGTGGCGCCGATCGGGTGGCCGAGCGCGCAGGCGCCGCCGTTGATGTTGAGTCTGTCCGCCGGGATGCCGATATCGCGCGCCGCCGCCATCGCGACCGCGGCGAAGGCTTCGTTGACCTCGAAGAGGTCCACATCGGCCGCCGTCCAACCGGTCTTCGCGAGCACGCTTCGGATGGCGCCCACCGGCGCCAGCGTGAACCAC
>CANHFH010000075.1 GCA_947459825.1 Pseudomonadota bacterium | reverse complement strand
GGGGTCGGTGAGGTCGAAGGAACGCGGTGTGGTCTCCGGCGGACGCGGCGTCGACAGGTCGCCGTCCGGATCGACCGTCCAGGTGCCCTCGCGTCGCGGCCACCCGTAATGCCGTCCCGGCAGCACCAGGTTCAGTTCTTCGAGGTTCGACTCGCCGACATCGCTCACGAACAGATGACCCTGCCCGCCCGTGTCCCAGGAGAGCTTGTGGGGGTTGCGGAACCCGTAGGCCCAGACCTCGGGGAGCCCCGCTGAGGCCCGATCGTCCTTGTACGGATTGCCCGCCGGGATGCCGTAGGTGCCGCCCCGACCGTCACGGCCGTTGGGGTCGATCCGCAGCACCGCGCCGAACAAAGAATCGGGTCGCCCCACGCCCCGTGCGTTGCCGCGCCACACGCTGGTCCCGTCCCCGACCAGCAGATACAGCGCGCCGTACCCCGGGTCGGTCGGCCGGAGGTTCGGATCGAAGCCGATGTCCTGCAGGCCATGCTGTGCATCGGGACCTTCGAACCGTGCGATCTCCCGCCGCGAACCTTCGAACGCGTCCGCCGCCGGATCCTTCGCGGTCCATTCGGTGAGCACGAAGTTCGAGGCGATCGGCATCGTCACCGTCGGGCGGTGCAGCCCCCTGCGCTCGCCGGCGTCCTCGACATGCACGGTGTAGAAGCGGCCCGTGGTGCGGAAATCCGGTGCGATCGCGAACGCGTTCAGGCCTGCGGTCAGGCCGGGCCAATCGCTGAAGCGCGGTGTCTGCGCGCGCAGGTCCAGATACCGCGAGACCTGCCCCGTCCGGCTCAGGACATGGAGCACACCGCGTTGATCGCTCACGAAGCGGCGTCCGCTCCCGTCGCGCAGCGGCTTCATGTGGTTGATGCGCGCGACCGGCGCATAGCCGGCCCGCGATGCCGTCGACTCCGGGGGCAACGAGGACGGGATCCGGGCGTATTCCACCAGACCGACGACCATATCCGCCGGCGCGATCCGCTCCGGCACAGGATCGATGCCGAGCACCTCGAACCGTGCGACCGCTTCACGATCGCGGTCCATCACGATCTCCACGGACATCTGGTTGCGCGGCGCGGCGCCCCGCTGCCAGCCCCGGAACACGTTCTTCCCGGAGGCCACCGCGGTCAAGGTCACCACGGTGCCGGCCGGATAGCGGGGGAGCTGCGGTACGACGGTCACGCGACCGCGACCGGGTCCCTCGGTGACGATCCGCAGCGTATAGCCTTGCTCCGCACGGCCGACGACCGGCGACAGCAGCAGGGCCGCTGCAGCGCAGAGCAGCGCCACGATCCTCATCTGGCGCCCTCGATCAGATGATCGACCGCCGCCTTGACGGCGGCATCGCTCAGATCCTGCCGCCCCCCTTTCGCCGGCATCACGCCCTTGGGGCCTGCGTAACCGGCGATCGCCCGCTCATAGAGCCGGGCGCGATCGGTCGCTGCGGCCTGCCAATGCGCGCGGTCGCCGATCGACGGCGCGCCCATCGCGCCGTTGTCGTGGCACACCGCGCAGGCTTCGCGGTAGGCGGCGAGACCGTCGGCCGCCGCGCCGGCTGCTGCAGGCGCGCCCTTCGGGAACACCGCCAGATAATCGCCGATGAAGTCCGCTTCCTTGCGCTCGTCCACCGCCCATCCGGAGTGCCAGACGACCATCCGCCATGCGCCGCGCTCGCGACGGAACACGCGCAGGAAGTGGTATCGGTTCTCCTTGAGACGTCCGCCGGTCCAGGCCGAGGACGAGCGCGTGCGCAGATACCCGTGGGCGATCGCCATATCGCCGAAGACCCGCACGACCACGCCCTCGAGGTCGCGGCTGCGGAACAGCCCCGCCGGCATGGTCGACAGACGGCGGATGAACGCCTGCTTGGACTCGACCTGCGAAGCGAGGGCGCCGGAGTGGATCAGCGTGAAGTCCTCGGCGAGCACGCGCTCCATCACGGCGACCTCACCGGTGCGGTGGGCCTCCTCGAACTGCGCATTGACGCGCTGGATCGGCCCTTCGGGGGAATCCTTCGCGATCGACGGCGCCAGCGAGGCGAAGCCGACGAGCACCGCGAGCCACTTGAGAGACGGTCTATACATCGAAGAACCCCCGGACGATCGATCACTCATCCATGAACAGCGAAGTGCCTTCGGCGAGCTCGCTGCGACTGTAGGCGCGGAACGCGATCAAGGTCTCCGACTCGACGATGCCCGGCAGCGAATGGATCGATCCGCTGACGATGTCCGCCAGATCCTCGTTGCGCGACGCGCGGACGATCGCCACCAGATCGTACCGACCGGCCACCGAGAACACCTCGCTGACACCGCGCACCTCTGCGATGGCGGTGGCCAGCGCGGCGCTCCGCGCCGGTTGCGCCTTGATCAACACCATGGCCGTGACTGACATGGAAGATCTCCCTCAGGTAGTGGCGATACCGCCGGCGGGAGGGCCGTCGCCCTGCCGCAGCGCATACCGCTGTATCTTGCCGCTCGGAGTCTTGGGCAATCCCGCCACGAACTCCACCATGCGAGGATACTTGTAAGGCGCGATGGCGTTCTTGACATGATCCTGCAGCGCCCGGACCAGCGCCGCATCGCCCTGGAAGCCCTCACGCAGCACGACCACCGCCTTCACGACCTGCCCGCGGGCAGGATCCGGCGCACCGACCACGGCCACCTCACGCACCGCCGGATGCTCGAGCAACGCGGCCTCGACCTCGGGACCCGCGATGTTGTACCCGGCGGAGACGATCATGTCGTCCGCACGCGCCTCGAACCAGAAGTATCCGTCCTCATCGATGCGGTACCGGTCGCCGGTGACGTTCCACCCGTCGACGACGTAGCCCCGCTGCCGGTCGTCATCGAGGTAGCGGCAGCCCGTCGGGCCACGCACCGCGAGTCGACCGGAACCGTGGGTCTGCGGACGGCCCTGCTCGTCCAACACCACCGCCTGATATCCCGGCAGGGGCTTGCCGGTGGCGCCGGGACGGATCTCCTCGCCGGCGGCGGAGATGAAGATGTGGATCATCTCGGTGGCGCCGATGCCGTCGATCAGACGGATGCCGGTGGCATCGGACCATTGGTCCGAGATGGCTTTCGGGAGCGGCTCGCCCGCCGAGACACAACGGCGCAAGGAGCGCAGATCGAAGTCCCGCGCGAGCGGCACGAGGTTGCGGTACATGGTCGGCGCGGTGAACAAGGCCGTGACGCCGAACTTCGGGATGGCGCGGATCAGCGCGTCCGGGGACGGCTGCTCGATCAGGGCGGCCGATGCGCGGAAACGCAGCGGGAACACCAACAAGGCGCCGAGCCCGAAGGTGAACGCGAACGGCGGACTGCCGAGATGCACGTCGTCGGGGCCGGTGCGCAACAGACGACCGCCGACCACATCGGCCATCGCCAGGATATCGCGGTGGAAATGCATGGTCGCCTTCGGCTTGCCCGTGGTCCCCGAGGTGAAGGCCAGCAGGCAGACGTCCTCGGCCGCGGTCTGCACGTCGACGAAAGTCGGCGCTTGGACGGCCATCCGGCGCTCGAGCGCGCCGTCACCGAACGACAGCAGCCGCCCCTGCTCGAGCGCGTCCGGCATCGCCGCGCAGAGTTCGGACATCAGCCGGTGGTCGCACAGCGCGTGGCGGACCTGAGCTTTCGCGCAGATCTGCGACAGTTCGTGGGTGCGCAGCATCGGCATCGTCGGCACCGCCACCGCACCGACCTTCATCACGGCGAACCAGGCCGCCGCCAGCATCAGGCCGTTGTATCCCCGCAGCAGCACGCGGTTGCCCGGCACGATACCGAGGTCATGGACGAGGACGTTGGCGATGCGGTCGGACTGCTCGAGCAGCTGCGCGTAGGTCCACTCACCGGCATCGGAGCGCAGCGCGACCGAGTCGCCATGGCCCTCGCGGATCGCATCGCCGAGCAGCACCGTGGCGCAGTTCAACTGCGGCGGGTAACGCAGCTCCGGCAGATCGAAGGTCATCACGGGCCACTCGGAGCGCGGCGGCAGGCCGCGCGCCGTGAAATCGTCGATGTGGGCCGACCCGCCCGGCTGCGCCGTCACCGCGACATCCTCCACGACAGCATCCTCAGGTGACCTTCAGCCGGGGAGCGTCGTCCGACGGGCCGGTCGGCATCGCGACCATCTCCTCGCCGAAGATGCGCACGGCGTCCCAGACATCGACGAACCGCAGATAGAGCGGCGTGAACCCGAAGCGCAGCAGATCGGGCGCGCGGAAGTCGCCGATCACGCCGCGGGAGATCAGACGCTGCATCAACGGGTAGCCCTGCGCATGGGCGAACGACACGTGGCTGCCGCGCCGCTGTGGATCGCGCGGCGAGGCGAGCGTCAACGCATCGGCACCGGGCAAGGCCTCGACCAGCGCGATGAAGAGCTCCGACAGCTGCACGGACTTGTGCCGCACCGCCGCCATGTCCACCCCGTCGAACGTCTCCAGCGCACCGTCGAGCGCGGCGAACGCGAGCACCGGCGGCGTGCCGCAACGGTGACGGTCGACGCCGGGCGCCGGAGCATAGTCGTCGAGGAACTCGAACGGCCGTGCATCGCCGAGCCAACCGGACAGCACAGGCTGCAGACTCTCCTGCAGCTCGCGTCGGACATACAGGAAGGCGGGCGCTCCCGGGCCACCGTTGAGGTATTTATAAGTGCAGCCGATCGCGAAATCGGCCTCGGTGGCGCGCAGGTCGACCGGTACCGCACCGACCGAATGCGACAGGTCCCAGAGGATCCGCGCGCCCATCGCGTGGGCGCGGGCCGACATCGCCGCGAGGTCGTACATCTCGGCGGTGCGGTAGTGGACATGCGTCAGCACGACGAGGAAGGTGTCGGCGTCGATCGCATCATGGATGCGGTCGCGCGGCACCGCATGCACCTCGATCTGCGGCGAGAGCTTCGCGAGGCCCTGCAGGATGTAGAGATCCGTCGGGAAGTTGCCGGCCTCCGTGACGATCTTCCGGCGAGCGCCGCGACCGAGGCTCGCGGCAGCGGCGAGTTTGAAGAGATCCACCGAAGTGGAGTCGCAGACGAGCGTCTCACCCGGCGCGGCGCCGATCAGCCGACCGACGCGCTCGCCGAGCGTCGCCGGAAGGTCGATCCAGCCGTGGACGTTCCAGCTGCGGATGAGGTCGATGCCCCACTGCACGCCGACCGCCCGCGCGACGCTGCGCTCGGCGCCGACGGTCAGTGCGCCGAGCGAATTGCCGTCGAGATAGATGAGGTCCGCCGGCAGACGGAACGCCTCGCGTCGCGCCGCCAACGGATCGAGACGGTCGAGCTCGAGGCACTGCTCCCGGGTGAGCGGCGTCATACGCCGAGCTCCCGGAGGATGGCGCGGATCGGCGTCGCTTCCACGCCCGCGATCGGCAACGGCAAGGCCACCAGCTCGTAGCGGCCCTCCGGGATACCGTCGAGCACGACGCCCTCGAGGATGGCCATGCCGGCCCGGTGACAGGCCTGATGGGAGCGCAGCAGCTTGCAGTGCTCCGGATCGACGGACGGAGCATCGGTGGCGATCAGGCGGCAGCCGCGGGCCGCAAGCGCATCGATGAGCACCGGATCGAGCGCCCGGAAGCCTGCGGGCCATCGACCCCAGTCCGGCCGGTCCAAGGTGCGCAGCAGCACCCGCTCGACCCTCGCCGGCAGGCGATCGAGCACCGCCGATGCCGGCACGACCCCGTCGACATCGACCTGACCGGGGCCGCTGACATCGCGCAGTTCGCACTCGCCGATGAACGCCGAGAGCGCCAAGGCCGCGAGTTCGGGCGCATCGTCGCGGACATGGCGCGAGCATTCGGCATGGGTGCCCGACTGCGTGGAGAGCGCCAGCCGATGCAGATTGACGGTCGATCCCGCCGCCACCGAGGCCGTCACCGAGCAAGCGAACGGCACATCGCCCGGCCAGACCGGCAGGTCGGGCCTCAATGTCTGCGAGATGTCCCAGATCCTTTGAGTTCTCACAGCGACGTCCGCACCGTCCAGAGTTCCGGGAAGAAGCGCAGGTCCAGCGCGCGCACCAGATACGACACCCCGTTGGTGCCGCCGGTGCCGCGTTTATGGCCGATGATGCGCTCGACGGTCTTCATGTGGCTGAAGCGCCAGACCTGGAACTGGTGCTCCACGTCCACGAGCTTCTCGGCGAGCTCGTAGAGGTCCCAATACCGGGCGGAATCACGGTACACCTCGGCCCAGGCCTGCTCGACCTCCGGACGGGCTACATAAGGCACGGAGAAATCCCGCTCGAGCACATCAGCCGGAAGGTGCAGACCCTGCGCGTGCAGCAGGCGCAGCGAGAGGTCGTAGACGCTGGGCTCACGCAGCACGCGCTCCAGCTCGAGGAGCGCGGACGGGTTGTCGCGATGCACGCGCACCATCGCCGGGTTCTTGTTGCCCAGCATGAACTCGATCTGCCGGTACTGATAGGACTGGAACCCCGAACTTTGACCCAGCGACCCGCGGAACGCGCTGTAGTCGGCCGGGGTCATGGTGGCGAGCACCGCCCACGACTCGGTGAGCTGGACCTGGATGCGCGACACCCGCGCGAGCATCTTGAAGGCCAGCCCGGGGTTGCCCGCAGCGATCTCGCGCATGGCGGCGCCGAGCTCGGCGATGGCGAGCTTCATCCAGAGCTCGGATGTCTGGTGCACGACGATGAACATCAGCTCGTCGTGCGCGTCCGACCGGGGACGCTGCAGCGAAAGCAGACCGTCCAAGCGGAGGTAGCCGCCGTAGGACAGATCGGCGTCCCAATGGATCGCCTGGTCCGAAAGGTCGACCGCCGAAGCGGTCCGCGGTTCGTCGACGGACATGGCTCTCCCGCAAGCAGACTGTGCTCCGTCGAGACTACGCGCGCTCATGGCATAATCAATCTCATCATTTACAATCACATATTGAAATCCATTCAACATGCCCCGCCTTGATCTGCGCCATCTCTCCATGCTGCGGGCCATCGCCGAGTCGCGCACGCTGGCGGACGCCGCCACCACGCTCAACCTGACGCCCTCGGCCCTCACGCACCGGCTGAAGGAGGCGGAGCGCAGGATCGGCCGCAAGCTGGTCGACCGCGAGCACACCCCCACCACCTTCACCGAGGCGGGCCGTCGGCTGGCGGCCGCGGCCCGCGGGATCCTCGACGAGCTGGAGCAGGCCGAGGCGGACGCCGGGATGGTCGACGCGATGAAGCGCGTCGCGGTCCGGCTGAGCGGCTCCACGTTGTGCGGCTACGGCTGGCTGGCCGGGCTGGTGCGCGCCCTGGAGGTCGCCCACCCCCAGATCGACCTCGAGGTGGTGATGGATGTCGCGCTCGACCCCATCGGCGCGCTGAAGAAGCGCGCGATCGACCTCGCCATCATGCCGGAACGCACCCGCGACGCCCGGCTGCGCAACGTGGCGCTGTACCGCGACGAGATGGTCGCCGTGGTGCCGCGCGGCCATCGGCTCACCGCCGGCGACCATGCCGAGATCCGCGATTTCGCCGACGTGACCTACGTCGCGAACAGCACGACGCCGGAGATCGGGCGCGAGTACACCCGCCTGTTCAAGCCGGCGGGCGTCCGTCCCCGACGGGTCGTGCAGGCCGGTCACGTCGAGGCCGTGATGGGCGTGGTACGCGCCGGCATCGGCGTGACGATCAGCACGCGTTCCACGGCCGAACCGTTCGCCGCTTCGGGGGAGCTGGTCCTTCTGCCGCTGACCCCGGGCGGCCAGTACCTGACATGGTTCGGTACCTGCTTCGCGAGCGGCCCCGACAACCGCGCCGCACGCGACGTGCTCACCATGCTCGCCCGCGTCACCGCGGTCTGAAGGCGCAGCTCCGGCGCCGCGCCGGGGACTACAGACCGACCTTGACGCCTTCACCGCTGCGTCCTGCCGCGTCGAGCAGCGCCTTGGCGACCGACAGGTCCTGCGCCGAGACGCCCAAAGATTTGTAGACGGTGATGTCCTCCGGCCCGGTACGGCCGTGCACCCGGTCGTCGATCACCTCGCCGATCTCGCCGACGACATGGCCGGCGGAGACGACCCCGCAACGGATGGCCTCGCGCAGCTCCCCGGCCTGGGCCTCGGCCGAAGGCCGGTAGTCGACGAAGAACCGCGAGCGACGCACCGTCTCAACGTCGCACTCCATCTTGTCCGGCGTGCTCGACCCGACGAGGTTCACGTGCACGCCCGCACCGAGCGACCTGCCCTCGAGGATGGGCGTGGCCGACGCCGTCGTCGTGCAGAGGACGTCGGCGCCCTGCACGGCATCGCCGACCTGCTCGCAGGCCACCGACGAGGGGTACAGGCCGCGGACGCGCTCGACGAGCCGCTGCGCGGCCGCCGGATCGCGTCCCCACACCCGCAGCTCGGTGAAACCGCGGACGCCGTGCAGCGCCGTGATGTGCGCCTCGGCCTGCTCGCCGGTGCCGAGGACGGCGAGCACCTTCGCATCGCCGCGGGCGAGCGCATCGGTCGCGACCGCGCTCGCCTGCGCCGTCCGCAGCGCCGTCAGCGTCGCCCCGCACAGCAACGCCCTCGGGACGAGTCCACGCGCGTCGTACAGCACCATCAAGCCGAGATGGCTCGAGCGCCCGTCACGCAACGCCGGCGGGACGAGACTGATGACCTTGATGCCGGCGACGTCGTCCGGTCCGTAATAGCCCGGCATCATCCCCAACAGTCCACGCCGATCGGGGATCTCGAGCGCCCAGCGCAGCGGCATCTCCACGTCGCGCCGGCTCACCGCCACCATGGCGCGACGCAGGATCGATCGCAGGTCGAGCGTGGCGGCGAGCCGCCGCATCGCCTCACCGGACAGGACCGTCATCTCCATCACGGGATCAACCCTCCCCCGCGGCGCGCGGTGCACCGGGCCAGCTGTCGGGATAACGGCCGAGGGCCAACAAAGACGCCCCGCCGACGACGAACAGCACCGAAGCCGCGAGCAGCGCCGGCGCATAGCTTCCGGAGACGTCGAACACGCGGCCGACGATGAACGGCGCGATCCCCGACGCGAGGAAGAACACGCCGAGGAGCAGCCCGTAGGTCTTGCCGTAGTGACGCAGACCGAAATACCGCGCGGTGAGATAAGGCATCAGATCGCCTTCGGCACCGGTCGCGAGACCGATGAGCAGACCTGCGGAGAGCGCCACGCCGACCGACAGTTGCTCGGGCATCAGCAACAGGCAGGAGACCGCCGGGGCCATCAGCATCACGCTCGCCACGGCGGGGGCCCACAACCGATCGAAGAGGAAACCTGCCAGCAAGCGCCCGACGACCACCGAGAACCCGACGGCACCGGCGATCCAGGCGGCCGTGGCCGGCGCGATGCCCGCATCGCCCATCAGCGGCTTGAAGTTGATCATGACCCCCGAGATGCCGAAGGTCACCGCCACGACCGCGAACGCCAGCACGTAGATGCGATAGCCCGACAGCGTCTCGCGCAGCGTCAGCCCCTCGGCCGCCCCGCCGCGCCCGGCACCCGCGGCCGACGGGACCACCACCGACCCTTCCGCAGGCGACGGCTCGCGGAAGAACGCCCACAGCACCGGCCAGGAGCACAGCACCGCGAGCGCCGCCATGACGACGAACATCGTGCGCCAGCCCCACGCCTCGACGAGATAGGTCGACAGCACCTGCTGGAAGAAGGCGGCGAATCCGCCGATGCCGAGACATACGGCCAAGGCGAGTCCGCGCTTCACCACGAACCATTGCGTGACGATGCGCGTGAAGGTGATCGGCGTCGCGGCGGCGCCCGCCAGACCGAGCAAGGCCCATGCGGTATACGTCGCGACCAGGGACGAACCGGTCAGCGACATCAAGGCGAGTCCCACGGCGAACAGGGGGACACCGGCCAAAGCCAGCGGTCGGGCACCGAACCGATCGACCAAGCCGCCGACGTAGAGGAACGCCGCGCTGCTCGTCAACGTGAACCAGAAATAGCAGAGCGCGATCTCTCCGCGGCCCCACCCGGCCTCCTGCTGCAACGCGACGATCGTCGAACCGAAGATGTTAAAGGGCAGCGCCGTGCTCGAGAACGCGGTCGCCACCGCCGCGGCGAGCAACGGTCTCCAGCCCGCGCGGAACTCGTGGTAGCCGTCGCCCGTCGGCGTCGTCGACATCAGGCGGACGCCGCGCCGAG
>CANHFH010000074.1 GCA_947459825.1 Pseudomonadota bacterium | reverse complement strand
GGGCTGATCGACATCGCCGCGCGCTGCGGCCGCATCCTGCAGGTCGGGCACCTCGAGCGCTTCAACCCGGCGATCGTCGCCGCCGAGCGCGAGCTCGCGGGCGCGCGGTTCATCGAGTGCCAGCGGCTCGCGCCGTTCAAGGAGCGCGGTACCGATGTCAATGTCGTGCTCGACCTCATGATCCACGACATCGACATCGTGCAGAGCATCGTCGGTCGGCGCATCGAGTCCATCGACGCGGTCGGTACGCCGGTGTTCTCCGGTGCGGTCGACATCGCCAACGCCCGGCTGCGCTTCGAGGGCGGCTGCGTCGCCAATGTCACCGCGAGCCGCGTCAGCCTCAAGACCGAGCGCAAGCTGCGTCTCTTCCGCGATGACGCTTATCTCTCGATCGATCTGCAGCAGCGCATCCTCACCGTCATCCGCAAGCGGCCGACCGCGCCTGCGGCGGGCGAGCTGCCGGTGCTGATCGAGGAGCAGAACTTCGAGCAGGGCGACGCGCTGCGCGCCGAGATCCACTCCTTCCTCGACTGCATCCGCCACGGGCGTCCGCCGGTGGTGAGCGGCGAGGACGGATTGCGCGCGCTCGAGACGGCCATCCGCATCACCGGGCTGCTGCAGGGGAAGACGCCATGACCGCATCGACCAAGACCTCGCCCGCGCACCTGGGACGCCGTCCCCGCGAGGTGACGGGCGCGGCCACGCAGTTCGCCTGCGGTTGGGACGCCGACGCCAACATCGCTGCGGCCGAGCGGCTGGTGCGCGAGGCCGCGGGCCGCGGCGCGCAGGTGATCCTGCTGCAGGAGCTCTTCGAGACACCGTATTTCTGCATCGAGCAGGACTCGCGTCATCTCGCTCTGGCACGCCCGATCGCCGACAACGCGGCCATCCGCCACTTCCGCGGCGTGGCACGCGAGCTCGGCGTGGTGCTGCCGATCAGCGTGTTCGAGGCCGCGGGGCAGTCGTTCTTCAACAGCGTCGCGATCATCGACGCCGACGGCGAGGTGCTTGGCGTCTACCGTAAATCGCACATCCCGAACGGCCCCGGCTACCAGGAGAAGTCCTACTTCAGCCCCGGCGACACCGGTTTCCGGGTCTGGGACACACGCTTCGGGCGCATCGGCGTCGGCATCTGCTGGGACCAGTGGTTCCCGGAGTGCGCGCGCGCGATGGCGCTGCTGGGCGCGGAGCTCTTGCTCTACCCGACGGCCATCGGCAGCGAGCCGCCGCCGGCGGCGCCCATCGATTCACGCGGTCATTGGCAGCGCACCCAGCAGGGCCACTCGGCGGCCAACATGATGCCTCTCATCGCCTCCAACCGTTGGGGCGTGGAGCGATCGCTGCAGGACCCTGAGCGCCTCCACATCCGGTTCTACGGCTCCTCGTTCATCACCGACGGCACCGGCGACAAGGTCGCCGAGGCGGGAGACGAGGGCGATGCGGTGCTCACCGCGAGTTTCGATCTCGACGAGCTCGCCGCCGCGCGCGCGGCTTGGGGGGTGTTCCGCGACCGTCGGCCGGAGCTCTACGGTGCGCTGTCGACCTTCGATGGTGGTGCGCACGGCGGGGACGCGCGCTCGCGGTGAGCGCGCCCGGGGTGAGCGCACCGATCCC
The DNA here is from genome assembly GCA_947459825.1 of Pseudomonadota bacterium. GTDB lineage: Bacteria > Pseudomonadota > Gammaproteobacteria > Steroidobacterales > Steroidobacteraceae > UBA964. Next base: position 8,581 of record CANHFH010000074.1, on the reverse strand, counting down.
CGCCTGGGTCGTCACCGGACCCTTGGGCTGCGGCAAGACCACGCTGATCGCGGGGTTGCTCGCCGCCAAGCCCGCCGACGAGCACTGGGCGGTGCTCCTCAATGAATTCACCGACGCGGGCATCGACGCCCTGACCGTCGCCGCGGCTGCGCGCGGCCCGTACGATGTGCGCCTGATCCCGGGCGGCTGTCTGTGCTGCGCGGGCGAGGCCGACTTCCGGCGCACGCTGCAGGAGCTGGTCGCGGGTCCGCGCCCCGCGCGCATCCTGGTCGAGCCCTCGGGCATCGGTCATCCGGCGGGCATCGTCGAGGAACTGCTCGCGCATCAGGCCGCCGGCGGCATCCTGCTCGAGGGCGTGCTCGGCCTCGTCGATCCGGCGTCGCTCGCCGCGGGCGCATCGCCCGACGGCGCATCGGTCCGGGATGAGCGCGACGAGCTCGCGCTCGCCACCGCCGAGATCGCCGATGTGCTCGCGCTGGCGAAAGCCGACCTCGCGACGCCGGCGCAGATCGCGGCCTTCGAGGCGCGCGCCGCAGCGCTGTTCCCGGCGAAGCGCCGCATCGGTCAGGTGGTGCAGGGGCGGGTGCCGGCGGAACTGCTCGAAGCGCTGCGCGCCGAGGGCGCTGCGGCGTCGCGGCGGACCGTTCCCGCCGCCGGTGCCACGGTCACGCGGCCGCACAGCCACGCTGTCGAGCGCGCCAGCGCCACCGCGCACGACCATGCGCATCCTGATGCACACGGGGCCGATGCGGTGGCGGTGCCCGGGCAGGGGGAGCGCGTCGGCTTCTCGCATCTTGGCCGCGCGGGTGCACGCTGGACCTTCCCGCCGTCGGTGTCGTTCTCCGAGGCGCGCGTGCTGGCGGCGCTCGGCGCCGACACCGAGGGGATCTCAGGCCTCGGTCGTCCGGAGCGCATCAAGGCGGTGCTGCGGGTCGACGAGGACGAGTGGGTGCTGTTGCAGCGTGCGGGCGGTCGCGTGTCGATCGCACCGTCGGCCTGGCGCCGCGACAACCGTATCGAAGTGCAGCTCGCGCCCGGCAGCGACTGGGACCCGCGTGCGTGGGATGCCGTCTGGCGCGGCGCGATGCGCGGCATCGCGCGCGAGGCGGCACAGGACGACACGACGGGATGAGCGCCGCGCGCGCGCCGTTGGCGGACCTCTACGCCGAAGCGGTGGCGGCGGTCGATCCGCGGAGGGTATTGCCGCGGCACTCGCACATCGAGGGTGTGTCGTGGGTGTTCGAGCGCGGTGGGCGCCGCGTCGTGCTGACGCCGCCCGCGCGGGGCACAGGGGCACGCTTGCGCGTCATCGGCATCGGCAAGGCCGCCGACACCATGGCGCTGGGTCTGCTCGCCGCGCTGCCTGCGGGGTTCGAGATCGATGATGCCTTGGTGATCTGCTCGTCGCCGCCCGCGCCCGGCGTGCTGCCGGCGCATTGGCAGGTGCTCGCGGGCGACCATCCGCTGCCGGGCGAGCGCAGTCTCGCTGCGGGTCATGCGGTGTCGGCGTTCGCCGATGCGGCGCGTCCCGGCGACCGGCATCTCGTGCTGCTGACCGGCGGCGCCTCCGCGCTCTGCGTATCGCCCGCGCCGGGTGTCACGCTCGAACAGAAGATGGCTGCGACGCGTGCGCTGATGCGCGCGGGCGCGCCGATCGCCGAGCTGAACGCCTTGCGCAAGCGGCTCTCGACGCTCAAGGGCGGGCGGCTTGCGGCCCGCATCGAGGCGCGAGGCGCGACGGTGACGACGCTCGCCGTGTCCGATGTGCAAGGCGACGACCTGTCGGTGATCGGCTCGGGTCCGACGGTGCGCGACCCCGTGGCCGCTTCCGCCGCCGGTGTCGCCGCGGAGACGGTCGACGCCGCCGTGGTGGCGACGCTCGACGATGCGCTCGCGGCGGTGGTCGCGGCGGGCGAGCGGCGCGGGCTGCGGGTCGTCTCGCTCGGCCGCAGCCTGTACGGCGAGGTCGCGGTGCATGCGGCGGAATTGGCGGCGCAGTTGCGAGCTGTCCCGCGCGGGGCGCCGACGCTCGTGGTCGCCGGCGGTGAGCCGGTGCTGCGGGTGACGGGCGATGGCCGCGGTGGGCGCGCGCAGGAATTGGCGTTGCGCGTTGCGCAGCGGATCGTGGGCGTGGAGGGCGTCACGCTGCTCGCCGCCGGCACCGACGGCATCGACGGTCCGACCACGGCGGCCGGCGGTTTTGCGGATGGCGGTACGCTGGCGCGCATCGCCGCCGCGGGTCTCGATGTGGACCGGTCGCTCGAGCGCAACGATTCGCACGCTGCGCTCGCCGCGGCCGGCGATCTTTTCGTCCCCGGGCCGACCGGCACCAATGTCGCCGATGTCGTGGTCGCACTGGTGGACGGGCGGTAGACTACGGCGATGAGTTCCACCGCCCCGTCGCAGGACGCAGCCCAAACCCCCGTCGCCATCATCGGCGGCACCGGTCATCTCGGCGCGGCGATCGCGCGACGCCTCGCGCGTGCCGGCGTCCCCGTCATCATCGGCTCGCGCGATGCGGCCAAGGCCGCCGCCGCCGCGAACGCGCTGCACGCGGATGTCGGGCGCTCGATCGGCTCTGCCGTCAACGCCGACGCCGCGCAGGCTGCGGGCATCATCATCCTCACCGTGCCTTTCGCTTCGCAGGAGGAGACGCTGCGCGACATCGCCCCGGGCGTGGCGGGCAAGATCGTGGTCGACACCACGGTTCCCTTGATGCCGCCCAAGGTCATGCGCGTGCAGCTGCCGCCGGAGGGCAGCGCCGCGGTGCGCGCCCAGCGCATCCTGGAGGAGGCCATGCACGCCGGGGGTACGGGGAGCGAGGGCGTGCGCATGACCTCCGCGTTCCACAATGTCGCGGCGCACCGGCTCGCCACCGACGATCCGGTCGACTGCGATGTGCTGGTGTTCGGCGACGAGCGGGCCGCCCGCGAGGCGGTGCTGCGGCTCGTCGGTCTCTGCGGCCTGCGCGGTGTGCACGGCGGTGCGCTCGCCAACTCCGCCGCGGCCGAGGCGCTGACCTCGGTGCTCATCTTCGTCAACAAGACCTACGCCGCTGACGGCGCGGGGTTGCGCATCACCGGCGATCTCACGCCGCCGGCCGACGGCTGAATGCGCGACGCGCCGCTGGAACTGCGCGCGCTCGAAGGGCTGCCCGAGATCCGGCGTGGCGATGACCTCGCCGCGCTGATCGGCGCTGCGCTCGTCCGTCAGGGCATCACCCTGCGCGTCGGCGATGCGCTCATCGTCGCCCAGAAGATCGTCTCGAAGTCCGAGGGGCGCGTCGTGGACCTGGCGACGGTCACGCCGTCGGCCCGCGCCGTCGAGCTCGCTGCGCGGGTGCGCAAGGATCCGCGCTTCGTCGAGGCGGTGTTGGCGGAGTCGGTCGAGGTCGTCCGCGCCGTCCCCGACATCCTCATCACCCGCCATCGGCAGGGCTTCGTGATGGCCAATGCGGGCATCGACCGATCCAATGTGCCGGGCGCCGAGGACGACCTCGTGCTGCTGCTGCCCGAGGACTGCGATGCATCGGCACGGCGGCTGCGCGAGCGTCTGACGACGGCGGTCTTCATCCCGGATGGTGTCGCGCCGGCTGTCGTCATCAGCGACAGCTTCGGTCGCCCGTGGCGGCAGGGCACGGTCAATGTGGCGCTCGGCGTCGCCGGCATGCCGGCGCTGCGCGACCATCGCGGCGGCTTCGATCGCGAGGGGCGGGTGCTGCAGACGACCCAGGTCGCGCTCGCCGATGCGCTCGCTGCCGCAGCCGGCCTCGTGATGGGCGAGACCACCGAAAGCACCCCGGTGGTGCTGGCGCGCGGTCTGGACTTTTCCGGGCCGCTGGCGGATGGTCGGTCGCTCATCCGCCCGCCCGACGAGGATCTGTTCCGTTGAAACCCGCTCCGTCCGTGCTCGCGCTGTCCGGCGGTGTCGGGGGCGCCAAACTCGCCCTCGGTCTGCAGCGCGTGCTGCCGCCGGGCGAGCTCGCGGTGCTTGTGAACACCGGCGATGACTTCACGCACCTCGGGCTGCGTATCTGCCCCGACCTCGACACCGTGCTCTACACGCTGGCGGGTGTGGTGCATCCGAAGCAGGGGTGGGGCCGCGACGCCGAGACCTTCGGCTTCATGGACGAGCTGCGCCGTCAGGGCGGTCCCGACTGGTTCCTGCTCGGCGACCGCGACCTCGTGCTGCATGTCGAGCGCACGCGGCGGCTCGCCGCGGGCGAGCGCCTGACGCAGATCACGGCGGCCCTCGCGCAGCGTTTCGGCGTGCCGACGCTGCTGCTGCCCATGGCGGACTCCGAGGTCGCGTCGCTGCTCGATACCGACGCCGGTCCGCTCGAGTTCCAGCATTACTTCGTCCGCCTGCGCTGTGAGCCGCGGGTGCGCAGCCTCGCGTTCGCCGGCGCCGCGCAGGCGCGTCCGCCGGAGGAGCTCGCGACCGTGCTGCGCAGCAGCGCGCTTCGCGCCATCGTCATCACGCCGTCGAACCCGTTCCTCAGCATCGACCCGCTGCTCGCGGTGCCGGGGCTGCGTGCCGCGCTGCGTGCCGCGCGCGTGCCGGTGGTCGCGGTGTCGCCGCTGATCGGCGGCCGTGCCGTCAAAGGCCCCACCGCCAAGATCATGGGCGAGCTCGGTCTCGCCGCCGATACCGCGAGCATCGCGCGGCACTATGCGGGGCTCATCGACGGCCTGGTGGTCGACGGGTCCGATGCCGCAGAAGCGCATGCCCTCGGGCTGCCGTTCGCGGTCACCGGCACGCTGATGCGCAACGATGACGACCGCGAGCGCGTCGCGCACACCGCACTGCAGCTCGCTGACCGGCTGGCCGCGCGGGTCGCCGCCGACCACGGCTCGATCGCGGCCGATGCCGCGAGGGCATGAAGGTCGGCTCGTCATGAAGGTCGTCGCCGTGGTGCCGGTGCGCGCGCCGGGCGAGGGCAAGTCGCGGCTCGCCGGCATCCTCTCGCCGCGTCGTCGCGCCGACCTCGTGCGCGGCATGCTGGCCCGCGTGCTCGCCGCGCTCGATCGCGCGCGTCGCATCGACGAGGTCTGGGTGGTGACGCCCGACGAAGGTCTCGCACTGCCGCGCGGCGTGCGTGCGCTGCACGACCACGGTACCGGGCTCAACACCGCGGTGCAGCTCGCGGCGCAGCGGCTCGCCGGACGCGCGGACGCGATGCTCTTGGTGGCCGCCGACGCGCCGCAGGTCACCGCCGCCGAGATCGACCGGTTGGTCGCGCGTGCGTCGATGCTCGATGTCGCCGTGGTGCCGGACCGTCGCGGCACGGGTACCAACGCGTTGTGGCTCAGGCTGCCGACGCCGCTCGCGCCGCAGTTCGGCGCCGACAGCGCAGAGGCGCACCTGACGGCGGCGCGCCGCCTGGGGCTCGCCGCCGGTCGCATCGAGGTGCCGGGTCTGTCGCACGATGTCGATGTGCCCGATGACCTCGACGCCGAACCGATGCCCGAAGCGCAGGCGCGATTGCTCGAGACCGAGACCAGTCTGCAGGGGCTGCTGGCGCGTGCCACGGAGCTCACGCGGAAGGGCTTCGGGCCGCGCGTCGGCCACTCGCGCAAGGTGTTCATCCCGCTGACGCATCTCTGCCGTGATGTGTGTCACTACTGCACTTTCGCCGCGCCGCCGCCGCGCGGCGCGCGCGCCTACATGACGGTGGACGAGGTGCTCGCCGTCGCCCGAGCGGGTGCCGCTGCGGGCTGCGACGAAGCCTTGTTCACGCTCGGCGACAAGCCGGAGCTGCGTTACCGCGCTGCGCGCGACGAGCTCGCGGCGCTCGGGTTCGCAAGCACGCTCGAGTACCTCGCGCATTGTGCGCGGCGGGTCTTCGAGGAGACCGGCCTGCTGCCGCACCTCAACCCCGGCGTGATGGGCGAGGACGAGCTCGCGATGCTGCGGCCGGTCGCGGTGTCGATGGGCCTGATGTTCGAAAGCGGTGCGGAGCGGCTGACGCAGAAGGGTGGACCGCACCACCGCTCGCCCGACAAGCAGCCTGCTGCGCGGCTCGCCACGCTGGAGGCGGCAGGAAGGCTCGCCATCCCGATGACCACGGGGCTGCTGATCGGCATCGGTGAGACCCGCGCCGAGCGCATCGAGTCGCTGCTCGCGCTGCGCGCGCTGCACCTGCGCCATGGCCACATCCAGGAACTCATCATCCAGAACTTCCGTGCCAAGCCGGGCACGCGCATGGCGGACCATCCCGCGCCGTCGCTCGAGGAGCTGCAGTGGACGATCGCCGTCGCGCGGCTGATCTTCGGCGCGTGCATGTCGATCCAGGCGCCGCCCAATCTCAGCCCGGGTGCGCTCGCCGCGCTGCTCGCGGCGGGTGCGAACGACTGGGGCGGCGTGTCGCCGGTGACACCCGACCATGTGAACCCGGAAGCGCCGTGGCCGGCGCTCGAGGCGCTCGAGAACGAGACCGAGGCGGCGGGTCGTTGGCTGGTGCAGCGTCTGCCGATCATCCCGATTTATGCGCGGGATGTCGGCCGTTGGGTCGACCCGGCGCTGCGCACCGCGGTGCTGCGGCGCATAGATTCTTTGGGATATGCCACGGAGCGTGCATGGAGCGCGGGGTCGGGCGCGGCGCCGCTGTCGCGGTATCGGCGGCTCGCGACGCAGGGCACGGTGGACCCCTCGACGCCGCCCTCGCGGCCGGTGCTCGAGTCCTTGGCGCGTGCGGCGGGCGGCGACCCGCTCTCGGAGGACCAGCTCGAGACGCTGTTCCACGCCGACGGCGCCGACTTCCACGCCGTGGTGCGCGCGGCCGACGCGCTGCGCGCGCGGGCGGTGGGCGATGCGGTGACCTATGTCGTCAACCGCAACATCAACTACACCAACATCTGCACGCACTCCTGCGGCTTCTGCGCTTTCGCCAAGGGGCGCGGTGCACGCAGTCTGCGCGGTCCGGGCTACGACCTCGCCTTGGACGAGATCGGTGCGCGCGTCGCCGAGGCCGCGGCCCGCGGTGCGACCGAGGTCTGTCTGCAGGGCGGCATCCATCCCGACTACACGGGCGAGACCTACCTCGCCATCGCCCGCACGGCGCGCGAGGCGGCGCCCGGCATCCACATCCACGCCTTCTCGCCGCTCGAGGTGACGCACGGCGCGGCGACGCTCGGCATCCCGGTGCGGGCGTTCCTCGAACGCCTCGCCGAGGCCGGGCTGCGTACGCTGCCCGGCACCGCCGCTGAGATCCTCTGCGACGATGTGCGCGCGGTGATCTGCCCCGACAAGGTCGACACGGAAGGCTGGCTGCAGGTGATGCGCGACGCGCACGCCATCGGGCTGCGCAGCACGGCCACCATCATGTTCGGCCATGTCGAGACGCCGCGGCACTGGGCGAGGCACCTGATCGCGTTGCGCGACCTGCAGGCCGAGACGCACGGCTTCACGGAGTTCGTGCCGCTGCCCTTCGTGCACATGGAGGCGCCGCTGTGGCGCAAGGGCAGGGCGCGCAGCGGCCCGTCCTGGCGTGAGGCCGTGCTGATGCATGCGGTGGGGCGGCTCGCGCTCGCGCCGCTCATCCCGAACATCCAGGTGTCCTGGGTGAAACTCGGCCGCGACGGTGCGCTCGAGGCGCTGCGCGCCGGCGCGAACGATCTCGGCGGAGTGCTGATGGACGAATCCATCACCCGCGCTGCGGGCGGCGTCAACGGTCAGCAGATGGACGCGGCCTCGATGCAGGCGGCGATCCGGTCGATCGGGCGCGAGCCGCGTGAGCGCACCACGCTCTACGGCACGCCGCGGCGGGAGCCCGGCGACTCCCTCATCGCAGTCGGGGCAGCACCTCGCGGCCGATGAGGTCGAGGGCCTCCATCGGGTCGTCGTGCAGGCGCAGCCCGATCTCGGTGAGGCCCGCGCGGCCGAAGAGCTTGAAGCGCTCGATCTCGCGGTCGAGATCCTCGAGGCCGCCGGTCGAGGTGAAGTGCTCGCAGAGCCGGTTCGGGATCGACTCCGGCAGCCCCTTCACATCGCCCGAGCGGTCGAACCACGCGGCGACGAAGTTCTGGTAGTTGTCCCGCACCAGCTGCGCCTCGTCCTCGGACAGGCACTGCATGATGAGCTCCTTCTGCAGCTTGATGGCGCGCCAGGGGAGTTCGCGGCGCGACTCGCGGTAGCCCGCCGCGCGGTCTTTCTTGAGGTGCCAAGCCCAGAAGGTGTTGGTGCGCAGGGGCGCCATGCCGGGCTCGCGCTTGGCGGCGCCCTCGTTAACCTCGGCCATCGCCGCCGCCATCACCTCGGGCGGCGTGCAGCCGATGAACACGCCGTCGGCGACCCGCGCCTCCATGCGCATCATCTGGCCGCGGTAGGCCGTGCCGTAGACCATGGGCGGATTCGGCGCCTTGAGCCAACCGTAGGCGCAGGGCAGCAGCACCGCGAAGTCCTCGCCCTTGTAGCCCTGCGCGAGCGCGCCGCGACCGGCGCCGCGCACGATCTCGAGGCCCTCGCGCACCGCGCGCACGATCTTCTCGGGCCGCTGGATGCGCATGGTGTCGATGTTGCCTTCACCGGCGCCGACGGCGATCACCGCACGACCGCCGCTGAGCTCGTTGAGCGACAGCAG
>CANHFH010000073.1 GCA_947459825.1 Pseudomonadota bacterium | reverse complement strand
GTCGTTCACGCGCCGCGTCCACGCGGACCAGTCGAGCGCGAGCCTCGTGCGCACGCTCGCTGCGGCCCAGCCCTCGCCGTCCGTGTCGGTGACACCCGGCAGCATCAGATGTCCGAGTTCCGTGTTCGGCCACAGCCGACCGTCGAGGAACAGCGCCGTCCCGATACCGGTACCGAATGTCAGCACGATGATGCGGCTCGCGGGCGGACCATCCGCAGCGGCCGCGGCGGTGAGCGCCCGGCCGGCGCCGAGGCGCACCTCAGCCAGCCCCGCCGCATCGGCATCGTTGACGAACACCGTCGGCCGACCGGTGAGCCGCGTGAACGCGGCCGCGGCATCGAGATCGATCCAACTGCCATCGACATGGGCAGCGGTACGCGCCACGCCATGCTGGGCGACGGAGGGGAAGGCGAGACCGATCGGCCCCTCCCCCGCTCGCAGCGCTGGGCTCGCAGCGAGCGCCTGCAACACATCGTGCGGGCGCGCACCCGTCGGCATGGGGATCGCATCCACGGCGCCCAAGAGCGCTCCCGTGGCGACATCCACCTCGCCCACCCGCAGCGTCGAGCCGCCGACATCTATGCCGATCCGCCGCATGCCGTCGTCAACCGGCGTCGCTGCGCGCCATCTGCTCTTCCAGCAGACGCTTCCGCTCCTGCCGCTTCATCCAGACGGTCGATGCCACGACGCCGGTGGCGACGATCAACACCATGATGGTGGCGAGCGCGTTGATGTCGGGGCTGACGCCACGACGCACGCGGGAGAAGATCTCCATCGGCAGCGTCGACGAACCGGGACCGGCGACGAACTGCGAGATGACCACATCGTCCCAGGACAGCGTGAACGCGAGCAACCATCCCGACACCAGCGCGGGCGCGATCAACGGCAGAGTGATCCGGAAGAAGACCGTCACCGGCCTGGCACCGAGGTCCCTGGCGGCCTCCTCCAAGGCGTCGTCGAAACCGGCCAGACGCGACTGGATGACCACCGTCACATACGCCATGGTGAAGGTGATGTGCGCGATGACGATGGTCAGCATCCCACGCCCGGTCGGCCACCCGATGAGCTGCTCGAGCGACACGAAGAGCAGCAGCATCGCGATGCCCATGATGATCTCAGGCATGACCAGCGGCGCGGTCGTCATGGCCGACAGCAAGGCGCGCCCGCGGAACGGTCCGAAGCGCGTGAGCACAAGACCGGCGAGGGTGCCGAGGATCACCGCGCCGGTCGCGGTCATCGCTGCGATCTGGAGGCTGATCCAGGCGGCGCCGAGCAGCTGTTCGTTCTCGAAGAGCCGCACATACCACCGGAGCGTCGGCGAGTTCACGGAGTCCCAGACGGTGACCATCCGCGAGTTGTTGAACGAGAACACCATCATCGAGAGGATGGGGATGTAGAGGAACGCCAACCCGAGGGCCAGCGCGGTGTGGCGGAACCAACCGCGGGTGCTCACGGGTGCCTCATCGCTTCGCCGCCTCGAGTTCGCGTCGCTGATAGCGCTGGAAGAGCAGGATGGGGATCAGCAGCGCGAGCAGCAATGCGATGGCCACGGCGCTGGCCACAGGCCAGTTCCGTGCGCCGAAGAACTGTGCGGAGAGCACGGTCCCGATCATGAGCTGATCGGTACGGCCGAGCAGCGACGGGATGACGAACTCTCCAACCGCGGGGATGAACACCAGCAGACATCCGGCGACAACCCCCGGCATCGACAACGGCAGCGTCACCCTGAAGAACGTCTTGGTTGGGGAAGCGCCGAGATCCGCCGCGGCCTCGAGCAGGGTCAGGTCGTGTTTCTCGAGGTTGGCGTAGAGCGGCAGGATCATGAACGGCAGGTAGGAGTACACGATGCCGACATAGACCGCGAAATCGGTGTACAGCAGGGTCAACGGTTGATCGATGATGCCGAGCGCGATCAGCGTGTTGTTGATCACCCCGTTCGTCTTGAGCAGGCCGATCCAGGCATAGACGCGCAGCAGGAAAGACGTCCAGAACGGCAGGATGATGAGCATCAGCATCAGATTGCGGGTGCTCGGCTTGCAACGGGCGATCGCGTAGGCCATCGGGTACCCGACCAGCAGGCACAGGACGGTGGATATCGCCGCCACCTTGATGGAATACAGGAAGGTGTTGAGATACAGGGGGTCGCGGAAGAGCACCTCGTAGTTGGAGAGGTTCAGCGTCGCCACGAACCGCTGCGTCTCCTCCACCCACGAGAAGAGCGGCGCATAGCCGGGTTGGATCGGCTGCATCCAGGAGAACGAGATCTTGAAGACGATCAGGAACGGGATCGCGAAGAACAGCAGCAACCAGAACCACGGGACGCCGATGACCAGCCTCTTGCCGAACATCGATTGAAGGGCTGCGAAGGTCTTGCTCACGGCATCAGACCGTCAACACCACCGGGCTCGAAGGTTCCCAACTCAGGTACACCGGCTCTTCCCAGACGACCCGTTGGTCGGCATGCCGTTCGCTGTTGGGGATGGTGACGCGGACGACCCGTCCGGAATCGAGGCGCACGAGGTACACGGACATGTCCCCCATGTACGCGATCTCCTTGACCACGCCGTGGGCCCGGTTCTCGTCACCGGAGGGCGCCTCACGGCTGAGCTCGATCTTCTCGGGGCGGATGGCCACCGCGACCTTCGCGTCCGGCGCAGCGCTGATCCCGTGGTCCACGAACACGGTCGAATCGAGCTCGGCGCAGCGGATACGCACATGGCCCGGCTCGTCCTCGACGAGCTGACCCTCGAACAGGTTCACGGAACCGATGAAGTCGGCGACGAAGCGTGAGTTGGGGAATTCGTAGATGTCCGTCGGCGTGCCGACCTGCACGATCTGGCCCTTGTTCATCACCCCGATGCGCGAGGCGAGCGTCATCGCCTCCTCTTGGTCATGGGTGACCACCACGAAGGTGACGCCGAGCTGCTCCTGCAGGTTGATCAGCTCGAACTGGGTATGTTCGCGGAGTTTCCTGTCGAGCGCGCCGAGCGGCTCATCCAAGAGCAGCAGCTTCGGTCGCTTGACCAAGGCCCGCGCCAGCGCGACACGCTGTCGCTGACCGCCCGACAGCTGGTGCGGCTTCCGCCGTCCGTATTCGCCCATCTTCACGATGTCGAGCATCTCCGCGACCCGGCGTGAGATCTCGGTCTTGGCGAGACCTTCCTGCTCGAGCCCGAAGGCGACATTGCTCTCCACCGTCATGTGGGGGAAGAGCGCGTAGGACTGGAACATCATGTTGACGGGACGCTCGTGAGGGGGGATGCCCGCCATGTCCTGCCCGTCGATGAGTATCCGCCCGGATGTCGGAGACTCGAAGCCCGCCAGCATGCGCAGCAAGGTGGTCTTGCCGCAGCCCGATCCCCCGAGCAGGCAGAAGATCTCGCCCTTGAAGATGCTGAGCGAGATGCCGTCCACCGCCACGAAATCGCCGAACCGCTTCGTGACCGCCTCGATGCGGACATACTCCTGCGCGCGATCGACCGTCTTCTGCGTCACGCCACCCCCTCCGTCGGCGGATCCGCCGCGGGCACGACGACCGCAGCCATCGTGCCCGCAGCGGACCGGATCACTGACCCGCCTTGAAGCGCGTCCAGGTCGCTGTCAGCGACTGGGTGAAGGCATCGCTCTCGGCGAGATCGACCTGAAGCCGCGCCTTGACCTCTTCGGTCGGATAGATGGCCGGGTTGCCCAGGATCTCCGGGCTGACGGACTTCTGTGCAGGGACGTTGAAGCTGGCGTAGTTGACGTAGTTGGTGTTCTTCGCCGCGACCTCGGGCCGCATCAGATAGTCGATGAACGCGTGAGCGTTCGCGACGTTCTTGGCGTCCTTCGGGATCGCCAGCATGTCGAAGAACATGATCGTCCCCTCGCGCGGGATCTTGAAGTCGATCTTGATGCCGCTCCCGGCATCATCCGCGCGATCGCGCGCCTGGAACACATCGCCGGACCAAGCCATCGTCAGACAGATCTCGCCGTTGGCGAGATCGTCGATGAACTTGGAGGAATGCACATACTTGATGAACGGGCGCACCGACATCAGGACCTTCTCCGCCGCAGCGAGGTCCGCAGGATCCTCGCTGTTCGGATCCTTGCCGAGATGGATGAGCACCGTGCCCAGCACCTCCGTCGGCGAATCGAGGATGGCGACGCCGCAGTCGGCGAACTTCGAGACCACGGCGGGGTCGTAGAACATCGCGAAACTGTCGACCGGCGCGTCCTTCATGCGCTCCGCGATCTTGCCCTGGTTGAACCCGATGCCGGTCGTCCCCCAGAGGTAGTTCACCGAATGGGCGTTGTCGGGGTCATGGCGAGCGACCTTCGCCATGAGCGCGGGGTCCATGTTGGCGAGATTGGGCAGCTTGCTCTTGTCGAGTTTCTGGAAGATCCCCGCCTTGATCTGACGCTCGAGGAAGTTGGCTGACGGCACGACGATGTCGTAGCCGGTGTTGCCGGCGAGCAGTTTGGTCTCCAGCACCTCGTTGGAGTCGAAGACATCGTAGGTGACCTTGATGCCGGTCTCCTTCTGGAAGTCGGCGATCACGCTCTCATCGATGTAGTCGGACCAGTTGTAGACATTGAGCACCTTCTGCTCCGCAGGCTTCGAGCAGGCGGTCAGCAGCGTCGCGAGGGCGAGGACGGTCAATGCCGGACGGGCAGGCAGGTTCATGCGGTGGGGACTCCCTGTAGGGCGGCGTGTTGGAGGGTGACGGGCGCCGGGGCGCTCCCGCGTTTATAACGCAGCGCCGCCGCGCGGGAAAGACCGTCGTCCGGCGGTCCCTCAGGCGAGGCCGTCGCGCCGCAGTTCCTGGTGCAGCTGGTCCAGCGTCTGCACCGCTTTGGACACGAGTTCGTCGATCTCGGCCGGGGTGATGACGAGCGGCGGCGCCGCGATCATGGTGTCCCAGACGGCCCGCATCACGAGCCCGTTCTTGACCGACAGATCCCGGCAACGGGTGCCGACCGCGCCACGCTCGGGAAAGAACGCCCTAGAGGGCTTCCGCGGCACCAGTTCCAGGGCGCCGAAGAGCCCCAGGGTGCGCGCCTCGCCCACCAAGGGGTGATCGGCGAGCTCCCGCCAGCGCGCCGCCCAGTAGGGTGCGATCTCGGTGCGGACGCGTTCCACGATCCGCTCGCGCTCGAGGATCTCGAGGTTGGCGTTGGCGACCGCCGCGGCGACCGGGTGACCCGAGTAGGTGAAGCCGTGGAAGAACTCGCCGCCCTCGCCGACCAGCACTTGAGCCACCCGGTCGGCGACCATCAGGGCGCCGAGCGGCTGGTAGCCGGAGGTGATGGCCTTGGCGAGGGTCATGAAATCGGGACGCGTCCCGAAGTGCTCGCAGCCGAACCACTCCCCGGTGCGACCGAAGCCGCAGATGACCTCGTCGGACGCGAACAGGATGCCGTAGCGGTCGACGATCCGCTGCACCTCGGGCCAGTAGGTACGCGGCGGGATGATGACCCCGCCCGCGCCCTGCACCGGCTCGCCGATGAACGCGGCGACCTTGTCGGGACCGATCTCGAGGATCTTCTGCTCGAGCTCGCGCGCGGCCTTCAGGCCGAACTCGTCCGGGTCGAGGTCGCCGCCGCACTCGAACCAGTAAGGCTGACCGATATGGACGATGCCGGGGATCGGCAGACCGCCCTGCGAATGCATGGCCTTCATGCCGCCGAGCGAAGCACCGGCCATGGTGCTGCCGTGGTAGCCGTTCCAACGGCTGATGATCACCTGCCGCTCGGGCTGCCCGCGCAGTTCCCAGTAGCGGCGCACCATGCGCACCATGGTGTCGTTGGACTCGCTGCCGGAACCGGTGAAGAAAGCGTGCTGGAACTGCGGCGGCGAGAGCCGCGCGAGACGGTCGGCCAACTCGATGGCGGGCGGGTTCGCGCATTGGAAGAAGCTGTTGTAGTACGGCAGCTCCTGCATCTGACGGTAAGCGGCCTCGGCGAGTTCGCGCCGGCCGTAGCCGAGCGCCACACACCAAAGCCCCGACATGCCGTCGAGGATACGGTGCCCTTCCGAGTCGTGGAGGTACACGCCCTCGGCATGGGTGATGACCCGCGTGCCGCGCGCCGCCAAGGACTTGTGGTCGGTGAACGGGTGCAGGTAGTGCGCGGCGTCGAGCGCCTGCCATTCGGCGGTGGTGTGCGTAGTGGTCATGATTTCCCCGACCCTTGCGGCGTCAGACGTTCAGCAGCAGGTGCTCGCGCTCCCAGGAGCTGATCACCTGCAGGAACACCTCGTGCTCGGCCTCCTTCACGATGGTGAAGGCCGACACGAACGGCTCGCTGAGGATCTCGATCAGCGGGTCGCACTCGCGCAGCAGTCGGATCGCCTCATCGAGGTTGCGCGGCAGCGAGAACGGCATGTCGTGGGCGCTGCCGGTGATGGGGTCGGTCGGCGACAGGCCCTGCACCATGCCGAGATAGCCGCAGGCGAGCGAGGCCGCGCTCGCCAGATACGGGTTCGCATCCGCGCCCGCGAGCCGGTTCTCGACGCGCCGGTCCTCAGGGCCCGACATCGGCACGCGCAGCCCGGCCGTGCGGTTGTCATAGCCCCACTGGACATTGATCGGCGCCACCTGGAAACGGCTGATGCGGCGGTAGGAGTTGACGTTCGGCGCGAGCAAGGCCATCGCGGCAGGCAGATAGCGCTGCAGCCCGGCGATGTGCGAGAAGAAGAGCGGCGACGGCGTGCCGTCCTTGTTGGAGAACACGTTCTTGCGGGTCTGGCGGTCGACGATGCTCTGGTGGATGTGCATCGCGCTGCCCGGCTCCTTGGCATGCGGCTTCGCCATGAAGGTCGCGTACATCTTGTGGCGCAGCGCGGCCTCGCGCGCCGTGCGCTTGAACATGAACGCCTGGTCGGCGAGGTCGAGCGCATCGCCGTGCAGCAGGTTGATCTCCATCTGCGCCGGGCCGTCCTCGTGGATCAGCGTGTCGATGGCGATGTCCTGGTCCTCGCAGAACTGGTAGACATCGTCGAACAGCGGGTCGAATTCATTGACTGCCGCGATGCTGTAGGACTGCCGACCGGGCTCCGCGCGACCGGAGCGGCCGATGGGCGGCTTCAGCGGATAGTCGGCGTCGATGTTCGGCTCGACGAGATAGAACTCGAGCTCCGGCGCGACCACGGGGTCCCATCCCTTCTGGGCATAGAGGTCGAGCACATGCTTCAGCACCTCGCGCGGCGCCATCTTCACCCGCCGACCGTCGGCGTAGAAGCAGTCGTGGATCACCTGCGCGGTGGGCTCGGCCGTCCAGGGCACACGGCGCACGGTGCGCGGGTCGGGCTTGAGGATGATGTCGATCTCGGCGGGGCTCATCGCCGAGGAGGTCTCCTCGGGATAATCGCCCGTCACGGTCTGCAGGAAGATGCTCTCCGGCAGCCGCATGCCCTGGTCGCCCTGGAATTTCTGGGCAGGCATCACCTTGCCGCGGGCGATGCCGGCCATGTCGGGGACGATGGCCTCGACTTCCTGGATGCCGTATTCACGGAAGAACTGTGCGATCTGGTCTGACATGGTCCTAGCCTCGGTTTCGCGCCGCCCGGCGGGCCGCACGCTCGCGCGCCGCGTCGCCGAAAGCGGCGAACAGCGCACGGGAAAAATCGTTGTCCATCACCTTCCATTCGGGGTGCCATTGCACCGCGAGCGCGAAGGCGCTGGCCGTCTCTGGAACGAAGGCCTCGATGAGGCCGTCGGGCGCGCGCGCCTCGACGCGCAGCCCTGGCGCCAGTCGTTTGACCCCCTGCCCGTGCAGGGAGTTCACGGCGACGCTCATCGCGCCGCCCGCAAGCCGCTGCAGCAGCCCACCGGGCTCCAGCGCGACCTCGTGGGCAGGCCCGTACTGCACATCGAGCGGCTGCGACTTGTCCTCGCGATGGTCCCGCATCCCGGGGACCTCCTCGACGTGCTGCCAGAGGCTGCCGCCGAGCGCGACATTGATCTCCTGGAAGCCCCGGCAGACCCCGAGCAACGGCACGCCCATCGCGAGCGCCGCGCGCACCAGCGGCAGCGTCGTGGCGTCGCGCTCCGGGTCGTGCAGCGTCCCGTCGCGGCTCGGACCCTCTTCGTAGTGATGCGGTTCGACGTTCGAGGGGCTGCCGGGGAACAGCAAGCCGTCCAAGGTGTCGAGGATGTCGCGCTGCTCGAGCGGATCCGGCAGCACCGGGATCAGCAGCGGCAGCCCGCCGGCCGCGTGCATGACGGCAGCCGCATACTTCTCCCCCACCATGTGGAAGGGATGCGGGCCGACCATGCGACGGTCGGCAGGGATGCCGATGACAGGACGGGCAGACATGGGACACCAAAAGCGGCGAGCTCGATGCCCACCGTACGCCCATTAGACCACAGCGGCGGCCCCTTTGCCTCCTACCCGATGGAGGATATCTATGCAAGTCATTGTTTTCATTAGTTCTGTATTGCCGCCCTGCGCCACGCCCCGTATCCTGACCGGATGACTTCTCCCGACGCCCCGGAACTGGCCGCCTTCCTCGCACAGCACCCCGGGACGCGCTTCTTCGATGTCTTCCTGAACGACCTCAACACCGTCGAGCGCGGCAAACGCATCGACCGCGACGCCATCTCCGGCGTCTACAAGTCGGGGATGCTGTTGCCGGGGTCGATGTTCGCCCTGGATGTCCTCGGCGGCACGGTGCAGGCCACCGGACTCGGCTTCGACGAGGGCGACGCCGACCGTCCCTGCCGCCCGCTGCCCCACTCGCTGGTGCCGGTGCCCTGGCAGAACGATGGCGTCGCGCAGCTGCAGGTCTCGATGTACGAGCCCGACGGTCGGCCGTTCTTCGGCGACCCGAGACATGTGCTCGTGAAGGTGCTCGACAAGTTCCATCGCCTCAACCTCACGCCGGTGGTCGCGATCGAGTACGAGTTCTACTTCGTGGACCGAGAGCGCACCGCCGCCGGACAGCCGCAGCCACCGCCGCTGCCGCGCACGGGTCGTCGCGAGTTCCGCACCCAGATCAACGCGATGACCGACCTCGATGAATATTCGGCCGTGCTCGTGCGCATCGACACGGTCTGCCGCGCGCAAGGCATCCCATCGACCTCCGCTCTCGCCGAATACGGTCCTGGACAGTTCGAGGTGAACCTCCTGCACCGCGCCGACGCGCTGCGCGCCTGCGATGAGGCGCTGCGCTTCAAGCGCGTGGTGCGCAGCGTGGCGCGGGAATACGGCTGGGACGCGACCTTCCTGCCGAAGCCCTACCGCGACATGGCGGGATCCGGGCTGCATGTGCACGCCAGCGTGCTCGATGCCGCAGGACGCAACATCTTCGAGTGCCCCGAACCGGCTGATGACGGCCCTGACGGCGGTCTGCGGATCGAGAGCAGCGAACTGCGCCATGCGATCGGTGGAGTGCTTGCGACGCTCGGCGAGGGCACGGCGATCTGCGCACCGGGACCCAACTCCTACCGCCGTTTCCGGCCCGAAGCCTATGTGCCGATGACGCCTTCGTGGTCGGTCAACAACCGCGGCTCCGCCGTGCGCCTGCCGCCGAGCGACCCCGCGAACCGCCGCATCGAGCACCGGCTCGCGGGCGCCGATGCCAACCCCTATCTCGTGACGGCCTGGCTGCTCGCCGGCATCCACTACGGCATCTCGCAGGGGATCGAGCCGCCGCCGCCGGTGCGCGGCAACGCCTACCGCGAGAGCGGCACGCCCCTGCCCTCGCACTGGGCGACCGCCATCGAACGCTTCCGTGCCAGCGAGTTCGCCGCGTCCTACCTCGGCCGTCCGTTCCGCGACCTCTACGCGACCGTGAAGCAGGCCGAGCTAGACGATTTCAATTCCCATGTCACCCCGCTCGAGATCGAGTGGTACATGGGCGCGATCTGAGGGCACCGCTGTGATCGGCCACAGCGCCCGCGGCCACATCGACTCCTGGTACGCCGCGTCGACACCGCCGCAGCCGCCACGCCCCGCTCTGCAGGGCGATGTCGATACGGACATCTGCGTCATCGGCGGCGGCATCGCCGGCTGCTCCACCGCGCTGCACCTCGCCGAGCGCGGCTACCGTGTGGTGCTCCTCGAGGCGCACCGCGTCGGCTGGGGCGCCTCCGGCCGCAGCGGGGCGCAGGCCATCCCGGGCATCGCCTGCGGACAGCACAAGCTGCAGGCGCTCGTCGGCGATGCCGATGCGCGCCGCATCTGGGACATCTCCGTCGAGGGTCTGCGCCTGCAGCGCGAACTGATCGCCCGCCACGGCATCGACTGCGACCTGCGCACGGGACAGATGCATGTCGCGATCAAGCCGCGGCAGGAACGCGAACTGCGCGAAGAGGTCGCCACGCTCCATGGCGAGTACGGCTACGACAGCAT
>CANHFH010000072.1 GCA_947459825.1 Pseudomonadota bacterium | reverse complement strand
TTCTCCATCGCCTGGGCGATGGTCTTGCCGATCGACTCGTCGCTGTTGGCGCTGATGGTGCCGACCTGCGCGATCGCCTTGTTGTCCTTGCAGGGCTTGGAGAGCTTGCGGATCTCCTCGGTGGCCGCGATCACGGCCTTGTCGATGCCGCGCTTGATGTCCATCGGGTTGCGGCCCGAGGCCACGGCCTTGAGGCCTTCACGGATGATCGCCTGCGCGAGAACGGTGGCGGTGGTGGTGCCGTCGCCGGCCTCGTCGGAGGTGTTGGAAGCGACCTCCTTCACCATCTGCGCGCCCATGTTCTCGAACTTGTCCTTCAGTTCGATCTCTTTGGCGACGGAGACGCCGTCCTTGGTGACGGTCGGGGCGCCGAAGCTCTTCTCGAGCACGGCGTTGCGGCCCTTCGGGCCGAGGGTCGCCTTCACGGCGTTGGCGAGGATGTTGACGCCGCGCACCATGCGCGTGCGTGCATCGTCGCCGAATCGTACTTCTTTGGCAGCCATGTTTGGATATTCCTTGAGGTTGGGGGAAAGGCTTACTTGCCTTCGATCACGGCCATGATGTCTTCCTCGCGCATGACGAGGAGATCATCACCGTCGACCTTCACTTCGGTGCCGCTGTATTTGCCGAACAGGATCTTGTCGCCGACCTTGACGTCGAGCGCACGGACCTTGCCGTCCTCGAGGATCTTGCCCTTGCCCGTGGCGATGACCTTGCCCTGCGAGGGCTTCTCGGTGGCGCTGTCGGGGATGACGATGCCGCCCGGGGAGGTGCGTTCCTCCTCCAGGCGCTTCACGATCACGCGGTCATGAAGCGGACGGATTTTCATGTTTCGCTCCTTAGCTCAAACGGTGGACTGGAAAGGGGGCAGGGATCGGTGCGTTAGCACTCTCCCCCTGTGGCTGCTAATGATAGCGGCGGAATGTTCCATTTCAAGGCCGGACCGGGATATGCTGATGGGCTGAACCGACCCCCGTATGCCTAACCCCATGAATCTCAAGCGTTTATTTTCGTCGCTGTGCATCCTCGCAGCGCTCGCCGCCACACCGCTCCGAGCACAGGTGGTGGATTCGGAGTTCCTGCCGCCCACCGAGGCCTTCAAGGTCGAGGCTGTCGCCGAGGGCGCGGACCGGGTCCGGGTCGATTTCCTCGTCACTCCGGGCTACTACCTTTATCGGCACCGCATGAGTTTCGCGGTCGACACCGCCGCGGGCCCGGTCGCCGCCACGCTCGGCGCTGCGGACATCCCTGCGGGAGAGTGGAAAGAGGACGAGTTCTTCGGCCGCCAACAGGTGTTCCACGAGAGCATGAGCGTCACGGTACCCGTGTCGCGCGCGCCGGGCGGTGCTTTGGAACTCCCTCTGGTGATCGGTCTGCAGGGCTGCGCAGAGGCGGGTCTCTGCTATCCGCCCGAGAAGCGGCGCTTCAAGGTGATGTTGCCGGCGACGACGGGCAACGCGACCGCAGGTCCGCCGCCGGGCGCAGCCGCGCGCGGCGTTGTAGGCGGGGCTTCGGGCGGCGGCACGGGCGGCTTCGTCTCCGAACAGGACCGCCTCGCCGGACTGATCCGTGACGGCGGCCTACCCGCCGTCCTCGCCACTTTCTTCGGGCTCGGCCTGCTGCTCGCCTTCACGCCCTGCGTGCTGCCGATGGTCCCCATCCTCTCCGGCATCATCGCGGGGCAAGGCGCCTCCGCCACGCCGCGCCGCTCGTTCACGCTGTCGCTCGCTTATGTGCTCGGCATGGCCTTCACCAACACGCTGGCCGGCATCGGTGCCGCCGCCGCGGGTCAGCAGCTGCAGGCCTTCTTCCAGCAGACCTGGATCATCGTCGCCTTCGCGCTGCTGTTCGTGGTGCTCGCCGCGTCGATGTTCGGGCTCTTCACACTGCAGCTGCCCTCCGCGCTGCAGACGCGTCTCGCCGCGGCCAGCAACTCGCAGCGCGCCGGCACCTTGTGGGGCGTCGCCGCGATGGGCGCGCTGTCCGCGCTCATCGTCTCGGCCTGCGTCGCGCCGCCGATGTTCGCGGCGCTCGCGGTCATCGCCCAGACCGGCGACATCGCGCGCGGCGGCAGCGCGCTCTTCGCGATGTCGCTCGGCATGGGCGTACCGCTGCTCGCGGTCGGCGCCTCGGCGGGACAACTGCTGCCGCGGGTCGGCGCCTGGATGGAGGCCGTCAAGGAATTCTTCGGTGTGCTGATGCTGGGCGTCGCCGCGTGGATGCTGGCGCGGGTGCTGCCCGCGCACCTCGCGTTGTTCGCCTGGGCGGTGCCGGCGCTCGCGCTCGCCTGGGTGCTGTGGCGGCTGCGGCCGCGGGGTGCGGCGGGGCGCTGGGCCGCGCGCGGCGCGGCGGCCTTGGCCGGCCTCTACGGCATCGTGCTGCTCGCGGGCGCGGCGCTCGGCGGCCGTGATCCGCTCGCGCCGATCCCGCAGCTCGCGCGCGAGGTGAAGACGCTGGAGTTCCGCAAGATCAAGGGCACGGCGGGTCTCGATGCCGAGCTCGCGGCCGCGGCGGTGGCCGGCCGGCCGGTGATGCTCGATTTCTATGCCGACTGGTGCGTCTCCTGCAAGGAGATGGAGCGCTACACCTTCACGGACGCCGCGGTGCAGAAGGCGCTCGCGGGTACGGTGCTGCTGAAGGCCGATGTCACCGCCAACGACGAGGCCGACCAGGCGCTGCTCAAGCGTTTCGGGATCTTCGGTCCGCCGACCATCGCGTTCTGGGGTCCTGACGGGACGGAACGCGCGCAGTTCCGCGTGGTCGGATTCATGAAGGCCGCCGAGTTCGCTGCGGTGGCCGGTCAGGCCATCGCCCCCGCTATCGTCACCCCTGTCGCCGCACCTGCCGCCGCCCTCGGAGCTACGCCATGAAGAAACTGCTGCTGCCCATCGTGCTGCTCGCGATCGCCGCGGGCGCGGCGATGTACTTCTGGACGCAGTCGCGCGGCGGCGCGGAAGCGGCTACGGCGGTGCCCGGGATGCCCGCGACCACCGGTGCCACCGGCGCCGCTGCCGGCAAGAAGACGGCACGCGTGATCCCGGAAGTCCTGCCCGACTTCACGCTCGCCACGCTCGAGGGCCCGCCCCGGGCGCTGTCCTCGTACCAGCACCCGTCGCTGATCGTGAACTTCTGGGCGACATGGTGCGCGCCCTGCCGGCGCGAGATACCGCTGCTGCGCCAGCTGCGCGCCGAGCGCGGCGCGCGCGGAGTGGAGGTGCTCGGCATCGCCGTCGACTTCCGCGAGGATGTCGAGAAGTACGTCGCCAAGATCGGCCTCGACTATCCGCTGATGATCGGCGAAGAGGACGGCCTCGCCGCCGCAGACGCCTTCGGCATCGACCCGGCGTTCCCGTTCACGGTGTTCGCCGATGCGCAACGCCGGATCGTCGCGGTGAAGGTCGGCGAACTGCATGCCGACGAGGCGGCCTTCATCCTCGACCATATCGAGCTGCTGAACGCCGGCCGTCTGCCCCTGAAGGAGGTCCAGAGCCTCATCCGCACCGAACTGCAGCGGCTCGAGGCCCTGCGCACCGAAAAACCCGCCTGATCCACCTCTTTCGGGTGATTTTAGGGCCGTTTTCGACCCTTTCCGGGGGCGATAAGGCTGGCATCTCCGTCGAATTGGGGTAGATTGGCTGCCCTTTCGCGCCCGCGCCCTCCGGGGGGTCCCATGGATATCCGCAAGGTCAAGAAGCTGATCGAGCTGCTCGAGGAATCGGGCATCAACGAGATCGAGATCAAGGAGGGCGAGGAGTCGGTGCGCATCAGTCGCGCGCCGGCGGGCGGTTTTCCGCAGATGTCGTACTACGCGCCGCCGATACCCTTGGCCGCCGCGGAAGCGGTGGCCGCGGTCGCCCCCGCGGCGTCCGCCCCGGCCGCTGCGGCGGCCGCGCCGCGCGCCACCGAGCATACGGTCCAAGCGCCGATGGTCGGCACCTACTACTCGGCGCCGGCGCCCGGCGCCAAGGCTTTCGTGCAGATCGGCGACGAGGTCAAGGTCGGCCAGGTGCTGTGCATCATCGAGGCCATGAAGATGATGAACCAGATCGAGAGCGACCGCGCCGGCCGCATCACCTCGGTGCTGGTGCAGAACGGCGATCCGGTCGAGTTCGGCCAGCCGTTGTTCTCGATCGCCTGACCATGCTCGACAAGGTCATCATCGCCAACCGCGGCGAGATCGCGCTGCGCGTGCTGCGCGCCTGCCGCGAGCTCGGCATCAAGACGGTGGCGGTGCACTCGACCGTCGACGCCAACCTCAAGCATGTGCTGCTCGCCGACGAGTCGGTGTGCATCGGCCCGCCGCCCTCGGCCAAGAGCTACCTCAACATGCCCTCGCTGATCGCGGCGGCCGAACTCACCGACGCCGCGGCGATCCACCCGGGCTACGGGTTCCTCTCCGAGAACGCCGACTTCGCCGAGCGCGTCGAGCAGAGCGGTTTCGTCTTCATCGGCCCCAAGGCCGAGACGATCCGGCTGATGGGCGACAAGGTCTCGGCGATCCGCGCCATGAAGTCCTACGGCGTGCCCTGCGTGCCCGGATCCGGCGGCCCGCTCGGCGCCGACGGCGACGAGAACCTGCGCATCGCCAAAGATATCGGCTACCCGGTCATCATCAAGGCCTCGGGCGGCGGCGGCGGCCGCGGCATGCGCGTGGTGCACAACGCCGCGGCGCTGCTGCACTCGATCAACGTCACCCGGTCGGAGGCGCTCGCCGCGTTCGGCAACGACCAGGTGTACATGGAGAAGTTCCTCGAGAAGCCGCGGCACATCGAGTTCCAGGTCCTCGCCGACCACCACGGCAACGTCATCCACCTGGGCGAGCGCGACTGCTCCATGCAGCGCCGCCACCAGAAGGTCATCGAGGAGGCGCCCGCGCCCGGCATCACCGAGGCGCAGCGCGCGCGAATGGGCGAGCGCGTGGTCGAGGCCTGCCGCGCGGTGGGCTATCGCAGCGCCGGCACGCTCGAGTTCCTCTACGAGAACGGCGAGTTCTATTTCATCGAGATGAACACGCGCATCCAGGTCGAGCACCCGGTGACCGAGCTCATCACCGGCATCGACCTCGTCAAGGCGCAGCTCATGATCGCCGCGGGCGAGAGGCTGCCGTGGACCCAATCGGACATCGTGCTGCGCGGCCATGCGCTCGAGTGCCGCATCAACGCCGAGGACCCGAAGACCTTCATGCCCTCGCCCGGTCCGGTGCGGCTGTGGCATGCACCGGGCGGCCCCGGCGTGCGCGTCGACAGCCATCTCTACTCGGGCTACAGCGTGCCGCCCAACTACGACTCGCTTATCGCGAAGCTGATCTCCTACGGCGAGTCGCGCGACACCGCCATCGCGCGCATGCGCAACGCCCTCGCCGAGATGGTGGTCGAGGGCATCAAGACCAACGCCGGGCTGCACCAGGAGATCCTGGCGCACGCCGCGTTCCAGCAGGGCGGGCTCGACATCCACTACCTCGAGCGGCGCCTCGGCCTGAAGTAGGCGCGCGCCCCGCCCGTACCGCAGCCTCGAGCCTCAACACCCGTGTCCCAGGTCGCCCTGACCCTCGATCTGGACGGTCTCGATGCCGAGGCCGTCGAAGCCGCCTGCTTCGCCGCGGGCGCGCTCGCCGTCACCTACACCGACCAGCGCGACGATGCCGTGCTCGAGCCGGCACCGGGCGAGGTGCGGCTGTGGCCCGCCACGCGCCTGCAGGCGCTCTTCGAGGCCGACACGCTCCCGCCCGCACAGCTGCTGTTCCTCGCCGCCGACATCGGCTGCGATGTCGGCCGGCTGCAGCTGCGCGCCGTCGAGGACAAGGTCTGGGAGCGCGAGTGGCTGCGCGATTTCAAGCCGATGCGCTTCGGCGAGCGGCTGTGGATCCAACCCTCGCACATGAAGGTCGACGAGCCGGACGCGGTGATCGTCGAGCTCGACCCGGGGCTCGCCTTCGGCACCGGTACGCACCCGACGACGCGCCTCTGCCTCGAATACCTCGACGCGGCGCAGGGCGCGGGCACCCGACTCGCGAGCGGCTGCATGGTGGATTACGGCTGCGGCTCGGGTGTGCTCGCGGTCGCGGCGCTGAAGCTCGGCGCCGCGCAGGCCCTCGCCTACGACATCGACCCGCAGGCACTGACCGCGACCCGCGACAACGCCGGTCTCAACCATGTCTCGGACCGGCTGCAGATCCATGTCGCGCACGACGACCTCGCGGCAGCCGTCGCAGCACGGGGCGGCGCCGACCTCGTGGTCGCCAACATACTCGCCGGACCGCTGCGCGAGCTCGCGCCGCAGCTCTGTGCGCTGCTGAAACCGGGTGGCACGCTGGTGCTGGCGGGCCTGCTCGACGAGCAGGCCGACGAATTGATCGAGGCCTACGGCGCAGACCCCGCGCTCGCGCGCTGGCGGTCGCTCGAGGGCTGGACCTGTCTCGTCGGGACCACCCGCGCACCGATCCCGGTGGACCTCTCGCCGCCGCCGCCCGCCGCCGCGCCGCGCGGCAGCGGCGCGCTCGCCGCCGCGCTCGTGCTGCTGCTCGCGGGACAGGTCGCGTGGCACGAGCGCGCCCGGCTCGCCGCGCTGCCGCAGGTAGGACCGATCATCAAAGATGTCGCCGCAGCGCTCGGCCGCCCCCTGCAGCCCGACTGGGATCCTCGCGCCTACGAGGTGGTGCAGCAGGGCGCGAGCGAGGGCGACGCGCCCGGGTTCCTCACGGTGCGCGCCACGCTGCGCAACATCGCCGCCGTGCCGCAGCCTGCGCCGTTGCTGCGGCTCGTCCTGATCGATGCCCAGGGCCGGACCGTGGCACGCCGCGACCTGCTGCCGGCGGAGTACGCGCCGGCGGCGACGACCGCGCGAGCCGCGACGCTGCTCGCGCCCGGCGCACGGTTGAGCGCCGAGTTCTCGGCGCAGGACCCCGGCGCACGGGTGGTGGGCTTCGAGCTCGACGCCTGTCTGCCGCGCGCAGACCGCGCGCCGGTCTGCGCCCACGGGGCCATCCCATGACCGGCCCGATGGGCGACGCCATGATCGTCGGCGCACCCGCGTTCCGCATCGGCCGCTGGGACATCCCGGCGCCCGCCGTGCTCGCGCCGATGGCGGGCGTGACCGACCGACCGTTCCGTATCGTCGCGCGCGGGCTCGGTGCCGCGCTCGCCGCCTCGGAGATGATCACCTCCGACACGCGGCTCTGGAACTCCCGCAAATCGCGCATGCGCATGGACCACACGGGCGAACCGGAACCGCGCGTCGTGCAGCTCGCAGGCGCCGAGCCGGACGCGCTCGCCGAGGCGGCGCGGCGCAATGTCGATCTCGGCGCGCAGATCATCGACATCAACATGGGCTGCCCGGCCAAAAAAGTCTGCAACCGGCTCTGCGGCTCGGCGCTGCTGCAGGACGAGCCTTTGGTCGGGCGCATCCTCGAAGCGGTGGTCGCGGCCGTACAGGGCACCGGCGTGCCGGTCACGCTCAAGACCCGCACCGGCTGGGACCGTGAACACCGCAACGGGGTCGCGGTCGCGCGCATCGCCGAAGCCGCGGGCATCGCCGCACTCGCCATCCACGGCCGTACCCGGGCCGATTTCTACGAGGGCGAGGCGGAGTACGACACCATCGCCGAGATCCGCGCCGCGGTGTCCATCCCGGTGGTCGCCAACGGCGATGTGGACTCGGCCCAGAAAGCACGCGATGTGCTTGATCGGACAGGCGCCGCCGGGGTCATGGTGGGCCGCGCCGCGCATGGCGCGCCGTGGATATTCCGCGACATCAACGGTCTTTTGACGCGCGGGCAGCTGCCCGCGCCGCTCTCCCGCGCCGAGCGCCGTGATATAGTCTTGGCGCATCTGCAGGCCATCTACGCCTTCCACGGCGAGGATTCCGGGCTGCGGATCGCACGCAAACACCTCGGCTGGTACGGCAAGCTGCTCGACGATGCGCCCGCAGCGCGAGCGCGGTTCATGGCGGCTCCGGACACGGCATCGCAGTTCGCGTGCGCGGAGGAGGAATTCGGGGCGTGGAGCAGCGCGTCGCGGGCGGCGTGACCCACGGATCGGGAGGCGACGCAGATGGCCAAAGATGAACGGGACACCGGCGCCCTGCCGCTGCGCGGCCATGCCGAGCGCGCGTTCGAGGACTACCTCGCGCACCTCGACGGCCATCACGCCGGCGACCTCTACCAGCTCGTGATGAAAGAGGTCGAAGAGCCGCTGCTCCGCGTCGTCCTCAAGCATGCGGCCGGCAACCAGACCCGCGCCGCCGACATCCTCGGCATCAATCGCGCCACGCTGCGGCGCAAGCTGCGCGACCACGGTCTCGCGGCCGACTGATCCGCACCTCCCGCACCGCCTGCGAGTCCCGTCATGCCCGTCACGCTGCGCCGCGCCCTGCTCTCGGTCTCCGACAAGACCGGCCTCATCGACCTCGCCCGCGAGCTGCAACACCGCGGCGTCGCGATCCTCTCCACGGGCGGTACGGCCCGCCTGCTCACCGCAGAGGGCATCGCGGTCACCGAGGTGTCGCAGCACACCGGCTTCCCGGAGATCATGGACGGCCGCGTGAAGACGCTGCATCCGCGCATCCACGGCGGTCTGCTCGGCAGGCGCGGCGTCGACGAGAGCGTGATGGCGCTGCACGGCATCGAGCGCATCGACCTCTTGGTCGTCAACCTCTACCCCTTCGCGGAGACCGTCGCGCGGCCGGCCTGCAGCTACTCCGAGGCCATCGAGAACATCGACATCGGCGGCCCTGCGATGGTGCGCGCCGCCGCCAAGAACCATGATGCCGTGACCGTGGTGGTCGATCCCGCCGACTACACCGCCGTGCTGGCGGAGCTCGACGCGAACGAGGGCGCGACCACGCCGCCGCTGCGCGCCCGGCTCGCCGCCAAGGCGTTCGCGCACACCGCGCGCTACGACTCCATGGTCGCGAGCTACCTGCAGACCCGCAACCCCTCACCCGGCGAGACCTTCCCCGCCGTGCTGCCGCTCGTGTTCGAGAAGGTGCAGGACCTCCGCTACGGCGAGAACCCCCATCAGCAGGCGGCCTTCTACCGCGACCCGACGCAGCGCGCGCCCTCGGTCGCCAACGCGAGGCTGCTGCAGGGCAAGGAGATGTCGTTCAACAACATCGCCGACGCGGACACCGCCATCGAATGCGTGCGGCAGTTCGCGGCGCCCGCCTGCGTCGTCGTCAAGCACGCCAACCCCTGCGGCGTCGCGGTCGCGGGCGACATCGGTGCCGCCTACGACGCCGCCTACCGTACCGACCCGGCCTCCGCCTTCGGCGGCATCATCGCCTTCAACCGCCCGCTCGACGGCGCGACGGCGACGCGCATCGTCGAGCGGCAGTTCGTCGAGGTGGTGGCCGCACCGCAGGTGCTGCCGGAGGCACGCGCGGCGCTCGCCGCCAAACCCAACATCCGCGTGCTCGAGCTCGGCGATCTGCCGCGCGATGCAGGCAGCGAGAACGAGTACCGCAGCGTCACCGGCGGGCTGCTCGCGCAGTCGCGCGACCGCGGCGTCGTGACGCGCGAGGACCTCAAGGTCGTGACGCGCCGTGCACCGACCGCGGCCGAGCTCGACGACCTGTTGTTCGCGTGGCAGGTCTGCAAGTCCGTGAAGTCGAACGCCATCGTCTACGCCCGCGGCGGCAGCACCGTCGGCATCGGCGCCGGCCAGACGAGCCGGGTCTATTCGAGCCGCGTCGCCGCCATCAAGGCCGCCGACGAGAAGCTCGAGGTGAAGGGCGCGGTGATGGCCTCGGACGCCTTCTTCCCGTTCCGTGACGGGCTCGATGTCGCCGCGGAGTACGGCATCACCGCCGTCATCCAGCCGGGCGGGAGCCTCCGCGACGCGGAGGTCATCGCCGCCGCCGACCAGCACGGCATCGCGATGGTGTTCACCGGCATGCGCCATTTCCGGCACTGAGCGGCGCGACGGCGCCGGGACGGACCCACCCATGCATCAGCACAGCGGCCCGACGGGCCTCCGTATACTCATCGTCGGCGGTGGCGGACGCGAGCACGCGCTCGCCTGGAAGTGCGCGCAGTCGCCGCGCGTCGCGGAGGTGCTGGTCGCACCCGGCAACGCCGGCACCGCCACCGAGCCGCGGGTGAGGAATGTCGCGGTGTCCGCCGAGGACATCCCAGGCCTCGTCGACCTCGCGCGTCGCGAGCGCGTCGACCTCACCATCATCGGCCCCGAAGCGCCGCTGGTGCTGGGCGTGGTCGATGCCTTCGAGGCCGCGGGGCTGCGCTGCTTCGGTCCGCGCAAAGCCGCCGCACAGCTCGAGGGGTCCAAGGCCTACACCAAAGAATTCCTGCGCCGCTACGGCATCCCGACGGCCGCGTATGCCACCTTCACGCGCGAGACCTTCGACCCGGCCTGGGTGCGCGC
>CANHFH010000071.1 GCA_947459825.1 Pseudomonadota bacterium | reverse complement strand
GCGCAGCATGTGGTCGCCGGCGCCTCGCCCATGTGCGGCAACAGCATCTGCCAGGACCGCCGCTTCATGGCGCGGCTCATGCCGCGGCTGGAAGCGTTCTTCCATTACCGCAACCTCGATGTCAGCACCGTCAAGGAGCTCGCGCGCCGCTGGGCGCCGCCGGTGGCGGAGGCCTTCAGCAAGGAAGGCACCCATCTCGCCCTCGATGACATCCGCGAGTCGGTGCGCGAGCTGCAGCACTACCGCGACACCTTCTTCGCGCTCGGGCCGCGGGGTGCGTGTTGAGCGGCGTCGCCACGGGCGGCGGCGGCGCGGGTAGCGGCGGCGCGTCCGTCGACCTGCCCGACTTCGGCGATGTGGTCGACGCGCACGACCGCTTGCGCGGTCATGTCGCGCGCACGCCTGTGCTCGGCTCGCCGCGCTTCGACGAGCGGGTGGGGCGGCGCGTGGTCTTCAAGTGCGAGAACCTGCAGCATGCCGGTGCGTTCAAGTTCCGCGGCGCGAGCAACGCGCTGCTGCAGCTCGAAGCGGCCCGGGCCACGGCATCGGGCGCTGGAGCGGGTGCGCGCGTCGTCGCCACGCACTCCTCGGGCAACCATGGCGCGGCGCTCGCGCGCGCGGCGGCCGCCATCGGCTGGCGCTGCATCGTGGTCGTGCCGCATGACGCCAACCCCGTGAAGACGGCCGCGATCTGCGCCGCCGGTGCGGAACTCGTCACCTGCGAGCCCGGTCTCGCGCCGCGCGAGACGGCGCTCGCCGAGGTGGTCGCGCGGACGGGCGCCGAGGTCGTCCATCCTTTCGACGACTCGCGGGTCATCGCGGGGCAGGGCACGGCGGCGATGGAACTGCTCGCCGATCACCCCGAGCTCGATGTGCTGACCGCCCCGGTGGGCGGTGGCGGCCTGCTTGCCGGAAGCGCGCTGGCGGTGCGCGGCATGCTGCCTTCCTGCCGCGTGGTCGGCGCGGAGCCCGAGGTCGCCGACGACGCGGCGCGCTCCTTCCACGGCGGTGTCCGTGTCGGCATGCCAGGGTCGCCGCCGACCATCGCCGACGGGCTGCGCGGCTCGATCGGTGTGCGCCCCTATGCGCTCTTCCGTCGCCATGTCGACGATGTGGTGACGGTCAGCGAGCGCGCCATCGTCGAGGCCATGCGCATCGCGCTCGAGGACCTGCGCTTGCTGGTGGAGCCGTCGTCGGCGGTGCCGCTCGCGGCGCTGCTCGCCGGACGCATCGGCGCGCCGGGTCAGCGCATCGGCGTCATCGTCTCCGGCGGCAACGTGGACCTCTCGGTCTGCCCCTTCCTCGCGGGTGATCCGACGCCCTCGCACTGAGCGATCCCTTTAGCGCGGGGTGTGTGCAGCGCTTCACGGTTTGCGCACAGCGAAGCGCTGCCTGTCGCGGCTAGCATTTGACATCACGCAACGACGCGTGAGCGGGCGCCCGGACGCGATCGGGCAGGAGAGACGGAAGTGTCGATGATCGATTGCCCCTACTGCGGCACCAGCATCCATCATGGCTATACGGTCTGCACCGGCTGCCACGCGGTCATCGAGTACGGTCCGCCGAAGTGGATCGGCGTGCCGCTGATGCTGGTGGGCGCACTGATCGGCCTCGCCGCCGGCTCATGGATGGCGTTCTTCGGGATCTTCCTCGGCGGGCTGTTCGCGGCGTCCTATCTCTTCCGCAACAGCGTGAGGGCGAGCCGCTAGCGCAGCGCCGGTCTCAACGCTGCGCGAGCATGAGCCAGGTGTCGACCACCGTGTCGGGGTTGAGCGACAGGCTGTCGATGCCTTCATCGACCAGCCAGCGCGCGAGCTCCGGGTGGTCGGACGGACCCTGACCGCAGATACCGACATACTTGCCGGCGCTCTTGCAGGCGCGGATCGCCATCGAGAGCATCGCGCGCACCGCCGGGTCGCGTTCGTCGAAATGCTGCGCGACGATGCCTGAATCGCGGTCGACGCCGAGCGTGAGCTGCGTCATGTCGTTCGAGCCGATCGACATGCCGTCGAAGAACTCGAGGAACCGGTCGGCGAGCACCGCGTTCGAGGGCAGCTCGCACATCATGATGACCTTGAGGCCGCGCTCGCCACGGGCGAGACCGTTGGCGGCGAGCAGGTCGGTGACCGCGCGGGCCTCCTCGAGGGTGCGCACGAACGGCACCATCACCTGCACATTGTCGAGGCCCATCTCCTCGCGCACGAGGCGCAGCGCGCGGCACTCGAGCTCGAAGCAGGGGCGGAACGACGGGTCGACATAGCGTGCCGCGCCGCGGAAGCCGAGCATGGGGTTCTCTTCGGTGGGCTCGTAGAGACGGCCGCCGACGAGGTTGGCGTATTCGTTCGACTTGAAGTCCGAGAGCCGCACGATCACGGGCTCCGGGGCGAACGCCGCCGCGATCTGCGCGATGCCCTCGGCCAGCTTCTCGACATAGAAGCCGACCGGGTCGGAGTAGCCCGCCATCTGCTCGCGGATCTGCTCGCGCAGGCCGGGGTCGAGCCGGTCGAAGTCGAGCAGGGCGCGCGGGTGCACGCCGATCATGCGGTTGATGATGAACTCGAGGCGGGCGAGGCCGACGCCGCGGTGCGGCAGCGCCGCGAAATCGAAGGCGCGGTCCGGATTGCCGACGTTCATCATGATGCGCACCGGCGACGGGGGCAGCGCATCGAGCTCGATCTGCTTGCGCTCGAAGTCGAGCGCGCCGTCGTAGACGAAGCCGGTGTCGCCCTCGGCACAGGAGACGGTGACGGGCTGCCCCTCGCGCAGCACGCGCGTGGCGTCGCCGCAGCCGACCACGGCCGGGATCCCGAGCTCGCGGGCGATGATCGCGGCATGGCAGGTGCGGCCGCCGCGGTTGGTGACGATGGCCGAGGCGCGCTTCATGACCGGCTCCCAATCGGGGTCGGTCATGTCGGCGACGAGCACATCGCCCGGCTGCACGCGCGCCATCTGCGAGGGGTCGGCGATGACGCGCACGGGGCCAGCTCCGATGCGCTGGCCGATGCTGCGGCCGCGGGTGAGCACCGTGGAACGCTTGCTGAGGGTGTAGCGCTGCACCGTACGGCCGCTGCGGCTCTGCACCGTCTCGGGCCGCGCCTGCAGGATGAAGATCTCGCCGGTGGCGCCGTCCTTGCCCCACTCGATGTCCATCGGACGGCCGTAGTGCGCCTCGATGGCGAGCGCCTGACGGGCGAGCTCCATGAGGTCGGCGTCGTCGAGACAGAACCGCGCGCGGTCGGCGGCGGCGACATCGACGGTGCGTACGCGCTCGGCCGAGCCCGCGTCGGCGTAGACCATCTTGACGGCCTTGGCGCCGAGGTTGCGGCGCAGCACGGCGCGACGGCCTGCGTGCACCGCGGGCTTGTGCAGATAGAACTCGTCGGGGTTCACCGCGCCTTGCACCACGGTCTCGCCGAGCCCCCAGGAGGCGGTGATGAACACCACATCGCGGAAGCCCGAGTCGGTGTCGAGGGTGAACATCACGCCGCTCGCGCCGAGGTCCGAGCGCACCATGCGCTGGATGCCCGCCGAGAGCGCCACCAGCGAGTGGTCGAAGCCCTGGTGGACGCGGTAGGCGATGGCGCGGTCGTTGAAGAGCGAGGCGAACACGCGGCGTACCGCGAGCAGCACCTCGGCCTCGCCCTGCACATTGAGGAAGGTCTCCTGCTGGCCGGCGAAGGAGGCTTCAGGGAGGTCTTCGGCGGTGGCCGAGGAGCGCACCGCGACCGAGGCACCGCCGGGGATGCCCGCGCTCAGGGCGCGGTAGCCCTCGACGATGGCGCGTTCGAGTTCCGGCTGCAGCGGTGCGTCGAGGATCCAGCCGCGGATTCGCGCACCCACCTCGGCGAGGCGGGTCACATCGTCTACATCGAGGTCGGCCAGCGCATCCCGGATACGGGCGTCGAGCCCGTCGCGCGCAAGCAGCCCGCGGTAGGCCTCGGCGGTGGTGGCGAAGCCGCCCGGCACCTTCACGCCGAGCCGCGCCAGCGAGCCGATGAGTTCCCCGATGGAGGCGTTCTTGCCGCCCACGCGCTCCACATCGTGCATGGAGACCTGCTCGAAAGGCACTACGAGTCCGTTCACGGGTGCTCCGGGGTCAAACTCTGGGGGTAAACTCTGGCGATGAGCGGCAGACCCGTGTTCTTCGTGTCCGACCAGACCGGCGTGACGGCCGAGACCATGGGTCACAGCCTCCTGACACAGTTCGAGGGGCTGGAATTCAGGGCCGCGACTTTGCCATTTGTGTCCAGCGTTGACAAGGCGCATGAGGCGCTGCGGCGCATCCGCGCGGCGGGCGAGGAGAGCGGGCTGCGGCCGATCGTCTTCGGCACCCTGGTGCAGGACGATGTCCGTGAGGTCTTCAAAGCCGGCGGCGATATCCTGTTCCTCGACTTCTTCGGTTCCTTCGTCGGCGCCATGGAGCGCGAGCTCGGTTCCGTGTCGACCCATAGCTCGGGCCGTGCGCACGGCATCGCCGATTCCGCGGCCTACGCGACGCGCATCGACGCCACCAACTACGCGCTCGCCAACGACGACGGCTCGGCGGGCGACTACGCGCGCGCGGATGTGGTCCTGGTCGGCGTGTCGCGGTCGGGCAAGACACCGACCTGTCTCTATCTCGCCATGCAGTACGGCATCTACGCCGCCAACTATCCGCTCACCGAGGAGGACCTCGAGTCGACGCGGCTGCCGCCGTCGCTGCAGGCGCACCGCGCCAAGCTCTTCGGTCTGCGCATCGCGCCCTCGCGCTTGCAGCAGATACGGCAGGAGCGGCGCGCCGGCAGCCGATACGCCTCCGCAGCGCAGGTCGCCTTCGAGACGCGTGCTGCGGAGTCGCTGTTCCAGCGGCATGGCGTGCCGAACCTCGACACCACCGAATGCTCGATCGAGGAGATCGCGGCGCGCATCCTCGAAGCGACCGGCATCGAGCGTCGCGTGCGGCCCTGAGTCGGGTATATTCAGGCCATGAGCGCGCGCTGGGACATGCCGGTGATACTCGGCCTCGATGACGGGCGGCTGCCCGCCGCGTGGCGTTCGCGTCCACGCGGTTTCGCCGCGCTGATGTCGCTCTACGAAAGCAACCATCTGCGCTTGTCGCAGCTCGCGGGTGAGCTGCGCGACCTCGAGGGCGGTCGGCGCTCGAGGGTCGACGGCGACTGCGACCTCGCGCTTTCGGTGACGGAGCGTTCGCCCTACACGACCACGGTCGAGCTCACCTATCTCTTCGGAGCGCTGCCGAGCGCGCCCGATATGCTGCTGCGCATCTACCACGATGCGCGGCTCGTCGAGGCGCACGGGTGGGCGCAGCGCCATGCGCATCCGGCGCTGCAGGATTGGCGCTCGGAAGCCGGCCCCGCGCTCGACCAGCGCTGGGCGCGCAATGTGATGCTCAACAAGTGGCTCGAGTACTGCCTCGAGCGGGGTCATCGGCTCGTCTAGCCGGCGCGTTTCGCCTGCTGCGCTTTCGCCGGGGCCTTCGCCGGCGCTTTCGGCGCCTGCGTGCCCTGGATGATGTCCGCCATCACCTGCGTCGCCTGATCGAGCAGCACATCGGGCAGCTTGTTGGGGTCGATGTCGGTGACGGCCGCCAGCGGCGGTTCGGTGCGCGCGGCGCGTCGCTCGTTCTCGCGTGCGAGCCGAGCGGCCTCGAGCCGCGTCCGTT
This sequence comes from Pseudomonadota bacterium, assembly GCA_947459825.1. Lineage (GTDB taxonomy): Bacteria > Pseudomonadota > Gammaproteobacteria > Steroidobacterales > Steroidobacteraceae > UBA964. The sequence goes on along the minus strand of CANHFH010000071.1, from coordinate 4,751 downwards.
CGGCGCGGCGCTCCTCGAGGTTGAGCGAGATGGTCTTCTGCTGCCGCTGCTGGTCGAGCGCGGCGATGTCCGAGACCAGCCAACGGTAGTCCGCGTCCTGCTGCTGGCGCGCGCGTTCGCGGGTCGAGAGTTCGGCGATGGACGGTGGCCGCGGCGTCAGCCCCGCGTAACGCGCGGCGGCGATGCGGTCCCAGGGCAGGGCATCGGGCAGCGAGCTCTCACCGACATCCTTGAGGCTGATCGGCGAGGCGAGCTCCACATCGGGCTCCACGCCGCGATGCTGCGTGCTCTCGCCGGTGACGCGATAGAACTTGGCGATGGTCACGGTCAGCTGGCCGTTCACCGGCTTCGCGCTCCAGCGCGACAGCGGCAGCAGGTTCTGCACCGTGCCCTTGCCGAAGCTGCGCTGGCCGACCACGATGCCGCGTCGGTAGTCCTGGATCGCGCCGGCGAAGATCTCCGAGGCCGAGGCGCTGAAGCGGTCGATGAGCACGACGAGCGGTCCGTCCCAGGCCACGCCCTGTTCGCTGTCCTCGAGGACCTCCTTCTGGCCGCCGGCGAACTGCACCTGCACCACCGGGCCACGGTCGACGAAGAGACCCGTGAGCGACTGCGCCTCGGGCAGGAAGCCGCCGCCGTTGCCGCGCAGGTCGAGCACGAGACCGTCGACCTTCTCCTTGCGCAGCTCCTCGATGAGGCGGCGCACATCGCGGGTGGTGCTGCGGTAGTCGGCGTTGCCGGCGCGCTGCGCGTCGTAGTCGGAATAGAAGCCGGGGACGTTGATCACGCCGACCCGCAGGTCGCGGCCATCGCGCGGGATGACCTTGAGCTCGCGCTGCGCGGCCTGCGCTTCGAGCGTCACCTGGCCACGGACCAGCGGGACGATCTTCTCGGCGGTGCCGGGCGCGGCGCCGGGCGGCAGGACCTGCAGCCGCACCGTCGTGCCGCCCTTGCCGCGGATGAGCTGGACCACATCGTCGATGCGCCAGCCGACGACATCGGTCAGCGGACCTTCGGTGCCCTGACCGACCGCGGTGATGCGGTCGTTGACGGTGAGCGTGCCCGAGACGGCGGCCGGTCCGCCCTCGATCAGGTTCATGATCGTCACATGGTCGTCGATGAGCTGCAGCGAGGCGCCGATGCCCTCGTAGTTGAGGCTCATCTGGATCTTGTACTCCTCGCTGTTGCGCGGCGAGAAGTAGTTGGAGTGCGGGTCGAAGGCGCGGGCGTAGCTGTTGAGATAGGTCTCGAAGACCTCCTCGGGCTTGATCTGGTCGACGCGCTTGAGCACCCGCTCGTAGCGCGTGCGCAGCGTGTCGCGGGTCTCGGCCCAGGTCTTGCCGGCGAGCGCCAACGACAGCGCGTCGTTCTTGACGCGCTTGCGCCAGATCTCGTCCAGCTCTTCCTTGGAGACGGGCCAGGGCGCGCCCTCGCGGTCGAACTGGTAGGACTCCTGCACCGTGAAGTCGGGCTCCTTCTCGAGCAGCGCGAGCGCATGCTGCACCCGCTCGCGGTTGCGCTGCTGGTAGCGCGCGAACATGGCGTAGGCGGGCTCGATGTCGCCGGTGCGGATCATGTCGTCGAAGCGCATGCGCCATTCGTCGAACTCGGCGATGTCGCCGGCGAGGAAGTAGGCGCGTTGGCCGTCCATCGCCTCGAGGAACTTGTCCATCACGCGCGGCGACATCGCATCGTCGATGCGGGCGCGGCTGTAGTGCGAGTCCTGCAGGATGCCGCCGACCTGCCGCGCGATCATCCGTTCGCGGTCGCCCGGCACGATCGCTCCCGGCGGTATGGGTGAGGTGCTGGCGGTGAGCCGCGCCGAGCCGCCGAAGGTCGTGACCAGGACGGTGAGCAGAGCGGCACCGGCGAGCAGCGCCGGGCGTTGGGCAGGGGAGTTCATTCGTGTGTCAGAGCCGAGCAGGCGCCTCATGCGGTAGACTCCCTCGCAGACTAGTAGGACAGGGGTGCGCCTTCAAGTGCGGCGCGTCCCACAGGGGTACAAGGATCCATGCACCCGCTCGCCATGCTGACCGGCATCGTGCTCGGCTCGGCCGTCTCCATCACCGTGGCGCTGACGCTGACCCTGGTGGTCTTCCTGCTGCTGCCGGAGTACGCCCCCCGGATCGGGGAGGAGTTCCCGCCCCTGTTGCGGGCGCTCGGCGGCTCGGCGCTGCTGGCGGCCCTGGCGGCCGCGGCGTTCTTCGGCGAGGTCAAGAAGCGGCCGTGGCGCCGCATCGCCCAGACGGTGCTGTGGGGCGTGCTGGCGGTCGGGGCCTGGTGGATATGGCCCCGCGAATGACGGATGAGGCACCGGAGGAGAGGATCCATGCGTAGTTTCGACCGTATCGGTGCGCTTTTCGTTCCCGTGCTGCTCGCGGGTTGTGCGGGGTCGGCGGCACCCCCGGCGCCGGTCATCTCGGTGGCCGACTTCGAGCGTCATGTGGCGACGCTCGCCAGCGACGAGTTCGAGGGGCGCAAGCCCGGCACCGTCGGCGAGCGCAAGACCATCGAGTACCTCACCGCCGAGGCGCAGAAGCTCGGCCTCAAGCCCGGCAACAACGGCTCCTGGACGCAGCAGGTCTCCATCGTCGAGATCACCGCCGGGTCCGACGCCACGCTGCGCTTCGACGACACCGCGCTGGAATACGGCAAGGACATGGTCATCTGGACCAAGCGCGTGGTGCCCGAGATCGCGGTCGACGACAGCCCGATGGTGTTCGTGGGTCACGGCGTGGTGGCGCCCGAGGTCGGCTGGAACGACTACGCGGGCCTCGACATGCGCGGCAAGACCGCCGTCATCCTCATCAACGATCCGGGCTTCGCCACCAAGGACCCGGATCTCTTCCGCGGTCGTGCGATGACCTACTACGGTCGCTGGACCTACAAGTTCGAGGAGGCCGCCCGGCAGGGCGCGACCGCCGCGATCATCGTCCACGACGACGAACCGGCGGCCTATCCCTGGGACACGGTGCAGAACAGCTGGATGGGTCCGCAGCTCGATGTCGCCGCCGCCGACGGCAATGCCGGCCGGATCGCCGTCGAGGGCTGGATGACGCGCTCGGCCGCGGAGGCGCTGCTGCGCGCCAACGGACGCAGCTACGCGGAGCTGGTGCAGGCCGCGAGCCAGCGCGGCTTCAAGCCCGTCGAGCTGCGGCAGCGTGCCAGCAGCACGCTGCGCAACGGCATCCGCCGCGCGTCGTCCTCCAACTTCGTGGCGATGATCCCGGGCAGCAAGCGGCCCGATGAGTATGTCGTCTACATGGCGCACTGGGACCACCTCGGCAAGACCTTGGCGCGCAGCGGCGACAACATCTTCAACGGCGCCATCGACAACGCGACCGGCACGGCCGGGCTGCTGGTGCTGGCGCGGGCCTTCCAGGAGTCGCGGCGCCCTCCGGAGCGCAGCATCGTGTTCCTCGGCGTGACGCTCGAGGAGAGCGGGCTGCTCGGTTCGGCGCACTATGTGGCGAACCCGGTGTTCCCGCTCAAGAAGACGGTCGCAGCGCTCAACATGGACGCGCTCGACGCCGGTCCGCCGACCCGCGATGTCACCGTGATCGGCTTCGGCGCCTCGGAGCTCGAGGAGTACTTGGCCGATGCCGCGCGCCGGCAGGACCGGGTCATCAAGAACGAGCCGACGCCGGAGAAGGGGTTCTTCTACCGCTCCGACCACTTCAACTTCGCCAAGGCGGGCGTGCCGGCGCTGTATTTCGACCTCGGCGTCGATGACCGCGAGGGCGGCGTGGCGGCGGGCGAGGCGCGCGCGGCGGCCTACATCGTCAACGACTACCACAAGCCCTCGGACGAGTGGCGGCCGGGCATGGATCTCCGCGGCAGCCTCGAGAACCTCGAGCTCCTGTACCAGATCGGCGCGAAGATCGCCGGCGAGAAGCGGTACCCGAACTGGTACCCGACCAGCGAGTTCCGCGCGGCGCGCGACCGGAGTCTGGCGGCGCCCTGACGGGCGTCGTCCGCCGCGCGGCGGGTCAGCCGACGCGACGCGACAGCGCGATCGCGCCGCGCACCAGCAGCACGAGCGCGAGCGGGGCGAGGGCGACGATCCAGGCCGCGAGCGAGCCGCGCGCCAGGAGACCGAAGAAATCGCCCCACAGCGAGAACGGGCCGCCGTTGGCGTAGGCGCCGAAGAGCCCCCGTCCCGTCAGCCAGATGAGCGGCGGCGCCACGAACAGCCCCACCGCAAGGGCGGCGAGCGGGAGCCGGAACCCCGAGGGCACCCGGTCGACGGCGGCGGCGACGGCTTCGTTCTTGGCCATGCGTGCATAATAAGCCATGGACGCGATCAGGGCAGCGGTGGTCGGCGCGGGTTACCTCGGCAGGTTCCACGCCCAGAAGTACGCCTCGGAAGAGGGCTGCCGCCTCGCGGCGGTGGTCGATACGCGCCCGGAGGCGCGCGAGGCGCTGGCAAAGGAGCTCGGCACCACCGCGGTCGCGGACCACCGGGAGCTGCTCGGCAAGGTCGACGCGGTGAGCGTCGTCACCACCACGCCGGCGCATTTCGCCATCGCGCGTGATTTCCTGGAGGCCGGTGCGCATGTGCTGGTCGAGAAGCCGATCACCGAGACCGTGGAGCAGGCGCAGGGGCTGATCGACATCGCCGCGCGCTGCGGCCGCATCCTGCAGGTCGGGCACCTCGAGCGCTTCAACCCGGCGATCGTCGCCGCCGAGCGCGAGCTCGCGGGCGCGCGGTTCATCGAGTGCCAGCGGCTCGCGCCGTTCAAGGAGCGCGG
>CANHFH010000070.1 GCA_947459825.1 Pseudomonadota bacterium | reverse complement strand
CTTCGACTTCGCCTACGGTGCGGGCACGGGCCTCGGCGACGCGACGCACGGCCGAAGGCCGATCGACGTCCAGGAGTGGAGCGCGACGCGCTACGTCGGGGAGACCATGGGCGGCGACGAAACGGTCTTTGGCGTCAACTTCGCCGACGGTCGGATCAAGGGGTATCCGGTCATGGATCCGGCCAACCGCATGCAGACGCCCAACCGGCTCGCGGTCCGACTGGTTCGAGGTCCCGCCTATGGACGGAACGACCTCCAAGCGGACACCGAAACGGTGACCGATCGCGCGACGGGTCTCGTCTGGCAGCGGCGCGACGCTGCGGGAGCGCTGCGCTGGGCGGACGCCCTGACCTATTGCGACGGGCTCTCGCTGGGCGGTCACCGGAACTGGCGGGTCCCGAACGCGAAGGAACTCCACTCGATCGTCGACTATTCCCGCATCCCGGCCATCAGCCCTCTGTTCGGGTTCAGCGATCGTCTGGTCTACCTCTGGTCCTCCACCACACATCTTGAGGGTCCGCCGCCCGCGACGGCGCCGAACCGCGCCTTCTCAAAGACCGGCGAACTTGCGGTGTATGCAGCGATCGGGCCGGCGATGGGTTACATGGAGGCGCCGCCCCGCTCCGGACAACGGCGCTGGCTGGACGTGCATGGCGCAGGAGCCATGCGAAGCGACCCGAAGACGGCGACACCCGGGGCGTTCCCACTCGGCTTTGGCCCGCAAGGCGACGACATACGCGGACACAACCACGTCCTCTGCGTGCGCGGTCCGGATCGCTGATGGCCGCCGTTGCGCGCGACTGACTCTCGCGCAGACCGTCAGACGTTGAAGCGGAAGTGCATCACATCGCCCTCGCGCACGAGATATTCTTTGCCTTCGAGCCGCAGCTTGCCGGCCTCCTTGGCGCCCTGCTCGCCCTTCAGCGCGATGTAGTCGTCGTAGGCGATGACCTCGGCGCGGATGAAGCCGCGCTCGAAGTCGGTGTGGATGACACCCGCGGCCTGCGGCGCCGTGGCGCCCTTGCGCACGGTCCAGGCGCGGACCTCCTTCGGGCCTGCCGTGAAGTAGGTCTGCAGGCCGAGCAGCGTGTAGCCGGCGCGGATCACGCGGTTGAGTCCGGGCTCCTCGAGACCGAGGTCCTTGAGGAACTCGGCGCGGTCGGCGTCCTCGAGCTGCGAGATCTCGGCTTCGATGGCGGCGCAGACCGCGACCACCTGCGCGCCCTCCTCGGCTGCGAGTTTGCGCACGGCATCCAGCATCGGGTTGTCCTCGAAGCCGCCCTCGGCGACGTTGGCGATGTAGAGCACGGGCTTGGCGGTGAGCAGTTGCAGGTCGCGCAGCACCGGCCGCTCGGTCTCATCGACGGCCACGGTGCGCGCGGGCTTGCCGGCGGCCAGCGCATCGCGCACGCGACGCGCCACCTCGCGGGCCTTGACCGCCTCCTTGTCCTGCGCCTTGGCGGCCTTCTCGTAGCGCTGCAGCGCCTTCTCGGCGCTCTCGAGATCGGCGAGCGCGAGCTCGGTGTTGATGGTGTCGATGTCCGAGAGCGGGTCGACCTTGCCAGCGACATGCACCACATCCTCGTCGACGAAGCAGCGCACCACATGCGCGATGGCATCGACCTCGCGGATGTTGGCGAGGAACTTGTTGCCGAGGCCCTCGCCGGTGGAGGCGCCCTTGACGATGCCGGCGATGTCCACGAACTCGACCGTGGTCGGCAGGATCCGCTCAGGCTTGACGATGGCCGCCAGCGCATCGAGGCGCGGGTCGGGCACCGGCACGATGCCGACGTTCGGCTCGATGGTGCAGAACGGGTAGTTCTCGGCCGCGATGGCCGCGCGGGTGAGCGCGTTGAAGAGCGTCGACTTGCCGACGTTCGGCAATCCGACGATGCCGCACTTGATGCCCATGGTTCAGCCCTCTTGTCCTGTGGCGCCCGCGGCGGGCGCGGTACGCGTGTGCAACTGGTTCATCGCCTTGCCCGCGCCCTCGCCGAGCAGCACCGGCAGGGCGTCGAGCGCTTCATCGATGGCGCGCTCGATGGCGCGCTCGTCGTCGGCGCCCGCACGCTGCAGCACGTAGTCGAGCACCTGGTCCTTGTGGCCCGGGTGCCCGATGCCGAGGCGCAAGCGCCAATAATCGGCGCCGATGGCGGCGCTGGTGTCGCGCAGCCCGTTGTGGCCGCCGTGACCGCCGCCCTGCTTCAGGCGTGCGACGCCCGCCGGCAGGTCGAGCTCGTCGTGCACGACGAGCACCTCGGCCGGCGCGATCTTGTAGAAATTGCTGGCCGCCGCGACCGCGCCGCCGCTGCGGTTCATGAAGGTGGTCGGCTTCTGCATCCAGACCTCGACGGCGTCGCCGCGCGCGGCGGGGACGCGCACGCGCGCCATCTCCGACTGCAGCTTCGGTTCGGTGCGGAACACGCCACCGTAGCGGCGCGCCAGCGCCTCCACGAACCACCAACCGGCGTTGTGGCGGGTGCGGGCGTACTTGTCGCCCGGATTGCCGAGTCCCACCACCAGCCTGATGTTCGTCGCCGACACCTGGGGAGCCTCCTCTACCCGCGCGGACCCGCGAAACACGGAGGCCGCCTCGAGGGCGGCCTCCGCATCGGCGCTATGCGCCGTCGCTCGCGGGGACGCGGGCTTACTTCTTGCCTGCGTCCTTCTTGGCCGGCTCTTCCTTCTTGGCTTCGGCCGGCTTGGCCTCGGCCGTCGCGGCAGCCGCCTCGGCCGCCGGGGTCTCCGGCTCCTCGGCACGCGGGCTGTGGATCGAGACCACGACCTGGTCCTTGCCCTGCAGCACCGCGGTCGCCACCACGCCCGCGGGCAGCGCGATGTCGGAGATCGACTTGCTCTCGTTGTTCTTCATCTGCGAGAGGTCGAGCACGATCTCTTCCGGCAGGTCCTTCGGCAGGCACAGCACCTCGATGTCGGCGATGCGGTGCGAGACCACGCCGCCCTGCAGCTTGACGCCGGGCGACACGGACTCGCCCTTGAAGTGGATCGGCAGACGCAGCCGGATCTTCTCGTCCGGCAGCACGCGCTGCAGGTCGACATGCAGCACGCGCGGCTCGGCCGGGTGCATCTGCAGGTCCTTGACGACGGCGGGCTGCACCTCGCCCTCGACCTTCACGCCGATGATGGTGGAGTAGAACTTCTCGTTCTCCACCAGCGTGAGCAGCTTCTGATGGTCGAGCGACAGCGCGCGCGGATCGCGCTTGCCGCCGTACATGATGGCCGGCACGCGCCCCGCGCGACGGAGGCGGCGGCTCGCACCCTTGCCTTCGTCGTTGCGGAACTCGGCGGCGAGTTCGAATGACATCTTCATCTCTATGGCTCCGGTTGGATCAAAGGGACCCGTCCCGCGACCAGGACGGGCTCAATCGACGTACAGCGAACTCACGGACTCCTCGTCCCTGATGCGCCGGATCGTCTCGCCGAGCAGACCCGCCACTGAGAGCTGGCGGATCCGCGGGCATGCACGGGCCGCGGCCGAGAGCGGGATGGTGTCGGTGACCACCAGCTCGTCGAGCGCGGACTTGGAGATCTTCTCGACGGCGCTGCCGGAGAGGATCGGATGGGTGATGTAGGCGACGACGCGCACCGCGCCCTCGTCCTTGAGCGCCTGCGCGGCGATGCACAGCGTGCCGGCGGTATCGACCATGTCGTCGATCAGCACGCAGGACTTGCCGGCGACCTCGCCGATGATGTTCATCACCTTGGATTCGTTGGGGCGCGGGCGGCGCTTGTCGATGATCGCGAGCTCGACGTCGTCGAGGCGCTTGGCGAGCGCACGGGCGCGCACCACGCCGCCGACATCGGGCGACACCACGATCATGTCCTTGTAGCCCTGCTTCCAGGCATCGCCGAGCAGCACCGGCGAGGCGTAGACGTTGTCGACCGGGATGTCGAAGAAGCCCTGGATCTGCTCGGCGTGCAGGTCGACGGTGAGCATGCGCGAGATGCCCGCGCCCGACATCATGTTGGCGACGAGCTTCGCCGAGATCGCCGAACGCGTGGCACGCGGCCTGCGGTCCTGGCGCGAGTAGCCCATGTAGGGCACGACCGCGGTGACGCTGCGCGCGGAGGCGCGGCGGCAGGCGTCCGCCATGATCAGCAGTTCCATGAGATGGTCGTTGACCGGCGGGCAGGTCGGCTGCACGAGGAACACATCGCGCCCGCGCACGTTCTCCATCAGCTCGGCGTTCACCTCACCGTCGCTGAAGCGACCGACGACGGCGCGGCCGAGCGGCACCATGAGGTGCCGCGCGATATCCTGCGCCAACGCGGGGTTCGCGTTGCCGGTGAAGAGCGCCAGAGTCTGGCTGTCCAAGCGGGCCTCCAAAGATCACGCGCCGACCGTCGGCGACGATCGGATGGTTGGGGTGGAAGGATTCGAACCTCCGAATGGCGGGATCAAAACCCGCTGCCTTACCACTTGGCGACACCCCAGCCGATTTGGCGGCACCCCGGACGCCAAAAGGGGCGGTATTGTGCGGAGGGGGGAATTGCCTGTCAATTCAGGGGTCTGGGCTCGTCGCCAGCCCCTCCGCCACCCACGCCCGCCAACGGTCCGGGACCCTTCCCGCGACCCGCTCGGCGGCGGCGGCGCTGTCGAAGGCCGCGAACAGGCAGGAGCCGGTGCCGGTGAGCCGTGCCGGGGCATGGCGGCCCAGCCAATCGAGCGCCTCGGCGACCTCCGGGACCCTCGCCCGCACCACCGGTTCGCAGTCGTTGTGGCCGGGTCCGGCCAGCAGTTGCGGGACCGTGAGGCGCGGTGAATCGCGGCGCAGATCCGGCGCCTGGAAGACCTCGCGGGTCGGGACGGACACTCCCGGGTGGATGACCAGGAACCACCTGCGGGGCAGGTCGACCGGGGTGAGCCGCTCCCCGACGCCCTCCCCGACCGCCGAGCGACCCCGTACGAACACCGGCACATCGGCGCCGAGGCCGAGACCGATCGCAGCCAGGGCCTCGGTCCCGAGCGCGGTGCCCCACATCCGGTCGAGCACGCGCAGCGTGGTCGCGGCGTCGGAACTGCCGCCACCGAGTCCGCCGCCCATGGGGATGCGCTTGCGCACGCGGATGCGCACGCCGAGCGGTGAGCCGGAAGCGGTCTGCAGCGCGCGCGCCGCGCGTACCGTGAGGTCGGCGTCGGCCGCCACGGCGGCGAGCGCGCCGGGCGCGGCGGCGGCGTCATCGACGCGGGTGATGTCGCCCGTCGGGTCGAGCTCGAACGCGAGCAGGTCGCACAGGTCGATCAACTGGAACACGGTCTGCAGCTCGTGATAGCCGTCGGTCCGACGCCCGACGACATGCAGGCAAAGATTGAGCTTGGCGGGGGCCCGCCACCAACGCAACGCGCCGGCCGCGACCTCGGCATCGCCGGCGCTCATGGCCGCACGCCCTGCCAGCCCTCGACCAGCAGCCGCAGACGCACCCCCTCGCGGGTCACCTCGATGCGCTGCGGCAGCTCGAGGCGGGTGCCCGGGACCGGCGCATAGCGCGCGTAGACCACGGACCAGCCCGCCTGGCGCAGCGCGGCGAGCCGCGCGGTGCCCGCCTCCAAAGATTCCTCCGCGGCCAGCGCGGGATCGGGGACGCCGAGCAGCCAGTAGCGCAGGCTCGCGACCGGCACGGGCACACCGAGCGCCTGTCCGAGCGCCGCGCCATCGAGGGTCGCCGGATCGAGGTCGTAGCGCGCACCGCCGACCCCCAGCGGGCCGTCGAGTTCGAGACGCGCTTTGGACCCCGACTGCACCCAGCGTAAGGCGCCGCTGAAGCCGTCATCGCCGCGCGCCACCGCGATGCGCCCGCGCAGGTCGTAGCCCGGCCATGCCTGCAGCGCGCTGCGCCGCGATTCCCAGGACGATGGGAGTTCGAGATCGGGCAGCGACACGGTGCGCAGCCCCGCGCAGCCCGCGAGCGTCAGCAGGCCGAGCAGCAGCGCGGAAGGGAGCGCGGCGCGGGATCGCGGCACGCCCGGCCTCAGGGCTGTGCGGTGCCGGGCGCGGCGGCGGAAGGCGATGGCATCGGCGCCTTGGGCGCCGGCGGCTTGCCCGTCAAGCGCTCGATGGTGGCGCGCAGCGGCTTGGAGTCGGGCGAGGTCAAGAGAGCGCGGGCCCAGACCGCGCGCGCCTGCGCCTGCTCGCCCAGCTTCCAGAGGACCTCGCCGTAATGCGCAGCGATCTCGCCTTCCTGGGAGAGCCGCCAGGACCGCTCGAGGACCGGCGCCGCCTCACGCAGCTTGTCACGGCGGTACAGCACCCACCCGAGGCTGTCGATGAAAGCCGCGTTGTCGGGGCGCTGCGCGAGCGCGCTGCGGATCAGCTTCTCCGCGCGCCGCAGTTCACGGTCCCGGTCGGCCAGCGTGTAGCCGAGCGCGTTCTGCACCGCGGCGTCCTCCGGTCGCTCGGCGAGCAGCGCCTCGAAGACCTTGATCGCCTCGCGGGTCTTGCCGCCGGCGTCGAGCTCGACCGCACGCTGGTAGCGCAGTTCGGGGTGGTCGGGATGCCGCTGCAGCGCGAGATCGATGCCCTGCACCGCCTCGGCATGCATCCCGCCGTCGGCGAGCGCACGGGCGCGCGAGACCTCGGTGTCGATGAAATCGGCGCGGCCGCTGCGCAGGAAGCCGTCGAAGATGCGCATCGCCGAAGGCGCCTCCCCGCGCTTCACGAGCAGCCGCGCGGCGCGGCTGCGCGGCGCGAGCCCGGCGCCGGCGTTGATCAGCTGCTGATAGCCCTGCAGCGCGACATCGGTGCGCCCCTCGCGCTCGGCGAGCAGCGAGAGATAGAACAAGGCCTCGCCCGCGCCCTGGTCGCGCTGCAGGCGGCCGGCGAAACGCCGCTGCGCCTCGGCGCTGTCGCCGTCCGCCAATGCGAGCAACGCGAGACGACGATCGGCCTCGACCGCGTGGTCAGGCTCGGCGGCGATGCGGTCGATCTCGGCGCGCGCTTCATCGCGGCGGTCGAGCGCGACCAGCGTCTCGACGACGGCGAAACGGTGCTCCTCGGGGTCGCCCTGCGCCACGAGCTGCGCCTCGGCGAGCGCACGGTCGGCATCGCCGAGCGCGGCGGCAGCCGTCGCTGCAAGACGGATGGTGGCGGCGTCGCGGCCGCCATCGCGCGCCCGCGCCTCGTCGATGAGCGCGAGACAGCTCTTGAGGTCGTCGGCGTTGCAGGCCATGCGGGCGAGCACCGACACCACCTGCGGCGACAGCGTCGAGCGGTCGAGGATGCGGGGGAACACCTGCCAAGCCGCGGGCGCGAGGTCGCCCTCGGCGAGCGGCGGCAGGATGTCGCGCAGCGCGCGCTCGGGCTCGACATCGGGTTTGCCGAGCAGACCACCGAAGATGCGGCGCGCGTCGTCGTAGCGCGCCATCTCGAGCGCCACGGTACCGGCCAGCCGCAGCGCCTCGACGTTCTCCGGGTCGAGTTCGACCAGACGCTGCGCGGAGCTCCAGGCGGCCGGCAGATGAGCACAGGCTTTGGCGATCTCGACGGCGCGGTAGGCGACGGCGGGGTCGCGCGAGCCGCGGGCATCCTCGGCGAAACCTTCAGAGGCCATGCGGCAATCGCCGGCGGCGAGACCGCGCTCGCCTGCGCTCTGGGACTCGGCGGGGGGCGCGGCGGCCGCAGGCCCCGCGCCGACGGCCTGCGCCTGGGCGACGGCGGCGCCGAGCAGCAGGACGGCTGCGCTGGCGAATCCGGCGATCGACGGGCGGGCCAAGGAACGCATCTTGCACCCACTATAGCGGAACCGTGACGGAGCGGCTTGTCAGCATGGGTCCAGCCACACAGAATCCGCGCACCATGCCGAAGGACCTCCGATGAAGGACAGCATCCGACGCCGCCTCGAGCGGCAGGCGGAGCGATGGGAGGAGCTGGGACGCGCCCTCGCCGACCCGTCGATGGACGGCGGCTCCGCGCTCTACCGGGAATCTTCGGTCGAGTACGCACGCCTCGCGCCGCTCGCCGGGCGGTGGCGCGGCTATCTCGCGCTCGAGGCCGATCAAGCGGCGGCGCGCGCGCTGGCAGGCGATGCCGATCCGGCCATGCGCGCGCTCGGCGAGGAGGAGGTCCACCGAATCGCGCAGGCGCTGGGCGACGAGGAACGATCGCTGCGACGGATGCTGGTGCCGGTCGATCCGCGCGATGCGCGCAACGTCTATCTCGAGATCCGGGCCGGCACCGGCGGCGACGAGGCCGCCATCTTCGCGGGCGACCTGCTGCGCATGTACGCCCGCTACGCCGAACGCCAGGGCTGGCGCCTCGAGACCATGAGCGAGAGCCCGGGCGAGCACGGCGGCTACCGCGAGGTGATCTGCCGCGTGGTCGGCACGGCCGTCTTCGCACGCCTCAAGTTCGAGTCGGGCACGCATCGCGTGCAGCGCGTCCCGGCCACCGAATCGCAGGGCCGCATCCACACCTCCGCGGTGACGGTGGCGATCCTCCCGGAGCTCGACGAGCTCGAGGCGGTGGAGATCAACCCCGCGGAGCTGCGCATCGACACCTTCCGCGCCTCGGGCGCGGGCGGTCAGCACGTCAACAAGACCGACTCGGCGGTGCGCATCACGCACCTTCCGACCGGCATGGTGGTCGAGTGCCAGGACGAGCGCTCGCAGCACAAGAACCGCAGCCGCGCGATGTCGCTGCTCAAGGCCCGGCTGCGCGCCGCTGAACAGGAGAAGCGCGACGCCGAGCAGGCACGCTCGCGGAAGCTCCAGGTCGGCAGCGGCGACCGCTCGGAGCGCATCCGCACCTACAACTTCCCGCAGGGCCGCGTCACCGACCACCGCATCGAACTGACGCTCTACCAGCTCGATCAGGTCATGGACGGCCGGCTCGACGACCTGATCGAACCGCTGCTGCAGGAGCACCAGACGGAGCTGCTCGGGGAGGAGGCCTGATGCCGCGCGACGCCGCCACGGACCCCGACCTGCTGCAACCTCTGCTGCGCGAGCCGAGCGCGACCGGGGTCGAGGCGCGTCTGCGGGTCGCCGGCGCGGGCGCCCGGGCGCACGCCTTCATGGTGGACTTCTACATCCGCGTCGCGCTCGCCTTCGCATGGTACGCCGCCGGCGCCGTGCTGCACTCGACCGCCGCCGGCGGCGAAGCGACGCTGCGGCCGCCATCCGACCCGGACGACTGGTGGACCTCGACGGTGGTGATCCCGGTGCTCGTCATCTACCTGCTCTACCACCCGGTCATCGAGGTGCTGCTGCGCGGCCTCACGCCCGGCAAGCGCTTCGCCGGGCTGCGCATCGCGACGCTGGACGGCGGCACGCCCGGCGCGGGTCCGCTGTTGCTGCGCAACGTGTTCCGCCTGATCGACAGCGCCCCGGTGTTCTATGGTGTCGGTCTGCTGATGAGCGTCGTGAACCGGCGCGGTCAACGGCTCGGTGACCTCGCCGCGGGCACCCTCCTCGTCTACGACGACGGCAAGCAGCGGGCCGGTGTGCCGCGGCGCGGCGGATTCGTCGCGGTCGATGCCCTGCTCGCCGAGCATCAGGAGGTCTCGCGTCGCCTCGCGCTCGCGCGCGTCCGAGCTCCTGCGCACCCCGACACCGAAGCGCTCGAGGCGCGCCACGCCGCGCTGCATCTCGCGCTGCGCCATGATCCGCAGACGCCGCGTCAGTGGCTGGACCGCCTCTTCGAGCAGACCTTGCCGCGCGCGACCCGCGAACTGCGACCTTTCCTCGGCGCGACCTTGCTCGGCTTCGTGCTCGCCGCACTGGCGGGCTACGGCCTGGTGACGGTGGAGCCCGATTCCATCCGCTTGTTCGCCTCGCCCGAGATGATGCAGCAGGTGGGCGAAGGCCGCCTGTGGACCCAGGGTCTGCTCGGGATCGCGCCTGCGTCGGTGCTGTCGGGCATGGTGTTCGCCAACAACCTGGTGGTCGCCCTGGTCGCTTGGCTGCTCGGTTTCCTGTTCGCGATCGGCACCATCTACGCGATCGGGGTCAACGGGGTGATGGTCGGCGCGCTGTTCGCGCTCAGCGCCGCGAACGGGCTCGGCGGCGCGTTCCTCGACTTCGTGGTGGCGCACGGCCCCGCCGAGATCTTCTGCCTCTGCGCCGCGGGCGCTGCGGGCGCGGTGGTCGGCGAGGCCCTCGCGCGGCCCGGCGAGGCTACCCGTGCCGAGGCGTTCTCGGCGGCGGTGCGCCGCACCGCCGCGCTGCTGCCGGTGATCGGCGGACTGCTGGTGATGTGCGCCCTCATCGAGGGCTATGTCTCGACCCGCGATTGGCCGTTCACCGCCAAGGCGGCGGTCGGTTTCGGCGCCCTCGCGGTCTCGGTCAGCGTGCTCGTCGACTGGCGTGAGCTGTTCGCCGCGTCGCGGCCCAGACCGCCGACTCCAGCCGCGCCGGCGTCCCGCTGACCACATCGAACCCGGCGTCGCGCAGCAGCGCCGCGCGCGCGCGCGCGGCCGCCATCCGGCGCTCGGCGGCGAGCGCGATGTGACCGCGCCGCGGCAGATCGGACGCTGCGACGGCGAGCGCCTCCACGGCCGCTTCGCGCGGCATCGCCACCACCACCGCATGGCGCAGCGCGAGCGCGCGCAG
>CANHFH010000069.1 GCA_947459825.1 Pseudomonadota bacterium | reverse complement strand
TCGAGCGAGTGGCACACCGTCGGGATGTGCTTCGCCTCCTCGGGCTCGAGGTCGTAGAGGTCCTTGTCCGCCGGGTCGCCCGGGTGGATCTTGTTCTGGATGCCGTCGAGGCCGGCCATCATCATCGCCGCGAACGCGAAGTACGGGTTCGCCGACGAATCCGGGAAGCGCACCTCGATGCGGCGCGCCTTCGGGTTGGCCACCCAGGGGATGCGGATCGAGGCCGAGCGGTTGCGCGCCGAGTAGGCGAGCATGACCGGCGCCTCGAAGCCCGGCACCAGACGCTTGTAGCTGTTGGTGCCCGCGTTGGTGAACGCGTTGAGCGCCTTGGCGTGCTTGATGATGCCGCCGATGTAGTAGAGCGCCGTCTCGGAGAGGCCGCCGTACTTGTCACCGGCGAACAGCGCCTTGCCGTCCTTCTGCAGCGACTGGTGGACATGCATGCCCGAACCGTTGTCGCCGACCAGCGGCTTCGGCATGAAGGTCGCGGTCTTGCCGTAGCCGTGCGCGACGTTGTGCACGGCGTACTTGAGGATCTGCACCTCGTCGGCCTTCTTGACGAGACCGCCCGCACCGATGCCGATCTCGCACTGGCCGCCGGTGGCGACCTCGTGGTGATGCACCTCGACGACGAGACCCAGCTCTTCGCAGGCCGCGCACATCGCGTTGCGGATGTCCTGGAAGGCGTCGACCGGCGGCACCGGGAAGTAGCCGCCCTTCACGCCCGGCCGATGGCCCTTGTTGCCCTCGGGGTACTGCGTGTTGCTGTTCCATGCGCCCTGCACCGAGTCGATCTCGTAGGACGCGCCGTGCATCTCGTTCTTCCAGCGCACGCTGTCGAAGATGAAGAACTCGTTCTCGGGACCGAACATGGCGCCGTCGGCGATGCCGGTGCTCTTGAGGTAGGCCTCGGCGCGCTTGCCGAGCGAGCGCGGGTCGCGCTCGTAGCCCTGCATGGTGGCCGGCTCGATGATGTCGCAGCGGATGTTGACCGTCGACTCTTCGAAGAAAGGATCGAGGATCGCGGTGCTCGGGTCGAGCATCAGGATCATGTCGGACTCGTTGATGCCCTTCCAACCGGCGATCGAGGAGCCATCGAACATCTTGCCGTCGCGGAACAGACCCTCATCCACGGTCTTGGCGGGGATGGTCACATGCTGTTCCTTGCCGCGGGTATCGGTGAAGCGCAGGTCTGCCCACTTCACTTCACGGTCCTTGATCATCTTGATGACATCGTTGGCGCTGCTCATGTTGGCTCCATCAGTCTGCCGGTTGAGAGATGAGCCAGTATGATGCATTTCCCGTGCCGTTGCACCGGAAAAAACGATGAATCAGGTGTTTAGCAACAAGTAACCCTAGGTAATCCCGCTAATTCTGCACTATTTTAGTGCATTAAGGCGCGAGTGCGCCGAACCGGTGCGTCAGGGCGTCGGGGCAGACGCAACCGCCTGCTTCGAGACCACCCTCACCAGCGTCCAACGCAACGAGGACCCATCAGCCGGCGGATTCGCCACCTTCTCCTCGCGCACGCGCAGTTCGTAGTCGAAGCCGGGCTCGAAGGTGAAGCCCTCGATCTCGCTGTAGAAGTACTGCCAGGGACGATCGGCCGCCTCGCGTACCTGCAGGCACTCCATCGGACCCACACCCGTGCAGGGTTTACGCTCCGCTGCGACGAAGAAAGTCTTCTCGATGCCGACACTCGCCGCCGCCGTGACCGGCGGAGCCGTGCTGCGGCTGCAAGCCACAAGACCGATCATGACGAGCGCCGAAGCTGCGATGCGGATGTCCATGCGGCCTACGCTAGCAGATCCGCCGCCCGGGAAATGCGGTGCCGGACGAGGCGCTGCCCTAACATATCGGCGCGAGCGAACCGGAGGGGACATGTCGCTGCGTAGACTGAAAGCCTGGGAAGCCGCGGGACTGGTCGATGCGACCACCGCCGCACGCATCCGCGAATGGGAGTCGTCCCACACGAGCCCGGTCGCGATGCGCGCGGTGATCGGCATCGCGGCGCTCGCCATCGGTCTCGGGCTGTTGTCGGTGATCGCCGCCAATTGGGACGCCGTACCCGGCGTCGTGCGTCTCGGTGTGCATTTCGCGCTGATGGTCGCTCTTGCTCTCTGGCTGTGGCGGCAGGCGTCGACCGGCGGCATCGCTGCGGAGGCAGGCCTCTTCGTGCTCGGCATGCTCGGCCTCACCTTCTTCGGCCACATCGGACAGGTCTATCAGACGGACTCGCCGCTGTGGCAACCGCTCACCCTGTGGCTCGTGTTGTTCGCACCGCTGATGCTGCTGCGCGGCACCGGCTGGCTCACCGCGCTGCTGTTGATGGCGGTGATGATCATGGCCGCATGGACCTTCATGTCGTGGACGATGGGTCTGCAGCCGCGCTTGGGCGCCGTCGACGAGACGGTGCGCATCGTGCTCGCGATCACCGCACCCGTGCTGCTCGCCGCGCTTGCGGCCTGGGCGCAGCGCCGCAGCAGCCGACAAGGGTTCTGGCGGCGTCTCGCCGAACTCGCCTTGCTCTATGCCGCTGGCGGCGCCAGCATCGCGGCGATCGCCAGCGCCGACGGCCCGTGGCGCACCGATGAGGGATCGACGCGCCTGCTGTGGTCGGTGCTCATCGCTTCCGGCGTCACACTGCTCACGGCGCTGCTGGTGCGTGCCTTCCGTCGTGATCCCGAGGGCCGCGTCGTCGCGGACCTCTGGCTAGGTCTCGCGGCGATGCCGCTGCTCGCCTACGCGTTGTCGGGCAGCAAGATCGTCGCAGCGCTGCTCTTCATGACGCTGTGGGCCGGCATCGCATACACCGCATTGCGCGCCGGCTGGCGCGGCGCGTTCCAGGCCGCCGTCGGCATCATCGCATTCCGGCTCGTGCTGCTGAGCTTCGAACTGGGCGGCGACCTGCTGACGAGCGGCGCGGGCCTGATCGCGAGCGGTCTGCTGATCCTCGGCGTCGCCTGGCTCGCGCTCAAGATATCGAAACGGTTCGCGCCGCCCTCCGATCCTCCCCCGGCATCATCATCGTCGCAGGAGACATCCCCATGAGCCGTCTGCACGGAGCACTGCGTACCGCTGCGCTCGTGTTGCCGCTCATCGGTCTCGCCACGGCGTGGGCGATATCCCATCAACGCGGCGAGCGGGGCACGGACTGGGAAGTGCCGGTGCAGGGCTACGATCCGCGCGACCTGCTGCGCGGCCACTATCTCGTCTTCCAGTACGACTGGCCGATCGAGGACGAAGACGCTGTACCGGGCCCCGGCATGATGCTCTGTCTCGATGGGGATGCACCCACGCTCACCTCGGCCGAAGTGGTACCGCTGCAGACCCGCTGCCCGCGGCCCCTGCGCGCCGCACCCGGAGACACCTTGCTCGCCGGCAAGCTGTACATCCCGCAGGAGCGGGCGGCTTCCTTGGAGAAGCAGCTAGCCGATCCAGCGCTGCGCGGCATCGTCACGCTGCGCGTGCGCGAGAACGGCCGCTACACGCCGATGGGCATCCGCTTCGAACCACGGCCGCCGCAGCCGGAACCGTCGGCGGCGGAACCCGGCACGGCATCCGCGACGACGCCTTGAGCGACCGCTACAGCAGCTTCTCGATCGGCAGCACGGACAGCACACCGAGGCCGATCGACCTCAATACGGTACGCCCGGGCTCACGGTGCAGCATGCGCGTCTGCTCGCCGTCGCGCTCCACCCACTCCAGCCGCCCCTCGGCATCGAGCCTGACCTCGTAGGCCAGGGCCGGGATCTGCGAGTCGAACAGGTCCGCGAGCTCCTGCGCCATGCGCGGCGAACGGATGACGAGTCCGAGTTCGGTGTTGAAGACGGCGGAGCGCGGATCGAAGTTGAAGGATCCGACGAAGAGACGGTCGCGGTCGACGGCGAAGGTCTTCGCGTGCAGGCTCGCGCCGGAGCTGCCGCGCATCGCCCTCGCCGCCGAAGACCGCGCAGCGCTCGCACGCCGTAGTTCGTAGAGCTGCACGCCGCCCTGCAGCAGGCGCTTGCGGTACCGCGCGTAGCCCGCGTGCACGGCGCCGACATCGGTCGCCTCAAGGGCGTTGGTCAGCACCCGCACCGTGACGCCTTTGCCGGCCAATGCGAGCAGCGCCCGCGCCCCGTCCTCACCGGGCACGAAGTACGGCGAGACGATCAACAATTCTTTGGCAGGTTCGCCGTCCAAGGCGGCGCCCAACCTGCCGAGCAGCGTATCGCCCGCCGCCGTGCCACCGAGCCCCTTGCCGGGATCGTCCGCCACGAGCCGCACCGGCACCCAGTCGAACGCCAGACGACCGGCGGCGTAGTCCGAGAGCAGACGAGAATCCCTGACAGCGGCGGCGTACTGCATCGCTTCCGCCCGTGCGCGAACCGTGTCCCCCAGAGCGGCGAGACGCGCACGGTCCTCGACCGAGGGCTTCTTCAGCACCCGCTCGGCCGGATGACTGGACCCGCTGTCCCAGAACGCCTGGAACGAGGCTGCGACCTCGTCCACCGCCGGTCCGATCACCGCCACATCGAGGTCGATGAAACCGGTGTCGGTGCCTGCATCGAAGTACTCATCACCGATGTTGCGGCCGCCCACGACGCAGACGACCCCGTCGACGATCAGCGCCTTGTTGTGCATGCGCCGGTTGAGCCGCGCGAAGTCGCCGAGATAGCCCGCCATGCGCAGCTTGCGCTGCATGAACGGGTTGAAGAGCCGCAGTTCCATCGTCGGATGGTCCTCGACCGCCGTGAGCAGCCCATCCATGCCGGAGGTGTTGTTGTCGTCGAGCAATAGCCGCACGCGGACTCCGCGGTCGGCCGCGCGGCGCAGGGCGTCGAGAAGCAAGCCGCCTGTGAGGTCGTCATGCCAGATGTAGTACTGAAGGTCGATGCCGCCGACCGCGGCATCGATGAGCGCTACGCGCGCCGCGAACGCATCGACACCGTCGCCCAAGGCGTGGACGCCGCTGAGGTGCGACGCGCGCCCGGCACGCAGCTTCTTGGCCGCCTCAGCGAGCGGTGATGTGGACTCGACGACGGGAGCGGACACCGTGCGATCCTCCAGCGGCGGCAAGGCCATGCAGCCGGAAAGGCTGATGGCCGCCGCCAACGGAAGCAACCGGTGGGCGAGCGTGGCAGCAGCCGTCTTCAAGCGGTGACAGGACACCGCTTGAAGATACTACGCCACACCCGCGCAGGTCGTGCGCGTCTGACGGTCAGCGTCCCTCGCGCTGACGCGCCGGCGCCGTGCGTTCCCCACGCGGCGCCGTACGGTCAGCTCCACCCGGACGCTGCTGCGGTACAGGCCGCTGCTGCGGCATCGGACGCTCGGCGGCGGGCCGCTGCTGCGGCATGGGACGCTGCTCAGGACGCTCGATAGCTGGACGCTGCTGCGGCATCGGACGCGACTCCGGCCGGTCGATCGCCGGACGTTGCTGCGGCGTCGGACGCTGCTGCGCACCCGGGCGATCCGCCACCGCAGGCCGCTGCTGCGGCGTCGGCCGCTGCTGTGCACCCGGACGATCTGCGACGGCAGGTCGCTGCTGCGCACCCGCCGGACGCTGCTGCCCCGACGCCGGCAGCTTGTCGCGCACATCACGATCGCTGATCTTCGGGACGTTCTGCGGCACCCGGCCGCCGACGGCGGCGGCTCCCGCACCGGCGGCGGCCGGTCGCGCGCCCTGGTAGCCCGACTGGCCCTTCCAATCGGCGCGATCGTCGCGGCGCTCGCCGGGCTGCATGCCGCCCGGACGGCCCTGCGAATTGATCGCGCCGGCCGGCATCGGCCGTGACGGCGGCCGATAGCTGCGGTCGACATCGGTGCGCACCTTCGGCGACACCAGCTGCGGCCGCTGCGTATCGGCCACGCGCAGGTTCTTCTTGTCGTCGAAACGGTTGTAGTAGTTGTTCTGGTTGTTGACGTTGATTAAGACGTTGTTGTTGTTCACGCCGGGTCGCGTCCACACCGGCGGACGCGTCCAGCTGCCCGGACGGTTCCAGGCGTTCGGGTAGTTCACCGGCGGACGATAGCCGTAGCCCGGGCGATAACCACCGTAACCGCCGTAGCCGTAGTTCGGCCGGTAGACATAGCCGCCGCCGTACCAAGCGGAGCCGCCGTAATACATGCCGCCGTAGCCCCAGTTCGGATAGGGGTACGGATAACGGTCGTCGTCGTCGAAGGCGTTGGCGACGATCAGTCCCGCCGCGAAGCCGAAGATCCCGGCCGCGGCGACATCACCGCTGGTCGGTCCGGACTTCGCCGCCGTCGTCGTGGTGGTGGTCGTCGTGATCGCCGGCGCCGCCGTCGCGGCAGGCTGGTAGACGGCCTGCGGATCGTACTGCGGCACATAGACGACCGTGGGCTCCGCAGGTTCGACGACCACGACCTTCTGCTTCTCGACGGTCTTCGTCGACACCTTCTGCTGCGGCGTCGACTTCAGCGAACCGGCGTCGACCGCCTGCGTGCGCAGACGCTGCACGGCGGCGAGCACCGCCGTCTGGTCGGTGTTCATCGCCGAACCGAGCTGCTGCGTCCAGTCGAAGTTCTGGCACATCATGTCGACCACGGTCGGGAACTGCAGCAGCGCGCGCGTGCTCGGGCCGAAGCCCGCCTTCTCCGCATCGGCGTCGAGCTCCTTGCCCGTGAGCTTGGTCTGCAGCAGGTAATTGCCGCCGTCCATGACCTCCTGCGGATGGGTCGCAGCGGTGAGCAACGGACCGAGCAGCGCGTCGGGATACAACGCGATCGGTGCGAGCAGCTCTTCGAGCGCGGCCGGCGTCATCGCCTCGGGCGGTGCGGGCGGGGCAGCGACGCTCGCATCGGCGGGCGCGGCGGCCTCGACCGCAGCGGGCGCAGCAGCGACCGCCGCGTCTGTCGCGGCAACGGGCGTCGCTTCGGCGGCGGGTGCGGCGGCCGGCGCGGCGGCGGCCTCATCCTTCTTGCCGCTGCAGGCGGTGAGCAGCGCGATGAACGCGACCCCGGCGACGCGTGCCGTCATCTGCGACGAGCGGTTCGATGGCGTGTCTTTCATGGTGAGGTCTCCGTGAGCGTGTTCAATAGATCCACTGGATGCGGCCGAGCCAGGTGTCGGTGTTGCCGGTGATGCCGCCCTTGTCGAGGTCGATGTTCCCGTAGCCGATGCTGGCCTTCCAACGACGCGTGGCCCACCAGTTCATGCCGAGCCACCAGCCATCCATCTCGCCGCCGTCGACACGGCCATCGGCGAGATCGACGCGGCCGACGCGGGCGACGGCCTCGAGCGCTCCCCAGCGACCCTTGGGCTGCACGCGCCGCGCATAACCGGCCTTGCGGTCGTACGGCCGGTGCTCGCCCGAGAGCACCCAGCCCGCGGTGAGATACCAGCCGTCGAAGCGCGGCGAACCGAGCGACTCGCTGCGCACCGACGAGGTGATGTATTCACCGAGCAGCGAGTAGCCGCCCTTGGCCCACAGCACCTCGAGGCCGGTGTTCCAGGCGTGGTCGGCGTCGAGCATGCCGGTGTCGACGTAGTTCTTGGCGACGTTCGACGCCGGCTTGCCCCTGAAACGCAGTTTGTCGCCGTCGCCCGCGTAGTAGCGGACGCTCGCCGCGACATGCAGGTACTCGTTGCCCGACTCCGAGATCATCGGCAGCGCGGTGACGCGCGCGGTCGCATCCGTGCCGGTGCCCCAGTAGCCGCCCACCGTCCAGGTGGCGCGCTGGTCCCGCATGGTGTTCGACAGCGCGATGCCGTTGTTGCGCGAGATGAAGAACGGGCTCAGCAGACGCTCGCTGTGCGGCAGGTTCGCGGCGTCGCCGACCATCTCGTAGGAGTGGTATTCCTTGATCTTGCCGACGCTGAGCTTGCCGACACCGTCGATC
This sequence comes from Pseudomonadota bacterium, assembly GCA_947459825.1. Classification (GTDB taxonomy): domain Bacteria; phylum Pseudomonadota; class Gammaproteobacteria; order Steroidobacterales; family Steroidobacteraceae; genus UBA964. The sequence continues at coordinate 2,879 of CANHFH010000069.1, read as the reverse complement.
TCGGTGGAGAGCAACACATCGGTGGTGGTCCACTTCGCATCGCTCGTCTTGTCGAAGCCCTTGTATTCGTAGCTCACCATGTAGTTCCACTTGCGGCCGAGCTCGAAGAATCCGCGCGCCATGAAGCGCAGCGAACGGACCTCGTACTTGTCCTCCTGCTCGCCGACCTGGGTGATGCTGTCGGCGTCCTGATCGAAGACGGTGTAGTCGGCGGGCAGGAACGCGAAGCCGAGCTTCACCGCGAACCGGTCCTTCGCGTCGACCACCTTGGCCTCGGCCAGCGTCTTGTCGGCGAGGTCCGGCAACGCGTAATGATCGGCTTCCTTCGCTGCAGCCTCCTCCTCCGGCGGCAGATCGGACTCGACGGACTGGCTGTACGCCGGTGCGGCGAGCAGCAGCGCGAAAAGAGGGAGTATCCGGGTTTTCATGGTCGTTTTTTCCGTCGAGGATGCGGTCAGAAGGAGTAGCCGAGCGAGGTGGACATGCCCCAGTCGTTCGAGGGCGCGCCCGCGACCGCCCGGTTGTCGTAGCTGTCGTAGAGCGAGAGGTCGAGGAACAGGTCCTTCACCATCTCGCGGCGCAGACGGATGGCCGCCTCACCGCGCACACGGCCTGATTCGCTGAGGCTCGGCAGCACCATCAGGCTCGCGGCGAGGTTCACCTGCGGTGAATCGAAGCGGTATATGTTGAAGGTGGTGCCGAGCTGCAGCTCGACGCTCTCGCGGCTGCTGCCGTCGACGAGCTGTTCCGATGCGGCGGCGATGCCTGCGCCGGCGCGCCACTCGGTGTCGGCGCGCTGCACGAGATAACGGCCGAAGCCGAGGCCGACGAGGCTGCGCAGGTCGAGCCCGAGCTCCTGGTTGCGCGTGAACGAGAGCGTACCTTCGCGGTACCAGCGATCGGCGAGGAAACGCTCCCGCGTGCCGACGAGCGCGGCGCGCTGGCTGGTGGGACCGTCGGAGCGGCTCGCGAACTGTGAATCGAGCGACACGCGCCATTGCTGCTGCGGGTCGCGCGACGCGACCGAGGCGCCGAGATTGAACACCTGGATGTTCTGCGCCTGGGTGAAGCTGTAGCCGACCGCGAGCGACCCGTCGAGACGCTGCGGCCAGGCGCCGTCCTCGAGGGCGGCGACGCGCACGATGCTGGCGAGCGGCAGCTCGAAGGCTGTGGATCCGGATGCGGTGCCCGTCGTGCCGCCGGCCGGACCGGACTCCAGCCGGACCGTGCCCGGCGTCGCGCCGCGCGCGGCGTCACGACCGACGATCCGACGCCCGTCGGCGAGTTCGAGCTGCAGCGTGCGCGAGGTGGTGAGCGTAGCGACCTTGCTCCACTCGATGTAGAGCGTACCCATGTCATCGGTGGAGAACTTGAGCTGCCCGTAAGCGACCTCTTTGACCTCACCGGTGATCCGGTCCCCGTTGAGCAGGGTCACCACATCGGTCTTGGCGGCAATGACCGGTCCGGCCGCGAGGCACAGCCACACAGCAGAGAACCACCTCCCCCGAGGGCCCCGTCTCCCGTCCACCCCGCCATCGTCGCCTCGTCGCGGAATCGTCCCAGTAGACCTTCGTATAACTCGACCGAAAACGGACAGTCCGCACAGCTGACGCACGCTAGAGTGCCGCCCCTCGGAACCATCTCCAGGAGAGAAGTGATGACCAAGCCCGTCAACCGTGGCGCACTGCTGCTCGCGGCCTGCTGCCTCGCGGCGACCGCTCGGACGGTTGGGTGGTGATGGCCGATTACATCTATATGAGCCTCGAAGCCGACAAGCAGTCGAATGTCGGACCGGTGCTCGTCGACAGCACCGTCGAGGTGCAGCAGACCGCCTTCGAGTTCGATGTCGGCTACCGCGTCAACGACCAGGTCACGGTGTTCGGCGGCCTGCGCTACAACGATGTCGACACCGATCTGGATGTGGTCCGCAGCGGCCCGGGCGCGGGCGCGAGCCGCGCCGCGAGCAAGGGCGATTCATGGATCGATCCGGTGGTCGGCGTCACGGCACGCTACCCCGTCAACGAGACCTGGTCGGTCGGCGTCCGCGGTGATGTCGGCGGTTTCGGCGTCGGCTCGGATCTCACCTGGCAGCTCATGGCGACCGTGAACTGGAAGGTGCGCGACAACCTCGAGGTCGTCGCCGGTTACCGCTACCTCGATGCCGACTACGAGGACGGCAGCGGCGCCGACCTCTTCAAGTACGACATGGTCACGAGCGGACCCGGCATCGGCGTCAGCTTCAAGTTCTGATCACTTGCGGCCGATGCCGTGCGCGGCGTCGAGACGCTTGCGCAGGATGCGCGCCCAGGACGAGGCGATCTGGCTCGCCTCCTGACGGTTCACGACACTGTTGGTGAGCGTCATCATGCCTGTGCCCTGCGACTCACGGCGGTCGACCACGCGCGCGATCGCCTGGCCGGACTCGGAGTCCACGAGTTCCGCCACCAAGGTCATCTCGCCGGCCGAGATCGTGTAGGTCTGCGTACGGCCCGGCGTCAGGGTGTCCGGCGCGTTCACATAGAGGTCGGCGATGTTGGCGCGCAGACGCAGCACATCGGGGCCCGCCTCGGTGACGACCTGATAGGCGCCGCCCTTGCCGAGCTCCTTCGCGAACTCCTCCTGCACGATCCGGGCGACGCCGCTGCGGATGTCCTCGCGTTCCTTCGCGGTGACCTTCGTGCGGCTGCCGGTGCGGCTCGGGTCCCAGTCCTTGCGGAAGGACACCTCGACCGGGTCGATGATGATCTTGTTGTAGCCGGCGAGCGACGCGCCGGGGCGCGTGTACGCGAGGTCGATGCCCTTGACCTTGATCTTCTGCAGACCGTCGTAGCTCATCGCCTCCTCGAGGGTGGCGCGCGGCGACTGGGCGACGGTGACGG
>CANHFH010000068.1 GCA_947459825.1 Pseudomonadota bacterium | reverse complement strand
GGTCGCGAGCGCTCCGCCTACGGGTTCCAGTCTGCCGTCCGCCTTGCGGCGGTATGCGGTTGCGACCCGCGCTGCATCCGCGGGCGATACGAAGAACCCGGTGCGCGTCATGCCGAGCGGACCGAACAGCCGTTGTTGCAGGAAGTCGGCGAACGGCATCCCCGACACCACGGTCACCAGATGGCCGAGTACATCCGTCGCATAGCTGTAGCGCCACTCGGTGCCCGGCTCGAAGTAGAGCGGTAGCGCGGCGAGCGCACGCATCTTGTCTTCGGCCGACTGCGGGCCCCAGAGGTTGAACGCGCTCCACTCGGCGGCGATGGGCGAGCCTTGATCGTAGCCGGGGCCGTAACCGAGGCCCGCCGTGTGGGTCAGCAGCTCACGGACGGTGATCGGTTGGCGCGCGGGTTCGGTGCGCGGCTTGCCGTCCTGATCGACGCCGACGAAGACCTTGGACTGTGCGAACGCGGGCAGGTAGCGCGAGACCGGGTCATCGAGCTGCAGCTTGCCCTCTTCATAGAGCATGAGCACCGCGACCGACGTCACGGGCTTGGTCATGCTGAAGATGCGGAAGCGCGTCTCGAGCGACATCGGCACGCCTTTCTCGCGGTCCTGCATGCCGACGGCGGCGGAATAGACGAGCTTGCCGTCGCGCGCGACGAGGATCGTGTAGCCCGCTGCGGCATCGCGCTCGGTCTCGCGCTTGAAGAAGTCGCCCATCGCCGAGAGGCGTTCGGAGGACATCCCGACCGATTCCGGCTTGGCGCGCGGCAACGGATAAGCGGGTCCGGCGGCGACGGCGTTGCCGTCGAGCGTCATCAGCAACGGCGTGATGATGAGCGGGCTCAGCAACGGCGACAGTCTTCTCACGGCATGACTCCGGCAGGCTTGATGCTGCATTATATCGGCACACCATGAGGGGCCACCCGTGAAGACATTGCAGCACTACATCGACGGTCGTTGGGCCGAGCCCGTCAAGGCCGGCGAGCTGTTCCCTGTCATCGACCCGGCCACCGAGGGGCAGGTCGCCGAGATCCGCATGGGTTCGCCGGCGGATGTCGACCTCGCGGTCGCCGCTGCGGTCCGCGCATTCCCGGCGTTCGCGGCCACGCCGCTCGCCGCGCGTCTCGACGCGCTGCGCCGTCTCAACGAGGTGTTCAAGCGCCGTCTCGATGAGATGGCGGACGCCATCACCACCGAGATGGGCGCGCCGCATGACATGGCGCGCGATGCGCAGGCCGCCTGCGGTCCCGGTCACATCGAAGCCACCATCAAGGCTGCTGAGCAGCTCGACTGGGAGGTCCGCATCGACGGCTCCGATGTGGTGCGCGAGCCGATCGGCGTCTGCGGTCTGGTGACACCCTGGAACTGGCCCATCAACCAGATCCTGGCCAAGGTCGCCCCCGCGATCGCGGCGGGTTGCACCATGGTGCTTAAGCCCAGCGAGCAGGCGCCGCTGTCGGCGCAGCTGTTCGCGGAGTTCATCCACGAGGCGGGCCTGCCGACGGGCGTGTTCAACATGGTGCACGGCACCGGCCCCTCGGTCGGGCATGCCATGAGCGCGCACCCGGACATCGAGATGATGTCCTTCACCGGTTCCACCCGCGCCGGCGTCGATGTCGCGAAGACCGCGGCCGACACCATCAAGCGCGTCGCGCAGGAGCTCGGCGGCAAGTCGCCGAACCTCATCTTCGCCGACGCCGATCTCGGGCGCGCGCTCGGTAACTCGGTGCGGCGCTGCTTCTACAACACCGGGCAGTCCTGCAACGCGCCGACCCGCATGCTGGTCGAGGCGTCGGTGTACGACCGCGCCGTCGACATCGTCGCCAAGCTCGCGGAGGCGACGCAGGTCGGCGACCCGCGGCAGCCGGGGCGCCACATCGGGCCGCTCGCCTCGCGCATCCAGTTCGAGCGCGTCCAGGCCTTCATGCAGATCGGCATCGACGAGGGTGCCCGGTTGGTCGCGGGCGGCCCGGGACGGCCGGCCGGCATCGAGCGCGGCTTCTTCGTGAAGCCGACCGTGTTCGCGGGCGTGCACAACGGCATGCGCATCGCGCGCGAGGAGATCTTCGGGCCGGTGCTCGTGATGATCCCGTTCAAGGACATGGAGGAGGCGATCGCGATCGCCAACGACACGCCCTACGGTCTCGCGGCCTACCTGCACACCGGCGACCTCGAAAAAGGGCGCGCGGTGGCGCGGCGCCTGCGCGCCGGCAGCGTGCACATCAACGGTGCGGGGCAGGGCTACATGGAGCCGTTCGGCGGCTTCAAGCAGTCGGGAAACGGCCGCGAGTGCGGCGCCTATGGCCTGCTCGAGTTCCTCGAGCTCAAGTCCATCAACGGCTACTACGCCGCCTGACGGCGGCGGAGCGTACATGATCCTCAAAGATATCGAGACCTTCGTGGTCGGCAACCCGCCGCCGTCGTTCGGCGGGCGCTATTTCGTGTTCGTGAAGCTCACCACGGACGACGGCATCTCGGGTGTGGGCGAGGCCTACTGCGTGCCGTTCCACCCCGACCTCGTGGCGCGTCTGCTGGAGGATGTCTTCGGCCGTTACATGGAGGGCCAGGACCCGCACTCCATCGAGACGATGTGGCGCCGCGTTTATTCGAGCGGTTTCACGCAGCATCCCGACCTCACGCTGATGGGCGTGTTGAGCGCGCTCGAGATGGCCTGCTGGGACATCATCGGCAAGGCGGCGGGGCAGCCGGTCCACAAGCTGCTCGGCGGCCTCGTCAACGAGCGCATCCGCACCTACACCTACATCTACCCGACGGCCTCCGAGACCGACGCGATCTACCACGACGCCGAGCGCTCGGCGGAGCGGGCCGTCGAGTATGTGCAGCAGGGCTTCACGGCGATCAAGTTCGATCCGGCGGGTCCCTACACGGCCTTCGATGGTCGGCAGCTCTCGCTCACGGAACTCGACCGCAGCGAGCGTTTCGTGCGGCTCATCCGCGAGGCCGTCGGCGACAAGGCCGACCTGCTGTTCGGCACGCACGGCCAGATGACCGCCGCCGGCGCCATCCGGCTCGCCAAGCGCCTCGAGCCGTACGATCCCTTGTGGTTCGAGGAGCCGGTGCCGCCCGATTCCCCCGAGGAGATGGCCTTGGTCGCGCGCGCCACCAGCATCCCCATCGCGGCGGGCGAGCGGCTCACCACGAAATACGACTTCGCGCGGGTGCTGCGCGCCAACGCCGCCGCGATCCTGCAGATGAACCTCGGCCGCGTGGGCGGGCTGCTCGAGGCGAAGAAGATCGCCGGCATGGCCGAAGCGCAGCATGTGCAGATCGCGCCGCATCTCTACTGCGGGCCGATCGTCGGTGCCGCCAACATCCAGCTCGCCGCCTGCAGCCCGAACTTCCTCATCCTCGAGGGCATCGAGCGTTGGCAGGGCTTCCATGCCGACATCCTGCGCAAGCCCATACGCTGGGAGGAGGGCTATGTGATCCCCTCGAGCGAGCCCGGCCTCGGCGTGGAGCTGAACGAGGAGGTCGCGCGTGCGCACCCGTATCGTGGCGACAAGCTGCACCTCGAGATGACCCAGCACCCGGCGGGCGTGTGAGCACCGAGGCCTTCGACTATGTGATCGTCGGCGGCGGTACCGCGGGCTGCATCGTCGCGAGCCGCCTGGCGATGGCGGGCGATGCCAGCGTGCTGCTGCTCGAGGCGGGCGGCAGCGACCTGCGGCCCATGGTGCAGATCCCCATCGGCTATGCGCGGCTGCTGTTCGACAAGGATGTGAACTGGCTCTACGAGACCGAGCCCGATGCGGGTCTCGCCGGCCGGCGCAGCTTCTGGCCGCGCGGCAAGGTGCTCGGCGGCTCCGGTTCCATCAACGCCATGGTCTACATGCGCGGCCTGCCCAACGATTTCGACGACTGGCGAGCGATGGGCAACATCGGCTGGGGCTACGACGATGTCCTGCCGTTCTTCAAGGCGGTCGAGGACCACGACGACGGCGATCCGCGCTTCCACGGCCGCGGCGGGCCGATCCACGTCACCGACGTGTCGCGCGATGTACATCCGCTCTGCGACCGCTACATCGCCTCCTGCGAGTCGCTCGGCTTCCCGGCGACGCCCGATTTCAACGGCGAGCGGGGCGAGGGCGTCGGCATCTACCAGATCAACACCCGCTCCGGGTTCCGCTCCTGCAGCGCCAACGAGCACCTGCGCAGCGCACGCAGCCGTCGCAACCTCGAGGTGCGCACCAAGTCGCTCGCCACGCGGGTGCTGTTCGAGGGCAAGCGCGCGGCGGGCGTCCGTTATCTCCGCGGCGGCACGGAGCGCACCGTCACGGCACGCCGCCAGCTGATCCTCTGCGGCGGCGCCATCAACACCCCGCAGTTGCTGCAGCTCTCGGGCGTCGGCGACGGCGCGCGGCTGCAGGCGATGGGCATCACGCCCGTGCACGACAGCCCGGCGGTAGGCCGCAACCTTCAGGACCACCTCGCCGTTTCCTATTTCTATGGGTCATCGGTGCCGACGCTCAACGACCAGCTGGGGCCGTTCCTCGGCAAGGTGCGCGCGGCGTTCCGTTACGCGCTCACGCGCCGCGGCCCGCTCGCCATGAGCGTCAACCAGGGCGGCGGTTTCGTGCGCAGCGACGCTTCACAGCCGGTGCCGAACCTGCAGCTCTACTTCAACCCGGTGAGCTACACGCGCACGCCGCTGTCGTCCCGCAAGCTGCTGAGCCCGGACCCGTTCTCGGCGTTCCTCATCTCCTTCAACGCCTGCCGACCGACGAGCCGCGGCGAGCTGCACATCGCCTCGACCGACCCGACCGCGCAGCCCTCCATCCGGCCCAACTACCTCTCGACCGAGCGGGACATCGACGAGGCGCGGGCGGGATGCCGCCTGTTGCGCCGTATCGCCGCGACCAAGCCGCTCGCCGATGTCATCACCGGCGAGTTGTATCCGGGTCCGCAGGCGGTCAGCGACGACGACCTGCTGGAGGATTTCCGGCAGCGCGCCGACACGGTCTATCACCCGACCTGCACCGCCCGCATGGGTGCGGATCCGCGTGAGTCCGTCGTCGACGCCCGGCTGCGTGCGCACGGTCTCGAGAACCTGCGCATCATCGACGCTTCGGTGTTCCCGACCGTCACCTCGGGCAACACCAACGCACCGACGGTGATGGTCGCGGAGAAGGGCGCCGCGATGCTGCTCGAAGACCTGGGGCGCTGACCCGCATGTCCGACGCGCAACCCTTCAATCATCGCGTCGGAGAGAACAACATCCGCTTCGCGGGCTTCGATGTGCACCGCACGGTGTTCTTCGTATCTGCGGCGCTGGTCTTGTTGATGGTGGGCTGGGTCATCGCCTTCCCGGCGGCGGCCACCGACGGCTTCGCGTCAGCGCTGTCCTTCGTCACGAGCAAAGCGGGCTGGCTGATGGGTTCGCTCGCGAACCTGTTCGTGCTGTTCTGTCTGTTCCTGATGGTCTCGCCCTACGGCTCGGTGCGGCTCGGTGGGCCCGCCGCCCGACCCGAGTTCTCGGACATCGCCTGGTTCGCGATGCTGTTCGCCGCGGGCATGGGCATCGGCATGGTGTTCTACTCGGTCGCGGAACCCATCTCTCACTTCTCGAGCTCCATGGCCGCGATCGGCGAGGCGGCGGGCGGTGCGCCGCTCGGCGGCGCGGCAGGGGATGTGGAAGGATCCGCGCGCCTCGCCATGGCCGCGACCCTTTTCCACTGGACCATCCATCCGTGGTCGATCTTCGCCGTGGTCGCGGTGGGTCTCGCGTTCTTCACCTACAACCGCGGGATGCCGCTCACCATCCGTTCCAGTCTGCATCCGCTGTTCGGCGACCGCGTCTGGGGTCCGCTCGGCGATGTCGTCGACGGACTCGCGGTCCTCGCCACCGTCGCGGGTCTGGCGACCTCGCTCGGTCTCGGTGCGCAGCAGGCCCTCGCCGGCATCGGGTATCTGTTCGGTGCCGAGCCGAGCACGCTCAACCAGATCCTGCTGATCGCCGTCATCGCAGCGGTGACCACGCTGTCGGTGTCGTTGGGGTTGGAGAAGGGCGTGAAATGGCTGAGCCTCATCAACGTCGCACTCGCGGCGGCGCTCTGCCTGTTCGTGATCGTCGTCGGCCCGACGGCGAAGATCTTCGCCGGGCTGTGGGCCGACACGCTCGCCTTCATCACCAAGTTCCCCGCGCTCGCCGGTGTCTCCGACCGTGAGGACGGGCCGTTCTTCCGTGATTGGACGATCTTCTACTGGGCTTGGTGGACGGCCTGGGCGCCGTTCGTCGGCATGTTCATCGCCCGCATCTCGCGCGGCCGCACGGTGCGCCAGACCGTGTTCTTCGTGGTGCTGCTGCCCTCGCTGGTGTCCATCGTCTGGTTCACGGCCTTCGGCACCGTCGCCATCGACCAGTTGGTGACGGCGGGCAGCCGCGCGGCGGCGGACGCGGAGCTGCCGTTGAAGCTTTTCGCCACGCTGCGGGAGCTGCCTCTCGCACAACTCTCCAGCCTCATCGGCATCGTGCTGGTGATGGTGTTCTTCATCACATCGTGGGACTCGGGGACGCTGGTGCTCGACACGCTCGCTTCGGGCGGCAAGACCGACACGCGCAAGGCCCAGTCGGTGTTCTGGATCGTGGTGGTGGGCGCTGCGGCCGTCGCTTTGCTGCTCGGCGGGGGCTTGAAGTCGTTGCAGTCCGGGTCGGTCGTGACGGGTCTGCCGTTCATGATCGTCATCACGCTGATCTGCGCAGGCACGCTGCGCGGACTGATCGTCGCACGCCGAGAGGCGCTGCAGGAAAAAGGGGGTCGAACATGAGGATGTCGAAGAAGCTGTCGTCGTTGCTGCTCGGAGCTTGGCTCGCCGCGTTACCGGGCGTCTCCGTCGCGGCGCCCACGGACGCTCCGGACGCCGCGTCGGCGTTGGGCGTCGAGCGCAAGATCGTCACGCTCGCCAACGGTCTGCGGATGGGGTACGTGGAACTAGGCGACCCGGCCAAACCCGCGCTGGTGTTCCTGCACGGTTTCACCAACAGCTCGCTCGGCTATCTGCCGCTCGGCCGCCTGCTCGCGCAGCACTACCGAGTTTTCCTGCTCGACCAGCGGGGCCACGGTGCCTCGGACAAGCCCGAGTGCTGCTACACGCGGCTCGACATGGCGTACGACGTCAAGCTCTTCCTCGACCTCATGGGCATCCGGCGCGCGCATATCGCCGGGCACTCGATGGGCGGCATGGTGGCGCCGTCGTTCGCCGCGTTCTGGCCGGAGCGCGTCGACCGGTTGATGATCATCGGCTCGAGCTTGGGCCGACGGAGCCTGCCGTCGCCCGACTCGCCCCGGCCGCCGCCGGTGTTGAAGGGATGGGACGCCGAGGTCCGCAAGCTCCAGGACCCGATAGACCCCGATTCGGCGTTCATGCGCGATTGGTGGAACGTGCCGGGTGTGGATGAGCGGACGCAGGCCTACATGCGCCGCGAGTCGGCGCGCATCCCGGCGGCGATCTGGCGCGCCATCCTCGACCAGGGCGAGTCCGCGGGCGACCTTCGGCTCACGGTGCATCGCGTCAAGGCACCGACGCTGCTGCTGTTCGGCGGCAAGGATGTGCTGTTCGGCGCTGAAGACAACCGCGAGCTCGCGGCCTGGCTGCCGCACGCCCAGGCGGTGACGCTGCCGGCGCTCGGTCACTCGCTGCCGGAGGAGGACCCGCAGGCCGTCGCGACGGCGCTGCTGGAGTTCCTGCGCTAGCGCCGCGTGCCGGTGCAGCGCTCCGGGTTGGTGCGCGGCGTCACAGCGCGTCGATGGGGATCTTGAGGTAGGCGACGCCGTTCGCCTCCGCCGGGGGCAACTCGCCCGCCCGCATGTTCACCTGCACCGCGGGGAGCAACAGCACGGGCATGGCGAGCGTCGCGTCGCGCTGTGTGCGCATCGCCACGAATTCCGCCTCGCTCACGCCGTCGCGGACATGGATGTTGTCGGCCCGTTGCGCTGCGACGGTGGTCTCGAAGACGGCTGCCCGGTCCGTCGGCGGGTAGTCATGGCAGACGAAGATCCGCGTCGTGGGCGGCAGGTCGAGCAGCCGTCGTATCGACCGGAACAGCGTCGCGGCATCACCGCCCGGAAAATCGGTGCGCGCCGTGCCGACATCGGGCATGAAGATCGTGTCGCCCGCGAACACGGCGTCGCCGACGCGATAGGCGATGCAGGCGGGCGTGTGCCCGGGGACGGCCATCACCTGTCCGTGCAGCGATCCGATCCCGAAGGTCTCGCCGTCGCGCCACAGGCGGTCGAACTGCGAGCCGTCGCGGCGGAATCCCTCGCCGGCGTTGAAGACCTCACCGAAAGCCTGTTGCACCTCGGTGATGCGTTCGCCGATGCCGATGTGGCCGCCGAGCTGCCGCTTGAGGTAGGGCGCGGCGGTCAGGTGGTCCGCATGCGCGTGCGTCTCGAGGATCCATTCGACGCGCAGCGCGCGTCCGCGCACGAAGGCGATGACGGCATCGGCGGAAGCTGTACGGGTACGCCCGGATTTCGGGTCGTAGCCGAGCACCGGATCGATGATCACGCAGGGCGTGCCGTCGCCGGCGTGCACCACATAGGTGACCGTGGAGGTGGCGGGATCGAAGAAGGGCTCGACCTGCGGATCGGCGGCGCTGCGGCGGGGCTCGGTCATGGCGTCATCTCGCACGAAGGCGGCCCGTGACGGGCGATGGTCAAGGTTACAACAGCCTCTGTACGATGGATCTTCACTGCGGAAGATGCCTATGCGGGAGATATCCACATGACGATCGACTGGGACCACTTCACGCCGACGCTGTCGCTCGCGGGCGGTCTGCTGCTCGGCCTCGCGGCCGCCGCGTTCATCCTCGTCAACGGCCGCATCCTCGGCATCAGCGGCATCGTGGGCGGTCTGTCCGCCGCCGTCCGCGGCCGAGCGGATCGGAGCGACCTCGGTTGGCGGCTGGCCTTCCTCGTCGGGCTGCTGGTCTCGCCGCTCGCAGCCAAGACGCTCGCCGCCGCAGGCCTGTGGCCCGCCGACGTGCCCGCAGCGCCGCGCATCGCGGCCGGGACGCTCGCGATCGTGGCGGCGGGGCTGCTCGTCGGGTACGGCACGCGGCTCGGGTCGGGTTGCACCAGCGGGCATGGCGTGTGCGGGCTGTCGCGGCTCTCGCCGCGCTCGCTGGTCGCCACGCTCGTCTTCATGGGGGCAGGGTTCGTCACCGTCTTCGTCCTGAGACATGTCGTATGAGCCAGCGCATCAGCGAATTCCTGGTCGGTCTCGTGTTCGGTCTCGGTCTGCTGCTCTCCGGCATGACCGACCCCGGCAAGGTGCAGGGCTTCCTCGACCTCGCGGGCGCCTGGGATCCCTCGCTCGCCTTCGTGATGGGCGGCGCGGTCCTGGTCGGTCTCGGTGCGTTCGCGCTGGCGCGGCGCCGTACGCAGACCTTCCTGGGCGGAGCGCTGCAACTGCCCAAGTCGGGCGAGATCGACCGTCGGTTGCTCGCGGGCGCGCTGCTTTTCGGCGCGGGCTGGGGCCTCGCGGGCTTCTGTCCGGGCCCGGCGCTGGTGACGGCCGCGATGCTGGAGCCCAAGGCGCTGCTGTTCGTGGCGGCGATGCTGGCGGGGATGGCGTTGTACGAGTGGAAGGGCGCAGCACGGTAGAATCCCGCGCCATGACGCCGACCCCGCCGGATACCGACCCCGAAGAGACCCGTGAGTGGCTCGAGGCGCTGCGCGCCGCCGTCGCCGCGGGCGGCCGTGAGCGCGGCCTCTTCCTGCTCACGCAGCTCGAGCAGGAGGCGCAGCAGTTGGGCGTCGTCGCCCATGTCATGCCGTACTCGGCCTACCAGAACACCATCCCGCTCGCCGAGCAGGCGGTGCATCCCGGCGATGTGGAGCTCGAGGAGCGTCTGACCGCCATCATGCGCTGGAACGCGCTCGCCATGGTCGTGCGCGCCAACAAGGCCTACGGCGAGCTCGGCGGGCATGTGGCGACCTACGCGTCGGCCGCCGAGATCTTCGAGACCGGTCTCAACCATTTCTTCCGCGGGCCCGATGCCTCAGGCGGCGGCGATCTCGTCTACTTCCAACCGCACTCGGCGCCCGGCATCTACGCGCGCGCATTCCTTGAAGGAAGGCTCTCGGAAGGACAGCTCGCGAACTACCGCCAGGAGACGGGCGGGCAGGGCCTGTCGTCCTATCCGCACCCCTGGCTGATGCCGGATTTCTGGCAGTTCCCCACGGGGTCGATGGGCATCGGTCCGATCAACGCCATCTACCAAGCGCGCTTCCTGCGCTACCTGCGCGACCGCGGTCTAGCCGACACCGACGCGCAGCGCGTCTGGGGCATCTTCGGCGACGGCGAGATGGACGAGCCCGAGTCGATCGGCGCGCTGACGCTCGCGGCGCGCGAGAGGCTCGACAACCTCACCTTCATCATCAACTGCAACCTGCAGCGGCTCGACGGTCCGGTGCGCGGCAACGGGCAGATCATCCAGGAGCTCGAGGCGCTGTTCACGGGCGCGGGCTGGAACGTCATCAAGGTGCTGTGGGGGTCGGACTGGGACCCGCTGTTCGCCCGCGACGCCAACCACGCGCTGCTCAAGGCCTTCGCGAACACGGTCGACGGCCAGTACCAGACCCTGGGCGCGAACGACGGCGCCTACAACCAGGAGAAGTTCTTCGGTCTCGACCCCGAGCTGCGGGCGCTGGTCGCGCACATGTCGCTCGCCGAGATCGACGCGCTCAAGCGCGGCGGCCACGACTTCCGCAAGCTCTATGCGGCGTTCGCCGCGGCGCGCGAGCACCGCGACCGGCCGACCGTGATCCTCGCCAAGACCAAGAAGGGCTATGGCATGGGCCGGGCGGGCGAGTCGCGCATGACGGCGCATCAGGAGAAGAAGCTCGACGTCGAGGCGCTGCTCGAGTTCCGCAACCGCTTCAACCTGCCGATCTCCGATGCCGATGTCGCCGACCTGAAGTTCTACAAACCCGCCGCCGACAGCGCCGAGATGCGCTACCTCGAAGAGCGGCGCATGGCGCTCGGCGGGCCGATGCCGCGCCGCCGCCGCGCCGCGCCTCCGCTCGCCGTGCCGCCGCTCGAGTCCTGGGGCGCGTTCGCCACCGCGGCCGACGGCAAGGAGATGTCGACCACGATGGCGTTCGTCCGCCTGCTCGGCAATCTCCT
>CANHFH010000067.1 GCA_947459825.1 Pseudomonadota bacterium | reverse complement strand
GCTCGGCATGACGCGCACCGGGTTCTTCGTATCGCCCGCGGATGCAGCGCGGGTCGCAACCGCATACCGCCGCAAGGCGGACGGCAGACTGGAACCCGTAGGCGGAGCGCTCGCGACCCCGCCGACCGCGCCGCCGCCCTTCGCTTCGGGCGGCGCAGGACTCATCTCCACTGCGGGCGATTACCTGCGTTTCGCGCAGATGCTCGCTGACCAAGGCCGCTTCGGGGGTCGTCAGTACTTGGCACCGGCCACGATCGGACTCCTGACGAGCGACCACGCGTCGGCGGGCGCGATGGCCAGGGCCTATGGCGAGAAGTGGCGCGGCCTGGGCTTTGGGCTCGGTGTCTCGCCGGTCGTCGACCATCGACATGTGCCGCAGGCCAACCTCAACGGCGACTACACCTGGCCCGGGGTGCTCGATACCAATTGGATGGTCAGTCCCAGCACAGGAGTTGTCGCAGTGGTCCTGGCACAGGTGGCGCGAGGCGCGGACGGTCAAGCCAACCGCACCTATCAGGACATGCACAACCAGGTCTATCAGGCGGTCATCGAACTCGATCGTTGATCGCTCGAGCAACCCGGGAGCCGCGACACTCCGTGTCGCATCCGCGCATCACCGTCCGGTCGCGATGTCAGCCCATCTTGTCGCCGCCCGTGGCATGGGCTTATCCTCCCCCGGGTAAGGGCTTTGCCGTCCCACAGGCGGCACCGACCGGGAACGTGGGTTATTCAACAAAAGCAGCGGACACAACGCTGTGTTGCCAGAGGGATACACCTTTGATGAACAAAAAAATCTCTGCGGCGGTCTTCGCCGCCGTCGCGTCCTCGCAAGGCCAGCAGGCCGCAGCGCAGTCGGGAGACGCTCTCGGCCTCGAAGAGGTCGTCGTCACCGCACAGCGCCGTTCGGAGAACATCCAGAACGTCCCGATCACGGTGCAGGCGCTGACCACCGAGACCCTTGAGAACCTCAAGGTCACCACGATCGACGAGTTCGTGAAGTTCCTGCCGAACGTCCAGTCGACCTCCGTCGGCCCCACCCACGGCAACTTCTCCATCCGCGGCCTGAGCCTCGGCGCCGCGATCCTGCAGGGCGGCGGCACCGTCGGCCAGTGGCCGACCGTCGGTCTCTACCTCGATGATCAGGCCGTGCAGATGCCGGGACGCAACCTCGACGTCTACGCCGCCGACCTCGAGCGCATCGAGGTCCTCGAAGGTCCGCAGGGCACGCTGTTCGGCGCGGGCGCCCAGGCGGGCGTGGTCCGTTACATCACCAACAAGCCCAAGCACGACACCACCGAGGCCTACTTCCGCGCCAGCTACGGCGTGACCTCGGGCGGCGACGACAGCACGGGCCTGCAGGGCATGCTGAACCTGCCGCTCGGCGACAAGCTCGCGGCCCGCATCGTGGCCTACAACGATTCCCGCGGCGGCTACATCGACAACGTCCCGGGCACCTTCACCCGTCGCAGCACCGACCTCGGTCTCTCCACCCGCACCGGCGGCCGCGTGCCGACGGATTCGGTGGCCATCGACAACTACAAGATCGCCCGCGAGAACTTCAACCCGGTCACCTACAAGGGCGCGCGCCTCGGCCTGTCCTACGATGTCAACGACGACTGGAACGTCCTGCTGGTGCAGAGCTTCCAGGACATCGACAGCAGCGGCGTGTTCTATTCCATGCCCTTCGCGTCGGACTGCGTCGATCCGTCCCGCGAGTCGACCTGCACCCGGGGCGGCCCAAGCAACGCGCCGGTCCGCGGCAAGCCGTTGAAGGACTACCAGGTGACGGTGTTCAACGACTCGGTCACCAAGGACAGCTTCGCCAACACCGCGCTCACCATCTCGGGCAAGATCGGCGACTTCGACCTCGTGTACTCGGGTTCGCGCCTCAAGCGCGACAACTTCATCCAGGGCGACTACACGAACTACGCCCGCGGCCTGTGGGGCACCTACTACCAGTGCACCGGCTTCTCGGGCGCGTCGGTCGACAAGTGCTACACGCCGTCGTCGATCTGGCAGAACATCATCGAGAACAAGAACGTCAGCCATGAGCTGCGTTTCAGCACGCCCACCGAGTGGAAGGTCTCGGCGGTCGCCGGCCTGTTCTACGAGGAGCGCAAGGTCAACGACCAGACCGACTGGCTCTACAAGTCCGTGCCGGAGTGCACCGTGGGCGGCCCGAAGAGCTGCTTCTTCGCGCTCGATCCGGCGAACACGCCGAAGTTCGCCAACGCGTCGTTCAACAACCCGAACCGCCGCAACTCGTCGACGGGCTTCTTCAACGACTTCAAGCGCACCTACGAGCAGAAGGCCGCGTTCCTCTCCCTCGATTGGCATGTGACGGACGACCTCACGGTCACCGCCGGCACCCGCTACTTCGAGGGCTACAACCAGATGCTCGGCGGCAACGTCGGCAGCTTCTACTGCAAGCAGTACGGCTCCGGTCTCTCCACCGTCGGCGGCATCTGCACCGGCCCGGCCACCGGCCTCGCGCCCTACGGCACGAACCTCAACAACCAGTCCATCAACAGCTTCACCGATGACGGCTTCCGCAGCCGCCTGAACGTCAGCTGGAAGGCGACCGACGACCTGCTGCTGTACGCCACCTGGTCGGAAGGTTTCCGTCCGGGCGGCTTCAACCGCGGCACCTCGCAGGTGCTGCCGAGCGTGAACCGCACCACCACCCCGCCCACGCAGGGTCCGCGTCAGTACCAGATCCCGCTGTTCTTCAAGTCCGACGACCTCGTCAACTACGAGATCGGCTGGAAGAGCACGCTGATGAACAACCGCGTGGTGTTCAACGGCGCCATCTACCAGGTGAAGTGGGATGACGTGCAGGCGGGCATCTTCGCGCCGCAGGCCGGCTTCGGTAACCTGACCGTCAGCGTCAACGGCCCGAGCTACGAGACCAAGGGCATCCAGATGAGCGTCACGGCGCTCGTGTCGGAAGGCCTCACGATCGACGCCTCGGCCGCCTACAACAAGGCGGAGCTCACCAACAACCCGCAGTTCATCAACAACATCCCGAGCAGCCCGAACTTCGGCAGGCCGATCACCGAGTCCTGGGTCGGCGGTCCGGTGTCGGTCGTGAACGTGTTCGGCGTGGCAGGCGATCCGGCGGCGATGGCCCCGGAGATCCAAGCCAACGTCCGCGCCCGCTACGAGTGGACGACGGGGTCGTTCGACTACTACAGCCAGCTCGGCGTGGTGTACATGGACGAGCGCAACTCGGCCGCCAACCGGCTGCAGTCCTTCACGCTCGACTCCTACACCGACCTCAGCCTCGCGGCCGGCGTGTCGAAGGACAACTGGACGGCGGAGCTCGTGGTGGCGAACCTGACCAACCGCGACACGGATGAGTTCTACGCGAGCTCGCAGTTCGTGGAGACCACCAACCAGGCGCGCCCGCGCACCATCAGCGTGCAGTTCGGTTACCGCTTCGGCGACTGATCGACGGCGACACCGGGCGGCGGGCCGGCGACGGCCCGCCGCTTTTTTTTGACCGACGGAACCGCATTGCAGCCGCAAGACCCCTCCGCCCCCGACCTCCCTTCTCTGGAGACGACGCTGCCGGTGCTGCGCGCATCGCTCGCGCGCGGCCGCTACCAGAAGGTGCTGCATGTCGCCGAGGCCTACCTCGGCGAGCACCGCGGCCATCGGGACCTGCTGTACATCTCGGCCGTCGCGCAGCGCATGCTGCACCGCATCCCCGAGGCCCTGGGCACGCTCGCCACCCTCCAGACCTTCCATCCGCGCTACTCGCGTCTCTTCCAGGAGCGCGGCCACTGCCATGTGATGGCGCGCGACGCGGCGCAGGCCATCGACGCCTTCGAATCCGCGATACGCATCAACCCGGCCCTGCCCGCGAGCTGGCAGGCCCTGGAGAAGCTCTACCGGATCGCCGACCGCAAGCGCGAGCAGGCCAACGCGGCGGACCATGTGGCGACGCTCGCCAAGCTGCCGCAGCCGATCGTCGCCGCGCGCTCCATGCTCGCGGACGGGGATTTCGAGGACGCCGAGCGCACCGTCAACGCCTTCCTCGCGGCGAATCCCGACGACGTCGAGGGGTTGCGGGTGCTCGCCTGGATCGCCCGCCACTTCGAGTACAACATCGACGCCGAGAAGTATCTGGAGAAGGTGCTCGCCAAGGCTTCCCACTACAACGCCGCCCGCTACGACCTCGTGCTCACCCTCGTCAACCTGCAGAAGCATGCGCGGGCGCGCGAGGAGTGCGAGCGGCTGATGGTCGCGGAACCCGGCAACCAGGGCGTGCGGGTCACCTATGCCGGCATCCTGCTGGCGCTCGGCGATGTCGACGGCGCCATCGAGCGTTACGGACTGCTGCTCGAGGAGATGCCGGGCGACTGCGAACTCCACCAGTCGTTGGGGCACGCCCTGAAGACCCAGGGCGACTCCGCCGGATCCATCGCCGCCTACCATCGCGCCATCGAAGCGCGCGCGGACTTCGGCGAGGCCTATTGGAGCCTCGCCAACATGAAGACCTACCGTTTCACGGACTTCGAACTGCAGCGCATGCGCCAGTACGAGGCGCAGCCCTACCTGCAGCAGACCGACCACTACCACCTCTGCTTCGCGCTCGGTAAAGCGCTCGAGGACCGCGGCGAGCACGCCGAGTCCTTCACCTACTACTCTCGCGGCAACGCCCTGAAGAAAGAAGGCAGCACCTACAGCGCGGCCGCCCAGGAGCGCGCCGTGCGGCGCCAGAAGGAGATCTGCACGCCGGAGTTCTTCGCGGCCCGCCTCGGATGGGGCTGCCCGGACGGCTCGCCCATCTTCGTGCTCGGCCTGCCCCGCGCAGGGTCCACGCTGATCGAACAGATCCTCGCCTCGCACTCGCAGGTCGAGGGCACGATGGAACTCGCCCACATCCCGCGCATCGTCGGCTCGCTCGGCAGCGGCGAGAAGTTCGGCGACATCCACTACCCCGCCGTGCTCCGGGACCTCTCCGCGGAGCAGTGCCGCGAATTCGGCGAGGGCTACATCCGCGACACGCAGGTGTACCGCAGCGCCGGCAAGCCGTTCTTCATCGACAAGATGCCGAACAACTTCCGCAACATCGCCCTGATCCAGCTGGTCCTGCCGAACGCCCGCATCATCGACGCGCGCCGCGACGCGATGGACTGCTGCTTCAGCAACTTCAAGCAGCTGTACGCGCACGGCCACCCGTTCGCCTACGACCTCGAGGATGTCGGCCGCTACTACCGGGCCTATGTCGACCTCATGGACCACTGGGACCGCACGCTCCCCGGCCGCGTGCTGCGCGTCCAGCACGAGGACATGCTCTCCGACCTCGAGGGCAGCGTGCGCCGCATCCTCGACCACTGCGGCCTGCCCTTCGAGGAGGCCTGCGTGGAGTTCCACCGCACCGAACGGCGCGTGCACACGGCGAGCGCCGAGCAGGTCCGCCGTCCGATCAACCGCGACGGCGTCGACCAGTGGAAGCCCTACGAGCCCTGGCTCGGGCCGCTGAAGGCAGCGCTGGGGCCGCTCGCGCGCTGACCTCGCACCGGGTCCGTCGCGAGCACCGCACCGACCGACGGCGGCATCCAGGCCGCCTACTCACCTGCCGACGGAAAATCGCTATCATCGGCCAAAGGGCATCAGCCCCCTGGGGGTCATCGTGGTCAACGACAAGAACGATGCGCCGGCAACCGAGCCGACGCCGCGCGATTCCGGATGGGTCCGTTGGTATGTGCTGCTGGTGATGGTAGGCGTGTACGCGCTCAGCATCGCCGACCGCTATGTCATCTCCACGCTGCTCGAGCCGATCCGTATCGAGCTGCAGCTCACCGACTCGGGCATCGCCTTCCTCACCGGCACGGCGCTCGCCCTGTTCTATGTGCTGTTCGGCTTCCCGCTGTCCTGGCTCATCGACCGCTACAGCCGCCGCAACATCATCGCGATCTCGGTCATCGTCTGGTCGGCGATGACGGCCGCCAGCGGTCTCGCCATGAACTATTGGCAGCTGCTCGTCTCGCGCATCGGCGTCGGCGTCGGCGAAGCGGGCGGCACGCCCGGCGCCAGTTCCATCCTCTCGGATTACTTCCCGGCAGCGCAGCGCCCCATGGCGCTCACCGTCTTCGCGCTCGGCGCCTCGATCGGCGCCTGGGTCGGCGCCGATGTCGCGGGCCAGCTCGCCGACGCCTACGGTTGGCGCCCGGTGTTCCTGCTGCTCGGCATCCCCGGCATCCTGTTCGGCGTCCTGATCTTCCTTACGGTGCGTGAACCGAAGCGCGGCCAGCTCGACCTCAACAAGTCCGAGGATGCTCCGAGCTTCGCCGCCACCTTCAAGTACCTGCTGCAGCAGCGTTCAGCGGTGCACGTGATGATCGCCAGCGCGCTGACCGCGCTCTGGGGATGGGGCCTCGTGTGGTGGACGCCAACCTTCCTGGTCCGCAACTTCGGGATGACCGCCGGGGAAGCCGGCATGCTCACCGGCCCCATGCATCTCGTCGGAGGCAGCCTCGCCACGCTCTTCACCGCGTGGCTCGTCGCCCGCCCCTCCATGATCGACCCGCGCCGTGTGGTTTGGATGATGGGCGCGGTCATCGGCGTCGCAACGGTGGTCTCGTGGTTCCTGTACACCAGCGGGTCGCTCGACACCATCGAGATCCTGCTCTGGATCTTCATCCCGGCGATCTACTTCTACATCGGCCCCTGCTTCGGACTGCTCAACAACCTCGCCGAGCCGCGCATGCGCGCCATGTTCTGCGCGTTCACGCTGTTCGTCGCCAACGTCGGCAACCTCATCATCGCGCCGCAGCTGGTGGGGCTCCTCAGCGACCACTACATGTCGGGCGGCATGGACAACGCGCAGTCGCTGCGGACGGCGATGCTGTGGCTCGTGCCGACGGGGCTCTGGGCGACCTTCCACTACTTCTGGTCGGCGCGGCAGATCGTCGCCGACCAGACCCGTGCCACCGGTATCAACCCGCTTGCGGAGGTCCGCTCGTCGTGAGGAAAGCCCAGACCCGCCGCGCCCCGTCCTTCACCGCGCGCCTCACCGCGCTCGTCACCCTGCTGTCGCTCGCGGTCCTGCCGGGCGTGGCCGCCGCGCAGGGCACGCTGCACATCATCACCTGGGCGGACTACGTCCCGGCCGATGTGGCCGCGCAGTTCACCAAGGAGACCGGCATCAAGGTGGAGGTCACGCTCTCCAACAACGAGGAGATGATCTCCAAGCTGCGCGCTACCCGCGGCGCCGGGTTCGACCTCGCCCAGCCCTCCCAGGACCGCATCCTCGGGCCGCAGCAGGAGTTCGGCATCTACAAGCCGATCGACCTCACGAAGGTGCGCGTCGAGCGCATCCAGCCCGACCTGCTCGCGACCGTACGCCGCAACGCCACGGTCGGCGGCAAGCTCTACGCGCTGCCGTATGTCTGGGGCGCCGAGGGCCTCGTGGTCAACACGCAGCGCACCAAGATCGCCGATTACCTCGACCTCTGCCGCGCCGACCTGAAAGGCCGCACCTCGGTGCGCCTGCGCCGCCCGACGCTGATGGCCTTCGCCTTCGCCATGGGCAAGGACCCGTTCGCGCTCTACGGCGACACCAAGGCGTACTCGGCGCTGATGGATCAGGTGGGCGCGCGGCTCATCGCCTGCAAGGCGAACTTCCGCTTCTTCTTCGACAACCGCGACCAGCTCCTGAACGGCATGCGTTCCGGTGAACTGCACGCCGCGATGATGTGGGATTCGGGCGGTTGGAAGCTCGCCCGCGAGAACCCCGCCATCAAGTTCATCGCCCCGAAGTCGGGCGCGCTCGGCTGGCTCGACACCTACACCCTTCCCGCGCGCGGCAAGAACGAAGCCGCCGCCTACGCCTGGATCAACTTCACGCTGCGCCCCGAGATCGCCGCGCGCATCGCCAAGAACATCGGCAACTTCTCCGCCGCCGTCGGCGCCGACAAGCTCACCGACCCCAGGCTGCGCGCCCAGTTCGCCGAGAGCTTCCCCGGCGGCTTCAAGGATGTGCGCTGGTATCCGGCGATCCCGCCGGGTCTCGAGGAGCTCGAAGGCCGCGTGCTCGACCGGATCAAGGCTGCGAAGTGACCGCGGTCGACCTCGAGGCCAAGTCGCTGCTGAAGCGCTTCGGCAGCCATGTGGCCGTCGACTCCTTGTCCTTCGCGGTGACGCGCGGCAGCTTCTTCTCCATCCTCGGCCCCTCGGGCTGCGGCAAGACGACTTTGTTGCGCATGATCGCGGGCTTCATCGGACCCGACAGCGGCGACATCGAGATCGGCGGCCGCAGCATGCAGGGCGTGCCGCCCAACCGCCGTCCCGTCAACATGGTCTTCCAGCAGCTGGCGCTGTTCCCGATGATGAGCGTGGGCGAGAACGTCGCCTACGGCCTCGCGAGACGCGGCGTGGGACGCGCGGAGCGCGAGGCGAAGGTGGCGGCCATGCTCGAGCGCGTGGGCCTGCCGGGCGCCGCAGGGAAGCGCACCGACGAGCTTTCCGGCGGCCAGCGTCAGCGCGTCGCCATCGCCCGCAGCCTGGTCCTCGAACCCACCCTGCTGCTGCTCGATGAACCGCTGGGCGCCCTCGACCTGAAGCTCCGCGAGCGCATGAAGATCGAGCTCAAGCAGCTGCAGGCCGCCTTCGGCACCACCTTCGTCTACATCACCCATGACCAGTCCGAAGCCCTGGTGCTCTCCGACCAGGTCGCGGTGATGAACGCCGGCCGCTTCGAGCAGGTCGGCAGCCCGCAGGCGCTCTACTACTCCCCGGCGACCCCGTTCGTGGCGGGCTTCGTCGGCGCGAACAACCGCATCGAGGGACGCGTCAGCGCCCTCCACGGGGCGCTGGCGGACGTCACCACTCCGGAGGGCTGGGTGGTGCGGGCCCAGATCCAGGCCGCTCCGGACGGGCGTAGGCCGAGCGTGGGCGATGCCGCCACCGCCTTCGTGCGTCCTGAGGTGGCGGTGTTGGGAAGGACCGCGGCCGATTTGGACCGACCCACGATCGCGCCGGGCGACGAAGCGGCTCCGGTGCACGAGGGCGTGGTCGAGAGCCTGTTGTTCGATGGCGCGAACTCCGCAGTGCTGCTGCGCGAGGCGCGCAGCCGCGCCGAGTTCCGGGTGGCCCTGCCCCAGACCGGTCGTTATGCGGACCTGAAGGTCGACGAGCGCGTGCTGTTCACCTTCGCGCCGGAGCGTGCGGTGTGCTTCGCGACCGGTGGCGGCGGGACCGGCGGCGGTCATGGCTGAGGTCGGCAGCAAGACCACCCGTCTGCTGCTGCTCGGCCTGCTGCTGGCGCCCGCTCTGGTCTGGCTCGTCGGCGTCATCCTGCTGCCGCACCTCGACCTCGCACTGCTCTCGTTCCGCGAGCGTATCGGTCCCGGCGAGTTCAGTTGGAGCCTCGCGCAGTACCGCACCTTCTTCGCCGAGCCGCTCTACTGGGATGTCTTCGTGCGAACCGCCGTCATCTCGGTGATCGCCACCGGCCTCACGCTGCTGATCGCCTTCCCGATCGCCTGGACGATCGCCAAGCTCACCCGCGGCCGCGTCAGCGCGCTGCTGTTCGCGGTCTGCCTGATCCCGTTCTGGGTCAGCGAGACGGTGCGCACGCTCGGCTGGATGATCCTGCTGCGCGAGACCGGCGTGCTGCCGGCGGTGTTGGTGTCGCTCGGCATCACCGATACGCCGGTCGAGATGCTCTACCGAGACGCCACCATCCTGGTCGGCCTCGTCTACACCTCGCTGCTCTTCATGGTGGTGCCGCTCTACTCCAGCCTCGAGAGCCTCGACGACTCGCTCATCGAGGCCGCCTACGACCTCGGCGGCAGCGGCTGGACGGTGCTGCGCACCGTGGTCATCCCGCACGCCGCGCCCGGCATCACCGCGGGCTGCATCGTGGTGTTCATGCTGACGCTCGGCAACTACCTGACCGCCTCGCTGCTCGGCGGCAAGAACTCGCTGTGGTTCACCGAGCAGATCTACACGCAGTTCATCACCCGCTTCAACTGGGAGCAGGGCGCGGCCTTCGGCTTCCTGCTGCTCGCGCTGTCGAGCCTGATGGTGTGGCTCGGCCTGCGCCTGAGCGGCCAGAAGTTCGCCGATGTCATGAGCCGCACCTGAGACGCCGCACATGATCCCCTCCCTCCCCCGTCCGCTCTGGCTGCGCATCGCGACCGGCGTCTTCGTCGCGGCCTTCCTCGTGTTCCTGTTCCTGCCGCTCGTCACCGTGGCGGCCTTCGCCTTCAACGATGCGCCCTACCCGGCCCCGCCTTGGCAGGGCTTCACCCTAGACTGGTTCACGGGGAACGACGCCGAGGGGCGCACGGGCCTCTTCAAGGACGAAGAACTCATGGGCAGCATCCTCACAAGCCTCTTGGTCGCGGCGTGGGTGACGCTGCTGTCGGTGGTCGTCGGCACCACCAACGCCTTCCTGATGGAGCGCATGCGCTTCCGCGGCCAGGGACTGCTCTCTTTGCTGATGCTGGTGCCGCTCGTGATCCCGGGCGTGATCCTCGGCATCTCCATCCTCGCCTTCGCGAGCCGGGTCGCCGACCTGCTGGGAGATGTCTTCGGCTGGGAGGCGGAGTTCCTGAGACCGGGGCTGCCGCTCGTGGTGCTGGGCCAGGTCTCGTTCCTGATCGCCATCGCCACGCTGACCATCAGCGCGCGCCTGAAGCGCTTCGACAGGACGCTTGAAGAGGCCGCCTACAACCTCGGCGCTTCGCGCCCCGCGGTGCTCGCGACCATCACCCTGCCCTACCTGCGGCCAGCGCTCATCGGCTCGGCGGCGATCGTGTTCCTGATGTCGTTCCAGGACTTCAACACCACGCTGATGCTGGTCGGCGCCGACTCGCCGCTCACCGTGATGATGTATGGCCGCATGCGCGACGGCGCGACGCCCGTACTGAACGCGGTCAGCGTGTTCTTGATGGTCGCATCGACCGCGATCGCGCTGCTGTTGATGCGCGGCGACGACCGTCGCCGCACATAGACAGGCCGACGGGCGTCGCCGCTAGGCCTTCAGACGCAGGTTCTGCGGATCGTAGAGCGGCTCGACGGCGACCACCGCGCGGCGGCGCTCGCCCAGGATCTCGACCGTGAGCTCGGTGCCCGGCACCGCCATATCGGTGCGCACATAGGCGAGCGCGATGCTCTGCTTGAGCCGGTAGCCGTAGCCGCCCGATGTCACGAGCCCGACCTGTTCGTCACCCTCGAACACGATGGATACCGCCGCCGCGTCGGCATCGCCGGCATCGACGATGAGCGGCACGAAGCGCTCGCGCGGACCCGTCGCCGCCTCGCGGCGCAGCGCCTCGACGCCCAGGAACCCGCCCGGCTTGTC
>CANHFH010000066.1 GCA_947459825.1 Pseudomonadota bacterium | reverse complement strand
GGGGCGATGACGCAACCGGTGCCGGGAGGGAAAAGATGGTGGAGCGGAAGGGGATCGAACCCTCGACCTTCGCATTGCGAACGCGACGCTCTCCCAGCTGAGCTACCGCCCCACGCGAGGGCGGCGATTCTAGCACCGAGCCCGACCGAAGACAGGACTTCCGCTATCGAGGGCTGTATGGATGGACAGCCTCAGTAGCGCAGCTCGGTGGTCGAGGGCGGCCCGAACCGCGTCACGGTGACGATGAAGATGCGGTCGAACTCGTCATCCGCGATGGCGACCGCCTGCTTGCCGCGGGTCAAGGCGGAGACGATCCCGGGCACGGTGTTGGAGTGACCGACCACGACGACGCTGCGACCGACATGTCGTCCGCCGATGTCGTCGATCAGGCCGCGGACATCCTTCGCGGCGCGCACGGTGACCGGCAAGCGATGCCGTGCCGCTAGCGGCGCGGCGGTCTGCTGTGCGCGCTGTGTATCGCTCGCGTAGACCGCGGACAGCGGCGCGGCGGCGAGCAGCGCGGCGAGCCGCTCTGCGCGCGCGAGGCCGATCGGGCCCAACGGCGGATCGTCACCGGCATCGGTCGCTTTCTCCGCATGACGCAACACGATCACCGTGGTCGTGTCGGCCGCGAACGCGATGGTCGCACGGCCCGCGAGATAGACGACGAGCAGCAGCAGCATCGCCGCGAGCCCCGCGACCCAGAACGGCGTCAGAAACGGCGCTCGCCGCCGCAGGATGCCGGGCGCCTTCATGCGCTGTCCCCTCGGTCGCGGGACGGCCGTGTGACTTTCGGCAGGTTGTCCGATGAGCGCATGCATGAAAGTTTAGAGGTCATGCAGTCACTGGACAACGCCGTCACCGCGCCCCACGAGGCGGGTCGCGGCTCGGCAGCGCACCACGACGATGCAGCGCAGACACCCGCAGCGGCGGACCTGCTCGTCCTGCCTCCCGACCTCGGTCATGTGCTGCTGCGCGCAGCACGATCCGAGATCGACGGGGCCTCGGACGGCATCATCGTGCGCTTCGACCCCGCCGCCGTGACCGGCCATGCCGTGCTCCTGCTCGGTGCGGCGCGGGCCCGTGACCCGTTGCTGCGGCGGCTACTCCGTCCGGGCCTGCACGCCGCGACCGACGAGTCGGCCCGGAAAACGATCGCGGAACTCCCGCTGTTCCTGCACGCGCCCGGCGCGCCCGACCCCACTGCGCCCGACACGCATGCCATGCAGTCCGCCGACATCGTCGCCCGCGCCGTTTCGCGCCTCACGCTGGTGTTGGCCGGCGAAGACGCCGCGCTCGTCGAGCGGCGCGACCTCCGTGTGCCAACCGACCGCGCTTGCGGACTCATGGTCACGAACATCGCCAAGCCGCTCGCGCTCGAGGAACTCGTGCAGTTCACCGGCGTCTCCTCACGCTCGCTCCAGTACGCGTTCCAGTCGCGGTTCGGGATGAGCCCGATGCGTTGGCTGCGTGAACAACGCCTGCGACGGCTGCACGCCGCGCTGCAACACGCGGGCGATGCCGAGAGCGTCACCGAACTCGCCGTAGGCCTCGGCTTCACCCACCTCGGCCGTCTCGGCCAGGTCTTCGAGCAACGCTTCGGGCTGCTGCCGAGCCATCTGCTGCGCCGCGCACGGCGCGGGTGACAGCATCGCGCGTCCTGTGTTCGAATCGGGTCTGACATGAACCCGATGCTGTACGCCATCCCGGTCTTCATGGCCTCCATCGTCATCGAGGCCTTGATCGCGCGCCGACGCGCGCCCGGCGCCTATGACATCCCTGACGCGCTCACCAGCCTGCACTTCGGCATCCTGAGCCAGGTCTGGGGCGCGTTCACGCGCGTCATCGGCTTCGGCATCTATGTGCTCGCGTTCGAGCACCTGCGCGTGACGACGCTGCCGGCGGACAGCGTCTGGGTCTGGGTCTTCGCGCTGCTGTTCTACGACTTCTGCTACTACTGGGCGCACCGCGCCGGCCACGAGGTCAACCTCTTCTGGGCCTCGCACCAGGTCCACCACTCCTCCGAGTACTACAACCTCACGACCGCGCTGCGCCAGACTGCGACCGGCGGCTTCACGAGCTGGCCTTTCTACATCGCGATGGCGGTCGCCGGCGTGCCGCCGATGGTGTTCGCGGTGGTGGGACTCATCGACCTCCTCTACCAGTACTGGGTGCACACGGAGCTCGTCGGCAAGCTCGGTCGGCTCGACCGCGTGCTCGTCACGCCCTCCAACCACCGCGTGCACCACGGCCAGAACGACTACTGCATCGACCGCAACTACGGCGGCATCCTCATCATCTGGGACCGGTTGTTCGGCACCTTCGTCGAGGAGCGCGACGACGAACGCATCGTCTACGGCGTGCGCAAGCCGCTCGCCAGCTACAACGCGGCCTGGGGCAACCTCAATGTCTGGAGCGACCTGCTGCGCGCCTCGCTCGCGGCGTCGACGCCGCTCGCCGCGCTGCGCGTGTGGTTCGACCCGCCGCAGGGACGCGGGGTGGCGCTTGCCCACCTCGACACCTCGAAGGTCCGCCGCTTCGACACCGGCACGCGCCCGGCGGTACGCCGATATGCGCTCGCGCAGTACCTGCTGCTCGCGCCCATGGTGATGCACTTCCTGCTCGTGATCGACTCGGTCAGCGCGGCCGCGGGCATCGCCTACGCCCTCGTGATCACGGCCACGGCGGTCGGCGTCGGCTGGGCGCTCGAGGAGCGGCCGTTCGCACGCCGCATCGAGATGCTGCGCGTCGGAGCGATCGCGGCCGCCCTGCTGCTGCTGCCGGAGCTCGCCGGTATGGGCTGGTTCGGCTGGGAGGCGCCGCGGTGGGCGAGAGCGACGCTGGCGGTGACGGCGCTCGCGAGCCTCGCGCTGCTGCCCGCGGCGCCGTTGCGCAGCGCGACGGCCGGCGCAGGCTGATCGCGTCCTGTCGGTCCGGACAGCCCCTTGCGCGGGATGTCAGCGCGCAGCGACCTCGGCGTCGGGCTGCGCCTCGGGCGCAGCGACGCGGAACTCCGGCATCTCGAGGCAGCGCCGCTCGATGCCAGCGATGCGCGGATACGCCGCCACATCGACCCCGAACCGCCGCGACGCGTAGCACTGCGGCACGAGACAAAGATCAGCCAGCGTCGGCGAGTCGCCGTGGCAGAACGACCCGGTGGCGGGGTCATCGAGCGCCTGTTCGACCGCCGCCATGCCGCGACCGATCCAGTGGCGCAGCCATGCGGCGGTCTGCTCGGACGCCCAATGCGCCTCGTCGCGCAGGTAGTTCGTGACCGAGATGTTCTGCAGCGGCTGGATGTCCGAGACGATCAGCTGCGCGATGCCGCGCACCCGCGCGCGCCCGATCGGATCTGCCGGCAGCAGCGGCACCAGCGGATGCGTCTCCTCCAACCACTCGAGGATGGCCATCGACTGGTAGAGGGCTTGCCCGCCCACCTCCAGCGTCGGCACACGACCACCGGGGTTGAGGCGCTTGTATTCGGGCGAGTGCTGCTGGCCGCCGTCGCGGACCAGATGCACGGGGACGCACTCGTAGGGGATGCCCTTCAACGCGAGCGCGATGCGCACGCGGTACGCCGCGGAACTGCGCCAGTAGCTGTAGAGACGCATCGTATGACCTCTGTGGGCGTGGACCTTCATTATCCCAGACGCGTCGTCGGCAGAGGTGGCGCCGGACGCCCGATACGCTTCCGCCCCCGCAGCGGGCGGGAGGGGTTCCGGGCGGTGGCGTACGGCTGTTAGCATCCGGTTCCCTTCCCGCCGACCTGCCGACGGACGGATCCCACATGTCGAACGCCCCCGCGCCCAACGACCCGACGAACGATCGATCCGCGACGCCGCGTGGCTGGTTCGCCCGCAGCCTCGATGCGGTGGAGCGCATCGGCAACCGCCTGCCCGACCCGGCGGTGCTCTTCGTGCTGCTGATGGTCCTCGCCTGGGTGGTCAGCGCCCTGCTCTCCAACATGACGTTCGCGGAGATCGACCCGCGCAGCGGCAAGCCCATCGAGATCCGCAACCTGCTCTCCGGCGAGTCGCTCACCGCGTTCATGGCGGCGATGGTCTCCACCTTCACATCCTTCCCGCCGCTCGGCGTGGTGCTGGTCGCGATGTTGGGCCTCGGGGTCGCCGAACACACGGGCTTCATCAACGCCGCGCTCCGCGCGGCGATGGCCGTGACCCCGCGCATGCTGCTCACCCCGGCGCTGATCGCGGTCGGCATCCTGAGCCATGTCGCGGTCGATGCGGGCTATGTGCTCGTCATCCCGCTGGGTGCGGTGATCTTCTACGCCGCCGGTCGCCATCCGCTCGCCGGCATCGCGGCAGCCTTCGCCGGCGTCTCGGGCGGCTTCAGCGCCACCCTGGGCGTACCGTCGAGCCTCGATCCGATGCTCGCCGGCATCACCCAGACCGCGGCGCAGCTCGTCGACCCGACGGTCGTCGTGAGCCTCCTCAACAACTTCTACTTCACCACCGCTTCGTCGGCGGTGATCATCCTGCTCGGTTGGGCGCTCACCGACCTCGTCATCGAACCGCGGCTGCGCACGACGGTCGTCGACGGCGATCCCACGACGCTGCCCACCCAGGAGCCGCTGCAGACCGCCGAGCGCCGCGGTCTACGCGCGGCGCTGGTCGCCGCGCTCGTCGCCGGCGCCCTGTTCGCCTGGTCGCTGAGCGGCGATACGGCCTGGGCGGCGCCCCCGGACGCCGAGGGCGTCCGCAAGCTGCTCGACTCCGGCGCGCCGCTCATGAAGTCGATCGTGCCGATCATCTTCGTCGGGTTCCTGGTGCCCGGCATCGCGTACGGCGTCGCTGCCGGAACCATCAAGACCCACCGCGACGTCGTCGCCGGCATGACCAAGGCCATGTCGGGCATGGGGTACTACATCGTCATGGCTTTCTTCTGCGCCCAGTTCATCTATGCCTTCGGCCAGTCGAACCTCGGCGTGCTGCTCGCGCTCAAGGGCGCCAACGCCCTGCGCGACGCCGCGCTGCCGCTCGGCGTGACGCTCACCGGCATCATCCTGTTGACCGCCACCGTCAACCTGCTCATCGGCTCGGCCTCGGCGAAGTGGGCGCTCATCGGCGCCATCATGGTGCCGATGCTGATGCAGCTCGGCGTCTCGCCCGACCTGACCCAGGCCGCGTACCGCGTCGGCGACAGCTCGACCAACATCATCACGCCGCTGCTGCCCTACTTCCCGCTGATCGTCGTGTTCTGCCGCCGCTATGTGCAACGCGCGGGCATCGGCACGCTGGTCGCGCTGATGCTGCCGTACTCGATCACCTTCCTCGTGGGCTGGACGCTGTTCCTGATCGTGTACTGGAGCCTCGGGCTGCCGCTCGGCATCGGCTCGAGCTACACCTACACGCCGGCGACGCCCTGAGCGGCGCCCCGACCGCATGGAGCTGATCGCCGGCCTCAGCCGCACCAGCGTCCTGGCGCTGCGTTATGTCGTGAGGCTGCCGCCGACGGGACGCTGAAGGGTCGCCCCTTGACCTGAGGTGTGGTGTTTTATATAACTAACACACCTAGACTTGGAGCCCTGCCATGCTGACCATCCACGACCTCAGCTACCTCTACCCCAACGGCACCCGCGCGCTGGACGGCGTGTCGCTCGACCTCCCCGCCGGGATGTTCGGCCTGCTGGGCCCGAACGGCGCCGGCAAAAGCACACTGATGCGCTGCATCGCGACGCTGCAGACGCCGCAGTCGGGCAGCATCCGCTTCGATGGCATAGACGCGCTCGCCGACCCGCAGGCGCTGCGCCGCGTGCTCGGCTACCTGCCGCAGGACTTCGGCGTCTATCCGCGGGTGTCGGCCCTCGACATGCTCGACCACCTCGCCGTGCTCAAGGGCTACGCCGCCCGCGGCGAGCGGCGCGATGCGGTCGAGCGCCTGCTGCGCCAGGTCAATCTTTGGGAGGTGCGCCGCAAGGCCGTCGCCGGGTTCTCGGGGGGCATGCGCCAGCGCTTCGGAATCGCGCAGGCGCTGCTCGGCGACCCGCGGCTGATCATCGTCGACGAGCCGACCGCCGGCCTGGATCCCGAGGAGCGCAACCGCTTCCTCAACCTGTTGGCCGAGATCGGCCAGAACGTGGTGGTGATCCTCTCGACCCACATCGTCGAGGACGTCGCCGAACTCTGCCCGCGCATGGCCATCCTCGCCGGCGGACGCATCGTCGCGGACGGCGCCCCCGCCGACCTCACCGACGCGTTGCAGGGCCGCGTTTGGCGCAAGGTCATCGCGAAGGAGGAGCTCGAGCCGCTGCGCGCCGCGACACAGGTGATCGCCACGCGACTCTCGGGCGGCCGCACCGTCGTGCATGTGCTCGCCGATGCCTCGCCCGGCGAAGGCTTCACGCCCGCCACCGCCGGCCTCGAGGATGTCTACTTCGCCACGCTCGCCGCGCAGCGGCGGGCCGCCTGAGGGCACCGCCATGCTGCGCCATGTCGCCGCCTTCGAACTGCGCTACCAGCTGCGCTCGCCGGCGTTCTGGGTCACCTTCCTCGTGTTCCTGCTGATGGCCTTCGGCGCCGCGGCTTCCGACCAGCTGACCATCGGCGGTGAGGGCGGCAACGTCCACGTCAACGCGCCGTTCGTGATCGCGCAGACCACGCTGATCCTGACCTTGTTCGGGCTGTTCGTAGCCGCAGCGTTCGTCGCGAACGCCGTGGTGCGCGACGACGAGACGCGCTTCGGCGGCATCCTGCACAGTTCCCGGCTCGAGGTACGCGACTACCTGCTCGGCCGGTTCGCGGGCGCCTGGCTCGCCGGCATGCTGGCCCTCGCCGCCGTACCCATCGGCAACGCGCTCGGCGCGGCCATGCCCTGGATCGACCCCGAGACGGTCGGCCCGTTCCGCGCCGGCTGGTATCTCTACGCCTGGCTCGCGCTCTGCGGACCCACGCTGCTCATCATGTCGGCGCTGCTGTACTCGGTGGCGCTCGTCACGCGCTCGCTGTCACTCACCTATGTGGGCGTGATGGTGCTGCTGGTCGGCTATCTCGTCACGCTCGGCCTGCTGAGCGATCCGCGTCACGAGCCGCTCATCACGCTGGTCGATCCGTTCGGCCTCGCGGCGCTCGACATCCTCACCAAGTATTGGACCGCGGCCGAACGCAACACCTTGATGCCCGCTCTAGAGGGACCGCTGCTCTGGAACCGCCTGCTGTGGATCGGCCTGACCGCAGTGCTGCTGGCGCTCGCGATGCGCCTGTACCGCGTCGGCGAACGCTCCGCGAAGGCGACGCCGTACGGGGCATCCAAGCCCGACGGCGGAGCGGCGGCAGCAGCGGCGACGACGACGACGATCGCATCGACGATGCCGGCCGCGCGTACCGCTCCCGCCACGGCGACGCTGACGCCCGTGCGCCGCGACCTCGCCGCGCTCGCGGCGCTCGTGCGCCATGACATGGCCGCAGCGTTCCGCCATCCGGGCTACATCGTGCTGGTGTTCATCGGCTGCGCGAACGCGCTCAGCGCGCTCTGGTTCGCCGACGAGAGCTACGGCACCTCGACGCTTCCGGTCACCCGGGTGATGGTCGAGACGCTCACCGGCAGCTTCAACCTCATCCCGCTGCTCATCGCCATCTACTACGCGGGCGAGCTCGTGTGGAGCAGCCGCGACCGGCGCATGCACGAGATCATCGATGCGACGCCCGCGCCCGACTGGGCCTTCGCGCTGCCGAAGATGCTGGCGATCACGCTGGTGCTCTTCACCACCATCCTGGGCGGTGCGCTTATGGCCATGGTGGTGCAGCTGCTCAAGGGCCACACCGACCTCGAGATCGGCCACTACCTGCTGTGGTATGTCCTGCCGTGGACGATCGACGTCACGCTGTTCGCCATCCTTGCGGTGTTCGTGCAGACGGTCGTGCCGTCGAAGGCGATGGGCTGGCTGGTGATGATGCTGTTCATCGTCGCGCGCGCGACGCTCAGCAACCTCGGCTTCGAGCACCCGCTCTATCTCTACGGCGCCTCGCCCCCCGAACCGCTGTCAGACATGAACGGTCAGGGCATCTTCGCCGCCGTCGCGGCGTGGTTCCGGGCCTACTGGGCGGCCTGCGCGCTGCTGCTCGGGGTGCTGGCGGCGGCGCTGTGGCGTCGCGGTACGGTCGATGCGCTGCGCACGCGCCTCTCGCGGCTGCCGAAGCGCCTCGCCGGCCCCTCGGGCGCGCTCGCAGCCTTGGCGCTGCTAGCGATGGCCGGGCTCGGCGGCTGGATCTGGTACAACACCAATGTCCTCAATGAATACCGCACCGCCGACGAAAACCGAGATTGGGCGGCCGACTACGAGAGGACGCTCGCCGTCCACGAGACCCTGCCCCAGCCGCGCATCACCGCGGTGACCCTGGCGGTCGACCTCTTCCCGAAGGAAGGGCGCGCCGACATCCGCGGCCGCTACGCACTCGAGAACCGCAGCGGCGTTCCGCTCGACGAGGTGCATGTCAGCCTGCCGCGCGACATGGAGGTGCGGAACATCGGCGTATCGGGCGCGACGCTCGCCCGCGAGCTGCCGCGCTTCAACTACCGCATCTATCGATTCTCGCAACCGCTCGCGCCAGGCGCCCGTGCGACGCTCGATTTCGGGCTGCGCCGTGCCCGGCACGGCTTCCGGCACCAGGCGATCGACACGCGGCTCGTGGAGAACGGCACCTTCCTCGACAACTCGGAGATCGCGCCGGCGCTCGGACCCGAACAGGGCAACTATCTCCAGGACCGCGTCGAGCGCCGCAAACGCGGCCTCGCGCCGGAGTCGCGACCGCCGAAGCTGGAGGACGACAGCGCGCGCGCCTATAGTGCGCTGCGCCGCGACAGCGACTGGGTGGACGCGGACATCACGGTGTCCACGGACGCCGACCAGCTCGCCATCGCGCCCGGCTACCGGGTCTCGGAGACGGTCGAGGGCGGTCGGCGCACGGTCCGCTACCGGACGGACGCACCGATCAACAACTTCTTCTCGATCCAGTCGGCGCGCTACGCTGTGGCCCGCGACCGCTGGAACGATGTCGAGCTCGCGGTCTACCACCATCCGCCCCACGACATGAACGTGCGGACCATGCTCGAGGCCATGAAGACCTCGCTGCAGCTCCTCTCGGAGGCCTTCAGCCCGTACCAGTTCAAGCAGCTGCGCATCCTAGAGTTCCCGGCCTATGCGTCTTTCGCGCAGTCCTTCGCCAACACGGTGCCGTACTCCGAGGCCATCGGGTTCATCCAGCACCGCAAGGAGCCGGAGGACATCGACATGGTGACCTACATCACCGCGCACGAGATCGGCCACCAGTGGTGGGGACACCAGCTGGTACCGTCGTACCAGCAGGGCGCGACGCTGCTCATCGAAGCGATGGCGCAGTACTCGGCGCTGCGGGTGATGGAGGAGGTCTACGGACCCGAGCAGATCCGCAAGTTCCTGAAGTACGAGCTCGACCGCTACCTGCGCGCGCGCGGCAGCGAGCGGCTGGAGGAGCTGCCGCTCGCCCGCGTCGAGAACCAGGGCTACATCCACTATCAGAAGGGCGGACTTGCGATGTATCTCCTCAAGGAGGAGCTCGGTGTCGAGGTCGTGGACCGCACCCTGCAGCGGCTGCTCGCGCAGTACGCCTTCAAGCCCGCGCCCTACCCCAACGCCAGCGACTTCCTGCGGGTGCTGCGCGAGGAGGCCGGCCCCGGCCACGAACAGCTCATCGCCGACCTCTTCGAGCGCATCACGCTCTACGACCTCAAGGCGGAGTCGGCCAAGACAAGGCAGGTCGCCGGCGGCCGCTGGGAGACGACGCTCACGGTGAAGGCGCGAAAGCTCTACGCCGACGGGCTCGGCAAGGAGACGCCGGCCGCGCTCGACGAGGCCTTCGAGATCGGCCTGTTCACGGCCGAGCCCGGCAAGGAGGGGTTCACGCGGCAGAGCGTGCTCGCCTTCGAGCGGCACCGGCTGCGTGACGGCGAGCAGAGGATCGTGCTGCAGACGGCGGCGAAGCCCGCCTACGCGGGCGTCGACCCCTACAACAAGCGCATCGACCGCGACAGCGACGACAACGTGCTGCCGGTGGGCAACTGAGGGCGGACAGCGGGAGCGTCGATGGTCACGCCGTCGCGGCGTCGCGCGCCCACGCGAACACCTCGGGGTCGACCTCGCCGGTCACGGCGCAGCCGGCGCCCAACATGAAGCCGCGCGCGCCGAAAGCGGCGACCGCCTCGCGCACCTCGCGCTCGATGGCCGGGCGCGATGCCGTGGACAGCGGTCCGCTCTGGTCGAGTCCGCCGAGCACGGTCTTGCCGAGCAGCCGGCGCCCCTCGATGAGCGACGGGTTGGACATCTGCGGCGCCCAGTTCACGACATCCACCGGATAGCCGGCGTAGGCCTCGAGCCGTTGGTCGGCACCGCAGACATGGAGCAGGTTGAAGGTCGCACCCGCCGCACGCGCGGCATCGAGCACCACGCGGTCTGTCCGACCGATGTGGCGTTCGAACTGCTCTTCGCTGAACCGGCCCCGCTCCGCCCCGTTGGCGGAGAAGAAGACCCCGGCCGCGCCGGCCTCGATGCAGTCCACGGCGAGCATGGCGAGGCTCTCCGCGATGACCTGGAGTCCCGCCGCGGTGGCCTCCGGATCCTCCTTCAGATGCGCGCTGATGCCGCCGAAGGTCAGGTCGCTGAAGTCCAACGATCCGCTGCGGTTGTCGTTCGCGGTCGCGAAGGGGTTGAACACCGTGACGATCACCAATGCCTCGTGGCCGACCGCATCGAGGATCGCCTTCACGCCATCGAGGTACGCGAGCCGGCCGCTCGAGTCGCGCGGCTCGGGGCGTAATCGACGCCAATCGGACGGTCGATCGATCCG
Organism: Pseudomonadota bacterium; assembly: GCA_947459825.1. Classification (GTDB taxonomy): domain Bacteria; phylum Pseudomonadota; class Gammaproteobacteria; order Steroidobacterales; family Steroidobacteraceae; genus UBA964. Next base: position 853 of record CANHFH010000066.1, on the reverse strand, counting down.
GTCCAATCCGACCAAGCGGTAGGGGTTGTCGTTCATCACCTTGACGAAGTCGACCCCGGAACGGCGGTAGAAATCGAGGTGGGCATCCGCCATGGCCCGACCGGTGCTGGCGGCGGGCGGGAAATGCGTCCAGAAGCCGGCGGGGATCCGGTCGACTTCATGACCCGCGATCGCGCAGCGGACCCGCTGGATCTTGTCCATCACCTGCCGGTCGGGTCCGCGTCGGGTCTCAGCCGCCCGCGCCCGGTTCCTCGGAGAAATGCGCCTCGAACTTGCCCGGCACGCCCGACCACGCATCGGCGTCCGCGAACGGCCGACCCCGCGAGCGGATCACCGGCCACGCGGGCGCATACTTCGCGTTGAGCGCCACCCAGCGCGGCTCGACCAAAGAATCGGGCAGGATCGCGCCCGCGGGACACTCCGCCTCGCAGACGCCGCAGTCGATGCAGGCCTCGGGATCGATGACCAGCATGTTCTGCCCCTCGCGGAAGGCATCCACCGGGCAGACATCGACGCAGTCCTGGTACTTGCAACGGATGCACTGATCCGTCACCGCATAGGTCATCGCGTGCTCCTAGATGAACCGGGCGATCTCGGTGAGCGGCTTCTTTATGGTCGCATGCACCGGAACGGTCGCGTCGGTCGCCGGATAGCCGACCACCAACAGCAGGTACGGGCGCTCGGTGTCCGGTCGCTCGCAGATGCCGTTGAGGAAGTTCATCGGCTTGGGCGTATGGGTGAGCGTCGCGAGCCCCGCGTGGTGCAGCGCCGCGATCAGGAAGCCCGTGGCGATGCCGACCGACTCCGTCACATAGTAGTTCTGGCGCTGGATGCCGGCGCGCACGCCGCCCTG
>CANHFH010000065.1 GCA_947459825.1 Pseudomonadota bacterium | reverse complement strand
GAAGAGATGAAGATGGTTTGGGAGACCCGGAAGATCCTCGGCGACCCGTCGATGCGCGTGAACGCGACGACCGTGCGCGTGCCGGTGTTCTTCGGGCATTCCGAGGCCGTGCACATCGAGACCCGCCGCAAGCTCACCGTGCCCGAGGCACGCGCCCTGCTCGAGAAGGCACCGGGCGTGAAGGTCATCGATACCCGCAAGCCGGGGGGGTACCCGACCGCCATCGACGCCGCGGGCAAGGACGAGGTGTTCGTCGGCCGCATCCGCGAGGACATCTCCCACGAGCGCGGCCTCGATCTTTGGGTGGTCTCCGACAACATCCGCAAGGGTGCGGCCACCAACAGCATCCAGATCGCCGAACTCCTCGTGAGGGACCACCTTTGAGCGTCGGTTCGCCCACCGCATCGCGCACCACGCGCCCGCTGCGCATGCTCGCGGCGCTGGCGCTCGCCGGCATCACCGCGCAGGTGCAGGCGTTCGGGTTCGGCGAGGCGCGCGTCATCTCGGGCCTGAACGCACCGTTGGTCGCGGAGATCGCGGTGGTCGACGCCACGCCTGCGGATCTCGCCGCGCTGCGTGCCGAGATCCCGGGCCGGGATGTCTTCACGCGTTACGGTCTCGATTGGCCCGGTTTCCTGGCGACCGCTTCGATCACGCTGCGCACCTCGGCCGCCGGGACACCGGTGCTCGTCGTCCGCACCGAGCAGGCGGTGTCCGAACCCTTCGTGACGCTGCTGGTGGCGGCCGACTGGGGCCGCGGCCGCGTGCTGCGCGAGTTCAACCTCGTGATCGACCGTCCGTCCGAGACGGCTGAACCTCTGACGCCGATGGAGGTGCAGGCACCGGCCGTCCAGCCAGGCCGCAGCGGTACCGTGGACCGCGCGTCCGAGCCTGCACCCGAGCCTGCACCCGAGCCTGCACCCGAGCCGGCACCCGAGCGCGAGATCCGGTCGCCCGCGCGCCCTTCGGGCGACAGCGTCACCGTGCGGTCCGGCGATTCTTTGAGCCGTATCGCGGCGACCGTGGCGCGACGCCAGGGGGTCACGACCTCTCAGGCGCTGGTCGGCATCTACGAGGCGAACCGTGAGGCCTTCGGCGCCTCGATGAACGATCTGCGTGCGGGCGCGGTACTGCGCATCCCCGATGCAGCGGAGCTCGCCGCGCTGCCGCCGCAGCGCGTGACCGCCGAGATCAACCGTGCGGTGGCGCAGTGGCGTGGCCGCTCCGGGGCTCCGACGCAGGTCTCCGACGCCACCGGGCGGTTGCGGCTCGTCGCACCCTCCGAGATCTCGGTGGGCTTGGGTGGCGACTCCCGTGCTGCCGAAACCCCGGTCGCGAAGCGGGCCGATGCGCCGAAGGCGAGCGGCGGTCCCTCCGCGGCCGCGGCGACCGCTGGCGAGACCGTCGACCAGCGTCTCGCGCGCATCGAGCAGCAGCTCCTCGAGAGACAACGGCTGTTGGAGGTGACCTCTGCGCAGCTCGCCGACCTGCAGGCCGCGGCCGCCGCCGCTCCGAAGGCCGGGCAGGCCGGTCTGGTGACGACGCTGCAGGCGATGTTCGGCAAGGTCTGGTGGCTGTGGGGCGTGCTGTTGCTCGCCGTGCTGGCGTTGGTGGGTATGCTCCTCGGCATGCGTCGCCGCGCGGCCGCCGCCGAGGCGGAACTGCAAGCTTGGGCCCAGGCGCCGCGCCGGGAGTGGTCGGTGGATCCGCCGGCGTCCGCACCGGTCGAAACCGCTCCCGTCACTCCCGCGTCCGCGGTCGCATCTGCGTCCGAGCGGGTGGCGCCGGAGGACCCGGAAGGCGACCCGCCGACCATCGAAGAGGCGGGGAGCAAGATCGACCTCGCGCGCGCCTTCATAGATATGGGCGACATCGCCGCCGCCCGCGCCGAGCTCGAGGATGTGCTGCGCATCGGCAACGAGGTGCAGCGCGAGGAAGCGCAGCGCCTTCTCGACTCTCTCGCCTGAGCCGACGGACATGGCCGCCGGTCCCGCCCGCACCCGCCGTTGGGCGCTCGGCGTCGAGTATGTCGGTACGCATTTCTGCGGCTGGCAGCAGCAACCCGGTCTGCACACCGTCGAAGGCGAGCTGACCGAAGCGGTCTCGGGCGTCGCCGACCAGACCGTCGCGCTCGCTTGCGGCGGTCGCACCGACGCCGGCGTCCATGCGCGAGGTCAGGTGGTGCACTTCGACACCACGGCCGTGCGTTCACCGCGCGCGTGGGTGCTCGGCGTCAACGCCCGGCTCGGGCAGCAACTGAGCGTCGCCTGGGCGCGGCCCGTGCCCGATTTCTTCCACGCGCGCTTCAGCGCGGTCCGTCGCCGCTACCGCTACAGCATCTTCAACCGCTCGGCGCGCTCGGCGCTGCTCGGCGGCCGCACCGCGTGGGTGCAGCTGCCGCTCGATGTGGACCGCATGCAGCAGGGCGGGGCGCATCTGCTGGGTGAACACGATTTCAGCGCGTTCCGCGCCGCCGAGTGTCAGTCACGATCGCCGGTACGGCGGCTCGACAGCCTGGAGGTGCACCGCGACGGCGACCTTGTCCACATCGATGTCGCCGCCAACGCCTTCCTGCACCACATGGTGCGCAACATCGCAGGATTGCTGATCGAGGTCGGCCGCGGCGTACGCTCGCCCGAGGATGTGCGCGCGCTGCTGCTCGGCCGCGACCGGCGCGCCAACGCTCCGACCGCGCCCGCCGAGGGTCTCTCGCTGCAGGCCGTGGACTACCCCCCGGCCTTCCGTCTGCCGCATCCGGTATAGTCCCCGTCCATGGCCTGGTTCGAGAAGATCGTCCCCTCGCGCATCAAGACCGAGCGCCGCTCGCGCGCGGTCCCCGAGGGGCTGTGGATCAAGTGCGCCGCTTGCGACTCGCCGCTCTACCGCGCCGAGCTCGAGCGCAACCTGCATGTCTGCCCCAAATGCGGCCACCACATGCGGATCGGTGCACGCGAGCGCCTGACCCGCTTCCTCGATGCCGACAGCGGCGTCGAGATCGGCGCCGGCGTGCGTCCCGAGGACCCGCTGCGCTTCCGCGACTCCAAGCGCTACAAGGACCGGCTCGGCGCCGCGCAGAAGAGCACCGGCGAGAAGGACGCGCTGATCGCGATGGCGGGGCGGCTCGAGGGCATGCCGGTCGTCGCCTGCGCCTTCGAGTTCCAGTTCCTCGGCGGCTCGATGGGGTCGGTGGTGGGCGAGCGCTTCAAGCGCGCCGCCGACCATGCGATCCGCGAGCGCTGCCCGCTCATCTGCTTCTCGGCGAGCGGCGGCGCGCGCATGCAGGAGGCGCTGTTGTCGCTGCTGCAGATGGCCAAGACCAGCGCCGCGCTCACCGACCTCGCCGACGCGGGGCTGCCGTTCATCTCCGTGCTCACCGACCCGACGACGGGCGGTGTTTCAGCGAGCCTCGCCATGCTCGGCGACCTCAACATCGCCGAGCCGCGCGCGCTGATCGGTTTCGCCGGGCCCCGCGTCATCCAGCAGACCGTGCGCGAGACGCTGCCCGAGGGCTTCCAGCGCAGCGAGTTCCTGCTCGAACACGGCGTCATCGACATGATCGTCGATCGGCGCGACATGCGTGAGCGTCTGGCGCAGTCGCTGCGCATGCTGATGCGCCAGCCCGCGGTCGACCCCGTGACGCCGCCGACCGCCGCTCCGTCCGTCTGAGAGCGGACGATGCGCACCCTGGACGATTGGCTCGCCTACCAACAGGCGCAGCACCCCCACAACATCGATCTCGGCCTCGATAGGGTCGGCGCCGTGGCGCGCCGTCTCGGGCTGCTGCCGTGGGCGCCGCCGACCGTCATCGTAGGCGGCACCAACGGCAAAGGTTCCACCACCGCCTTCCTGACCGCGCTCGGCTGCGCCGCAGGGCTGCGCACCGGCACCTACAACTCGCCGCATCTGCAGCGCTACAACGAGCGCGTGTCGGTCGATGGCGAGCCGGTCGACGACGCGACGCTGGTCGAGGCCTTCGAGCGCATCGAGGCGGCGCGCGACGGCGTGCCGCTCACGTTCTTTGAATACGGCACGCTCGCCGCGCTGCTGGCGTTCCGCGCCCAGGGCTGCGGCTTCGTCGTGCTCGAGGTGGGGCTCGGCGGGCGTCTCGACGCCACCAACATCGTCGATGCCGATGTCGCCGTGCTCTGCTCGGTCGGTCTCGACCACACCGATTGGCTCGGGCCGACGCGCGAGCACATCGGTCGCGAGAAATCGGGCATCTTCCGCGCCGGTCGACCGGTGGTGCTCGGCAGCGCCGACATGCCGCAGAGCGTCGGCGAGGCGTTGGCGTCGCTCGGCTGCGAGGCGCTGTGGCCCGGCCGCGATTTCCACATCGAGCCGATCGCGCCGACGGCGCCGGCCGGGCAGGGGCGCTGGCGTTGGCGCGGCAGCGGGGCCTCGCTCGCCGGTCTGACGCTGCACGATCTGCCCGCGCCCGCGCTGCCCGGTCCGATCCAGTACCACAACGCCGCCGCAGCGATCGCCGCGTTCACCGCGCTCTGTCGCCGCCGCTCCGAGCTTGCCGGCGCGGCGGCCGGCGAGCCGGTGGTCGCTACCGCCCTGCGCAGCGCGCGTCTGCGGGGTCGTTTCCAGCGCATCACCGAGTGGCCTGCGGGCGGTCCCGAGTGGATCCTCGATGTGGCGCACAACGCCGAGGCCGCGCAGGTCTTGGCGCAGGCCTTGGCGGCACAGCCTTCGGCCGGCCGCACCTATGCCGTCGCCGGCATCCTGCAGGACAAGGACGCCGCAGCGATCGGCACGGCGCTGCAAGGTGTCATCGACGGCTGGGTGCTGGTCGGTCTGCCCGGCGAGCGCGGTGGCGATCCCGAGTCCCTGCGACGACGCCTGCCCGAGGCCTGCCGCAGCCTCGCGCTCGCGCCCGATGTCGAGCACGGCTGCGGCGCGGCGCTCGCCTTGGCGCAGCGTGGCGACCGCATCGTCGTGCTCGGTTCCTTCCTGACCGTGGGGCCGGCGCTCGATTGGCTTGGGCTATAATCCCGGCTTGGACACCGCACTGCGCAATCGACTCACCGGCGCCGTCATCCTGGTGCTGCTCGCGGTGCTGCTGCTGCCCGAACTGCTGACCGGCTCCGGTCGCAACCCCGCGCCGGCACCCGCAGCCGACCCGGGCTCGGGACCGCCGCGCCAGACCTACCGGGTCGACCTCTCCGGTGATGCCACGGCCCCGGCCGGTGCCACGTCGGCAGCCGTCGACCCCGTCCCGACGCCGGGCTTGAACGATGTCCCGGTGGAGCTACCGGTGCCCGCTGCGCCGACCACGCCCGCCGCAGTCGCTCCCAAGCCCGTCGAATCCGCGACGGATGCCGCGCCGCTCGCCGCTGCGCCTGCGCCTGCGACTGCGCCCGCGCAGGTGACGCCCCAGCCGGCCTCGCCGCCCGCGATCACGCGTGCGCCGGCGGTTGCGTCCGCCGCGCCGCCCGCCGCGCCGCCCGTTGCGCCGCAGGAGGCCTCGGCCGACGGCCGCCAGTATTTCGTGCAGGTCGGTACCTTCACGACGCGTGAGCGCGCCGAGGTGCTGCGCAGCGATCTCGCGCGCCGCCGCTTCGAGGTCTCCATCAACGAGACCGCCCGGGGTGACCAGCGCTTCTACCGCGTGCGTGTGGGCCCGGTCGCCGATCGCAAGGCTGCGGAAGCCCTCGAGGCGAGGCTGCGGCCGCTGGCGCCTGATCGCGCCATCGTAGCGCTGCCGTGACATCCATCGGTTGCCGGCATCGTCGCGACGACCAGCGGGCTTGGGGTACACTGCGCTCCCGAGTACAGGACCCCCTCGGGTCGCACGGAGTCGTGGCGTGACAGCTTTCGATTACGCGTTCATCGCCTTGCTGCTCTTCTTCGCCGTCGGCGGTCTGATGCGTGGCCTGGTCCGGGAGGTCTTCGGACTCATCGCGTGGGTCGCCTCCATCTGGGCGTCGGTCCGGTTGGCCGACAGCGCCCTGCCGCTCGTCTCCTCCATCACGGAAAACCCGCAGGCCCGCTGGCTGCTCGCCAGCCTTTTCGTGGGGTTCATCGTCTATCTGGTGGTGATCCTGGTAGGTCGGCTGGTGGGAGGGGCGATCGGCGCCACCGCGTTGGGTCCCATCAACCGCATGCTCGGCCTGCTGTTCGGGGCCGCGAGGGCCGTGGTCATCATCGGCGCGCTGACCTTCATCGGTCTGCAGTTCGGCATCGCCACGCAGGACTGGTGGAAGAAGTCCCACCTCGCGCCTGTCGCGCTGCAAGCCTCGACGCTGCTCGACGGCGTGGTCGATTTCCATTCGCTGCTGAAGGACGGGGGGCAGTTCGAGATGCCCGAGGCCATGAGGCAGGCCGAGGAGCAGGCGCGCGAACTGATGCAGCAGATGCAGAGTCTTGAAGGGGTCGCCGAGCCGCGACCGTCTCCGGACAACTGAACCATGTGCGGCATCGCAGGCATCGTCGGCACCTCTCCCGTCAACCAGCGGCTCTATGACGCGCTGACGGTCCTGCAGCACCGCGGCCAGGATGCCGCCGGCATCGTCACCGCGGTCGACGGCCTCGTCTGCATGCGCAAGGGCCAGGGCCTCGTCCGCGATGTGTTCAACCAGCAGGACATGCTCGAGCTGCGCGGCCATGTCGGCATCGGGCATGTGCGCTATCCGACCGCCGGCTGCGACAGCGCCTCCGAGGCGCAGCCGTTCTATGTGAACGCGCCCTACGGCATCGTGCTCGGCCACAACGGCAACCTGACGAACGCCGCCGAGCTCGCCGATGTGCTCATCCGCGAGGAGCGTCGCCACCTCAACACCAGCTCCGACTCCGAAGTGCTGCTCAATGTGCTCGCCTCCGAGCTGCAGCGCGTCGGCACGGCGCGCATCACCGCTGCCGATGTGTTCGCCGCGGTCACAGCGCTCTATCGGCGCTGCCGCGGCGGCTACGCCGTCGTCGCGATGGTCATCGGCCACGGCATCCTGGGCTTCCGCGACCCGAACGGCATCCGTCCGCTGGTGCTCGGTCGCCGCGACACCGCCAAAGGCCCCGAGTACATGCTCGCCTCGGAGTCGGTGGCGCTCGACATGCTCGGCTTCGGCAGCGTGCGCGACATCGCGCCGGGCGAGGCGGTGTTCATCGACGAGCAGGGACGGCTGAACAGCCAGCAGTGCGTCGCCACCACGCACCACGCGCCCTGCATCTTCGAGTATGTCTACTTCGCGCGCCCCGACAGCATCATCGACAACGTCTCGGTGCAGCGTGCGCGCATGCGCATGGGCGACCGGCTCGCCGAGAAGATCCGCCGCGAGCGCCCGGACCACGACATCGAGGTCGTGATCCCCATCCCAGACACCAGCCGCACCGCCGCCCTGCAGGTCGCGCAGCACCTCGGCATCAAGTACCGCGAAGGCTTCATCAAGAACCGCTACATCGGCCGGACCTTCATCATGCCGGGCCAGGAGCAGCGCAAGAAGTCGGTGCGCTCCAAGCTGAACGCCATCGACCTCGAGTTCCGCAACAAGAACGTGCTGCTGGTCGACGACTCGATCGTGCGCGGAACGACCTCGGCGCAGATCATCGAGGTCGCGCGCGAAGCCGGCGCCCGCAAGGTGTACTTCGCCTCGGCGGCGCCGCCGGTGCGCTACCCCAATGTCTACGGCATCGACATGCCGGCGGCCGACGAACTCGTCGCCGCAGGCCGCACCGAAGAAGAGGTCCGCCAGGCCATCGGTGCCGACTGGCTCGTCTATCAAGACCTCACCGACCTCATCCAGGCCTGCCGTCACGATGACGCGCGCGTGAACGAGTTCGACACCTCCTGCTTCTCCGGCCAGTACGTCACGGGCGATGTGACGCCCGAGTACCTCGATCGCCTGCAGCAGAACCGTTCCGATGCCGCCAAGGCGAGCCGCCGCGGCCCGAGCACCCTCAAGGTGGTGCGCGGCGTCTGACCGCGGCGCCCGCCGTCATGGACCGCATCGCGTCCCCCGTGGAGACCTTCCCGCTGCAAGCGCCGACGCCGTCGGCGTGGGTCGACGAGGCCGTACGCCGCTGGCCGGAGCTGCTCTCCGACCACGCCAACTGCGAGAAGAAAGCCGCCTCGACGGCGCTCGCGATGATGTTCGCCTACCCCGAGGACCGCGAACTCGCCTCGCGGCTCTCGCGCCTCGCGCGTGAGGAACTGCGCCACTTCGAGCAGGTCGACCGCCTGATGCAGGAGCAGGGCGTGCCGTATCTGCGCGTGAAACCGGGCCGCTACGCCTCGCGGTTGCGCGCCGCGATGCGCACCCACGAGCCCTGGCGCAAGCTCGACCTGCTGCTCTGCGGCGTGCTGATCGAAGCGCGCTCCTGCGAGCGTTTCCGGTTGCTCGCGGCGCGGCCGGCGGACGGCGCGGCAGGCGGTGCGGCGCTGCCGGCGCCCGTCGCCGAGCTCTACGCGGCGCTCGAGGCCTCCGAGGCGCGGCACTTCCAGCTTTACCTGAAGCTCGCCGAGCGGCACGCGCAGGCGGCGGGGATCGACGATCCGCGCGGCACGGTGTCCCGCAGGCTCAAAGAATTGGCGGAGGTCGAGGCCGAGGCTGCGACCGGGCCCGACCCGGAGTTCCGCTTCCACTCGGGTGCGCCTGCCACAGGCGAGGCGGGCGCAGCCGGGCCTGCCTCAGGCGAAGGGGGTCGCGCGCCGCGCGAAGCCTGACGCGTCGAGCGTCAGCACGCTGCCGCCCTCGTACCAGGCGTCGAGCACGACGCGCAGCGCCTGCTCGCCGTCCACCACATGCCCGTGTTCGGCGGGGCGGTGCGTGTGGCCGTGCACCATCACGCGCGTACCTGTGGCGCGGAACGCGGCGAGCACCGCCTCCGGCGTGACATCCATGATCTCCGCCCGCTGCGCCGCCACATGCGCCTTGCTGCCGGCGCGGGCCGCATCGGCGAGCGTCTGCCGCGCCTCGAGCGGCAGCGCCAGCACGCGCTCGCGGAAGGAGGCGGCGCGCACCGTGCTGCGCAGCTCCTGGTACGCCGCATCGCCCGTGCAGAGCAGGTCGCCGTGGGTGAGCAGCACGCGCCGCCCGAAGAGCGTCGCGACGCAGGGGTCGGGCAGCACTTCCGCGCCGGTGCGCGCCTCGAAGCCCGCGCCGTAGAGGAAGTCGCGGTTGCCGTGCATCACGAACACCGGCACGCCGGTCGCCGTCAGCGCCTCGATGGCGCGGCAGACGCGGTCGCGTGCGGGGTCGGGGTCGTCGTCGCCCACCCAGGACTCGAACAGGTCGCCGAGGATGTAGAGCGCCGCCGCCTCGCGCGCCTCGCCGCCGAGCAGACCGACGAAGGCGTCGATCGCCTGCGGTGCGGCCGCTTCGAGGTGCAGGTCCGAGACGAACAAGTACTTCACGCGACGATTGTATGGTAATTTTTCGGCCGTTCTTGCGCTCTACGGCGGATCCATGGCTTCCCCGCAGGCCGGCGCTGCGGCCCCGGTCACCCCCACCACGCGTTTCGCGCCGTCACCGACCGGCGAACTGCACCTCGGCAACGCGCGCACCGCGCTCTTCAACTGGCTGCTGGCGCGCGGTCGCTCCGGGCGTTTCCTGCTGCGCATCGAGGACACGGACGCCACCCGCAGCCGCACCGAGTTCGCCACCCGGATCCTCGACGACCTGCGCTGGCTCGGTCTCGACTGGGACGGCGACATCGTCGTGCAGTCGGCGCGCGGGGCCGATTACGCCACGGCGCTCGCGAAGCTCGAGGCCGCCGGCCGCGCCTACCCCTGCTACTGCACGCCGCTCGAGATCGAGGTCAGCCGACGCAGCCAGCTCGCCGCCGGTCGGCCGCCGCGCTATGCAGGCACCTGCCGCGAGCTCGATGCGCAGCAGCGCGCCGCGCGGCTCGCCGAGGGCCGGCAGCCGACGCTGCGCTTCCGCGTCCCGGACCGCGGCCGCGTCGCGTTCACCGACCTCGTGCACGGCGATCAGGTGTTCGAGTGCGCCGACATCGGCGACTTCGTGCTGCGGCGCGCCGACGGCAGCGCGGCGTTCTTCTTCTCGAACGTGCTCGACGACGCCGACAGCGGCGTCACCGTGGTGCTGCGCGGCGAGGACCACCTCTCGAACACCCCGCGCCAGCTGCTGATCGCCGAGGCGCTCGGCCTGCGCGCGCCCGCCTATGGCCACCTGTCGCTGATCACGGGCGCCGATGGTTCGCCGCTCTCGAAGCGTCTCGGTGCCAAGACGCTGCGGGAGCTGCGCGAGACGGGCTATCTGCCGATCGCGCTCGTGAACCACCTCTATCGGTTGGGGCATTCCGGCGAGGCCGAGGGCCTGCAGGACCTCGATGCGCTCGCGCGCAGCTTCGACACCACGCGGCTGGTGCGTTCGCCGGCGCGCTTCGACCCGGCGCAGCTCGAGTCCTGGCAGAAGGCGGCGGTGCAGGCGCTCACGCCCGCCGCTGCGCTCGAGTGGCTGCGGCCGGCGCTGCCCGCCGGGCTCGACCCCGCCGCGGCGCAGGGCTTCGTCGATGTCATCCGCCACAACCTCATGCTGCCCGCCGAGGTCGCGGCCTGGTCCGCGGTGGTGTTCGGCGAGTTGCCGCCGCCCGCGCCCGCCGAGGCGGCGCTCCTCGCCGAGGCGGGGCCGGCATTCTTTGGCGCCGCGGCCGATGCGCTGCGCGCCCACGGCGCCGACTGGAAAGCCGTCACCGCGGCGGTCGCTGCGGCCACCGGCCGCAAGGGTCCGGCGCTCTTCAAGCCTTTGCGCCTCGCGCTCACCGGACAGCTGCAGGGGCCCGAACTCGCGCCGCTCATCGTGCTCATTACCCCGGCCCGCGCCATCGCCCGCCTCGAGCGGTTATCATCGCGCGCCCCATGATCCGCATCCACGACTCGCTCACCGGCCAGAAGCAGGAACTGCGCCCGATCCGTCCCGGCGAGGTGCGCATGTACCTCTGCGGCGATACGGTGTACGACTTCTGCCACATCGGCCATGCGCGGTCGAAGGTCGCTTTCGATGTGGTGCGGCGGCATCTCGCGCACCGCGGCTACCGTGTCGTGTTCGTGCGCAACATCACCGACATCGACGACAAGATCATCCGCCGCGCGGCGGAGCTCGGCGAACCGATCGAGGTCTTCACCGAGCGCTACATCGCCGCCATGCACGAGGACTACGACCGCCTCGGCATCCTGCGCCCCGACCATGAGCCGCGCGCGACGCAGTATGTGCCCGGCATGATCGCCCTTGCGCAACGGCTCATCGATCGCGGTCACGCGTATGTGGCCGACGACGGTGATGTCATGTACTCGGTGTCGTCCTTCGCGCCTTACGGCCAGCTCTCGGGCAAGAAACTGGCGGACCTGCGAGCCGGCGCGCGCATCGAGGTCGATGCCGCCAAGCGCGACCCGCTCGACTTCGTGCTCTGGAAGCGCGCCAAGCCCGGCGAGCCGTCGTGGGGGTCCCCGTGGGGTCCGGGCCGCCCGGGCTGGCACATCGAGTGCTCGGTGATGTCGGCGGATATCCTGGGCGATGAGTTCGACATCCACGCCGGCGGCATGGACCTCAAGTTCCCGCACCACGAGAACGAGATCGCGCAGTCCTGCGCGGCGACCGGCGCGCACTTCGCGCACCTCTGGATGCACAACGGCTTCGTCAATGTCGACGACGAGAAGATGTCGAAGTCGCTCGGCAACTTCTTCACCATCCGCACCGTGCTCGACTCGGGGAAGGTCCGCCACCCCGAGGTGCTGCGCTACTTCCTCAT
>CANHFH010000064.1 GCA_947459825.1 Pseudomonadota bacterium | reverse complement strand
CGAGGAAGTCGCCCGCGCTCATGCGCCGCGTACCGTCGCACCGAAGGCCGCGAGACCGCGCAGCACAGCCGCCGCACGCCCGTCGTCGATCGCGGCGGCCGCCTGCGCGACACCCTCCGCGGGGGTCTTCACGGCACCCGCCACTTCGAGCGCGAGCGCCGCGCCCATGCAGAGCGCGTCGCGATGCGGCCCGCGGTCGCGGCCCTCGAGCACGGCGCGCAACGACGCGGCGTTCGCCGCCGCATCACCGCCGGCAAGATCCTGCGGCGTGCAGGTCGCAAGCCCATAGTCGCCGGGCGAGCGGGTGCTGCGGCGGACCGAGCCCCCCTGAGCCGCGTCCGCCGAAGCGGTCGCGCCCTGCACCTCGAACAGCGTGAACGGCCCGATGGGCGTCGGCTCATCCCAGCCGGCCGCGCCGTGCACGACGAAGGCGCGGCGCACACCAGGCAGGCCTGCGAGCGCTTCGGCCATGAGCTTCGCCATGGGCTCACTGTAGGCGCCGACCAGCATGAAGGGCGGCGCGGCAGGGTTGGTGAGCGGGCCCAACACGTTGAACAGCGTGCGTACGCCGAGCGCCTGCCGCACCGGGCCGATCGCCTTCATCGCCGGGTGGTAGTGCGGCGCGAACAGGAACGTGAATCCGGTCGCCGCAAGACACGCGCCGGCCTGGGTCTCATCGAGCGGCAGCGGCAAGCCGAGCTGCTCGAGCACGTCGGCGCTGCCCGAACGACTGGAGATGGAACGGTTGCCGTGCTTGATGACCGGCAGCCCACAGGCCGCGACCAGCAGCGCTGTGCCGGTGGAGATGTTGACGCTGCCCGAAGCGTCGCCGCCCGTGCCGACGATGTCGATGGCGCGGGCCTGCAGTGTCGGATCGACCTCTGGACGCCGCGCCAATTCGCGCATGGCGCGCGCGAACCCGCGCAGTTCGTCGGCGACGACACCCTTGCTGCGCAGCGCCGCGAGCAACGCGCCGGCGAGCGCGGGCGGGAAAGCGGGATCGGTGAGCGCCTGCAACGTGTCGGCGGCTTCGGTCTCGGTGAGATCGCCGCGCTCGAGCACGCGCTCCAAGAGCGGCCGCAGCGACTGCGGATCAGCCATGGCGGCGCCCTCCCCGCTGCCGCAGGAAATTCGCCATCAGCGCCGGCCCTTCCGGCGTCAGCACGCTCTCGGGATGGAACTGCACGCCCTCGACCATGAGGTCGCGGTGCCGCAGGCCCATGATCTCGCCCTCGGCGGTACGCGCCGTGACGATGAGCTCCGGCGGGAGCGACTCCGGCTGCGCGATCAAGGAATGATACCGACCGACCTCAAAGGGGTTCGGCAGGCCCGCAAAAAGCCCCCGCCCGTCATGCGTGACCATCGAGGTCTTGCCGTGCATCAGACGACCCGCGCGCACCACCTTGCCGCCGAAGACCTCGGTGAGGGACTGGTGGCCGAGGCAGACGCCGAACACCGGCACGCGACCGGCGAAGGCGCGGATCATGTCCATCGAGGTGCCGGCGTCGTAGGGCGTGCCCGGCCCCGGCGAGATGCACACATGGGTCGGTGCGAGCGCCACGGCCTGCTCGACGCTCAAGGCATCGTTGCGGTGCACCGCGACCTCGGCACCCTGCATGAGGAAGGCCTGCACGAGGTTGTAGGTGAAGGAATCGTAGTTGTCGATGAGCAGCAAGCGCACGCCGCGGCCCGCGTCACCCATCGGCGTGCCCGCTGCACCCGCCGCCGCTGCACCGCCGCTCATGCGCCCTCGCCTGCCATCGCCAGCGCCCGCGCGGCTGAGCCGCTCTTGGCGAGCACCTCCTCGTATTCGCTCTGCGGCACGCTGTCGGCGACGATGCCCGCACCCGCCTGATAGCTGTACTCGTCGCCGCGGAACACCAGCGTGCGGATGGTGATCGCCTGGTCCATGTCGCCCTGCGCGCCGAAGTAGCCGACCGTCCCGCCGTAGAGCCCGCGGCGCACCGGCTCGAGCTCGTCGATGATCTCCATCGCGCGCACCTTCGGCGCGCCGACCAACGTGCCCGCCGGGAACGCTGCGGCGAAGAGGTCGAAGGCATCGCGCCCCGGGGCGAGCCGGCCGCGCACACCGCTCACGATGTGCATCACATGGCTGTAGCGCTCGATGGAGCGGTAAGGCGCGACATGCACGCTGCCCGCCTCGGCGACGCGTCCGAGGTCGTTGCGCGCGAGGTCGACGAGCATCACATGCTCGGCGTTCTCCTTGGCGTCGGCGAGGAGCTCCTGCTCGCGACGACGGTCTTCCGCATCGTCGTCGGCGCGGGGCCGCGTGCCCGCGATCGGGCGCAACTGCGCCGTGCCCTGCTGCAGCTTCACCAGCGCCTCGGGCGAGGAGCCGACCACGGTCACGTCGTCGAACTCGCAGTAGTACATGTAGGGCGAGGGGTTGATGAGGCGCAGCGCGCGGTAGGCCTCGAAGGGGTCGATGTCGTGCCGGCCGCCGAAGCGCACCGAGAGCACGAGCTGATAGACGTCGCCTGCGGCGATGTATTCTTTGGTGTGCGCCACACCGGCGAGGAACCCGTCCTGTGACATCGACGCGCTCGCAGGCGAGAATCCGCCGCGCGCGCGCGGCCCCGGCACCGGACCGCGCAGCGCCGCGATGACCTCGCGCCGCAGCGACAAGCGCTCGGCCTCGCTGCCGGCGTGCAGCAGTGCGATGCCGCGCGTGAGATGGTCGAAGACAAGGAGCGAGGCCGGCGCGACGTAGTGCATGTCGGGCATGGCGAGAGGATCGGGCGCACGCGCAGGCAGACGCTCGAAGTAGCGGACGATGTCGTAGGACGAGTAGCCGACGAGACCGCCCGCGAGCGGAAAATCGGGACCTGCACCGGGGGCTGTCGGCCGCGGCGCCCGCGCCAGCGCGGCGCGCCAGTGCGTGAGCAGCGTCGCCTGGTCGACGGGGACCGGCAGACGCTCGCCGCCCGACCAGAGGCCAGCCGCATCGAGCCTCAGGCTCGAGGAGACATCACCGAAACCGATGAAGGAATAGCGCCCGACCCGCTCCCCGCCCTCCACGCTCTCGAGCAGGAAGGCAGGGCGCAGCGCACGCAGCTTCAGGTACGCCGAGACCGGCGTGTCCAGATCGCCTGAGATGTCGAATGGCGGCTTCATAAACGCAAAAACCCATCCCGGAGGTATCCGGAGATGGGTTCGGGTAGCTTGATCCTCGTGTCTGGGATTCGAACAGCGGCGCCCGCGCCCTCTCCGTCAGGAGGGACGCCACCACCACCAACGGCCGAGGCCGAGGTGCGAGGTCTGGGTGCGCTGCGTGTTCATCGTGTTCGAGTATCCCTTTCCGGGGGAAGGGGCGTCAAGTCATAGCGGCGCACGAAACAGCGCCCTAAGCCGACGAGCGGAGCCGGTCCGGGCTGCCGACGGGTAGCTCACCCTCAGCCGCATCCGCCGCACGGGCCATCAGCAGCGCGTTGAACTTCTCGCGGACGACGCGTGCAGCCGGCGTACCGCCGTCCATCGAGGATCCCGGCAGGAACACGTCCCGCGCCCTCAGATGCAGAAACTCGCCGGACCACGCCGGCTCGTACCGCACGGGCGCAGCGATCGGCAACTCGCGGTGACGACCGTTGAACGAGATGTCGATGACGCGCCGACCGGCCAACGCCACACGCTTGTTGAGGACGAACGACACGACCGACATCCAACCGAGCGCGACGATGGCGACGATCAGCTGATATCCGGGCATCTGTGGCCGGTAGTAGAAGAGCGCGCCGACCCCGACCAGATAAACGGCACCAGCGACGATCCGCACCGCCGCCTTGGTGCGGGCCGGGAACTCGATCACGGCCTCGACCGATTCCGACCGGTGCCGACGGGCATTGCCGGCCCAATCGATGACCGACCACAGGGCGAACACGACCAGAAACACGGATATCACCATCTGTCAGGTCTCCTTCCCGCTTGTCTCTTCGTATTTCGGCTGACGGGTGCGGCATGCAAGCAGAACCTGGGTCTATCTCGATGCAGAAGTTTCCGCCCGCGCCATCACGAATTCTTTGAATTCGTCCACCCGCTGTCTGATGTCGTCGGTGTCACCCATCAACCAATGGCCCGGTATGAACATGCTGCGCGCCCCAGCCGCATCCGTCAGCCGCAGCCGCCAGCCGAACAGGACGTTGTCGAACTGCACGGGTCCCGACAGCGCGGATTCACGCCGACTCCCGGCCATCGAGACATCGATGATCCTCTGGCCGACGACCGCAAGACGCTTGTTGCAGACGACACACACACCGACCGCGATCAGGGCCAGCATCGAGAGCAGAAGCAGATGTTCGAAAAGACCATCGGGGGCATCGAAGATCATCGCCGCGACGAACATGACCAGCAGCACCACCGAACAGGTCATCATGACGACCATGGACCATCGCGGGCTCTCGAGCACGGCGTCCGCCGGCGCCACACGATTACGCCGCGCGCGCATACAAGCGAGGACCGTCGCCAACACAGGGACGACCACAGTCAACATCATGGTGATCGCAGTGGCGTTCATCCGTTGACGTGACTCATCGGAGCATGCTGCGCGGCTTCTGGACATCCCGCCGAAGCGACACGCCCAGAGAAACCACACAGATCGTGGCCATTATGCCGGAGATGATATCGGGTCCTCGCAGGCAGAAGGCCACCATGGACGCCGTAAGAGAGGCCCAAAACAGGGGATCATGTCGCAGGGAAGTCTTCGTGACGAGCGCGAAGCAGACGATACCGATCAGCGCCACCGATGCGCCCGCCACGGCAAGGCCGGTGGAGGTCATCGCACCGGGATCGAGACTTCCGGTCGACCCACCGTACAGCATCGCCAGACCCCCGACGATCTGCATCGCGATCATTATTTTGGAGAACATGGCCGACATCGACCCCTCCTGTGGATTCCCCGCGCTACGCCGCCGTCAGGACGTCCATTGATGACATCGTCCGCCATGGGTGGACACGCAACGCGCCGCAAACCCGGCTGGACACGGTTCCGCGCTCAGGGCGCAGTCGATGTCACCACCGCCTGCCGGGCATCCATGGCATTGTCGCGCAGTGCGCGGTCCTTGCCGACCGTATAGCCGAAGAAGATCGCAATTACCGCTGCGATCCAGAACCAATTCTTTCGCAGCCATCGATCTACATCATTCCTGTCCTGTTCCATCAGCGCCTCCTGTGACGGTCGGCCATCCTGATTCGAATCGGCATGCCAGACGCGGCTCTAATCCCGCCATGAAGAGATACGGAGCGGATCTGCAAGACAGGACATCGCCTTGGCGGTCGGGACGACTCTGGAAGCTGTCGCACGAGAGGCGCGACGCCTCACCGGCGCCACCGATCCCCCGCGACCTCGGGCGACCCCGGGCGCGGGGCGTAGCTGATGGTGCCCTCGTGGTACACCTCGACCAGCCAGGTGCCCTGCAGCTCGTACAACCAGGACTCGTAGCGGATCAGGTCCTCCGCATGGACCAAGAAATCCCGCGCTGCGAGCTGCACACGCGGCGTGCCGCCGACACAATGATCGACGACGACCGTCGCCTCCGGCTGCACACCCAGCGCTTGGAAGGCCTCTGCGACGCAGGCACCGCGATCCGGATGCCAGCCCTCGACGCTGACCGCCTCCGGGACCAGCGGCCAATGCACGCTCGCGAAACCGATCGGGTAGGTGGCGAGCGGACCGGCGGGTGACCTGTCATCGGGCCACAGCAGCTGATAGGCGACCCCTGCCTCGTCCAGCACCGATCCGATGCCGCGACGGAAGTCCTCGAAGTCGCGTGCGCGCTGCTGGCGAGCGGTCGCCTCCGCCTGGCGCTGGTACAGCTGCTCGCGCTTGGCCTTGAGCTCTGCACGGCGGTCGTCCGACTCGACCATCGGCGATCAACCCATCGCCCAGCGCACGAGGCCATGGACGGAGAGGCCGACCACCACGAGCCCCACGGCGATGATGGCCGTACGGGGAGCGACATGCTTCGCCACCCACGCGCCGAGCGGTGCGGCGATCACTCCGCCGCCGAGCAGCGCGATCACGAGGTCCCAGCGCTGCCAGTCGAAGGTGAACAGGAACGTGATCGAGATGGTGAGCGTGACGAAGAATTCGGCGGCGTTGGTCGTCCCGATCGCGTAGCGCGGCGGCACGCCGCGGGCGATCAGCGTCGGCGTGGTGACGGTGCCCCAGCCGCCGCCGCCGATGGCGTCGAGGAAGCCCGCGATGCCGCCCAAGGCGTGGCTCGGCGCGCGGGCGAGACCGGGCTCGTCGCGCCGGAACGCGCGACGCAGCAGCAGGATGCCGGTCAGCAGCAGCCAGCCCCACACGAAGGGCCGCAGCACCGAGCCGTCGAGGCTGGTCAGGAGGTAAGCACCGAGCGCGCCACCCACCATGCCGGGCAGCACCAGCCGGAAGAAGATCTTGCGGTCGAGGTTGCGGAACCAGGCGTGCGACAGCCCCGACGCGCCGGTGGTGACCACCTCGGCCGCATGCACCGTGGCGCTGACGAAGGCCGGCGGATGACCCATGGTGGCGAGGAAGGCGCTGGCCGAGACCCCATAGGCCATGCCCAGCGCACCGTCGATGAGCTGCGCCAGGAAGCCGACCAGTACCAGCGGCCAGAACTCGGGGGACAGACCGTCCATCTGCCCATGTTACCCCGCGACGAGGAGGCGCCGCCTTCGTACAATCGGCGTCCCGGACTCCATCCGCCGGCAGGGACCGTGCCATGGCCGTCGACTACGAAAAACTGGGCGTCTTCTATCTGGGCAAGGAGTTCGATCCGGCGGCCAACGCCCTCAAGGATGATCTCGTCCTCTACGACGCCAAAGACCTGACCACGCACGCGGTCTGCGTCGGCATGACGGGCAGCGGCAAGACGGGCCTCTGCCTCTCATTGCTCGAAGAGGCGGCGATCGACGGCGTGCCGGCGATCTGCATCGACCCCAAGGGCGATCTCGGCAACCTGATGCTCGCCTTCCCCGGACTGCAGCCCGCGGACTTCCAGCCCTGGGTCGACCCTGCGGATGCCACCCGCAAAGGTCTCAGCGTCGAGGACCTCGCCGCCAAGACCGCCGACACCTGGCGCAAGGGCCTCGCGGAGTGGCAGCAGGAGCCGGACCGCATCGCGCGCTTCCGCGACGCCGTGGACATCAACATCTACACGCCCGGCGCCGAGACCGGACTGCCGCTCTCGGTGCTGCGCTCGTTCGCGCCGCCGCCCGCGGAACTGCTCGCCGACTCGGCCGCGCTGCGTGACCGCGTCGGCGCGGTGGTCGCGGGACTGCTGTCGCTGCTCGGCCGCGACGTCGACCCGATACAGAGCCGCGACCATATCCTGCTCGCCAACATACTGGAGACCGCGTGGCGCTCGGGTCAGAGCCTCGACATGGCGGGTCTCATCAACGCCGTGCAGAAGCCGCCCTTCGACAAAGTGGGCGCCTTCGACCTCGACACCTTCTTCCCGCCGAAGGACCGCCTCGGCCTCGCGATGGCGATCAACAACCTGCTCGCCTCGCCGGGCTTCGCCACCTGGATGAAGGGCGAGCCGCTCGATGCCCAGCGCCTGCTCTATACGCCCGAGGGCAAGCCGCGGCTCTCGATCATCTCCATCGGCCACCTCTCCGACACCGAGCGCATGTTCATCGTGACGCTGGTGCTGAACGAGGTCATCTCGTGGATGCGCAACCAGTCCGGCACCTCCAGCCTGCGCGCGATCCTCTACATGGACGAGATCTTCGGCTACTTCCCGCCGAGCGCGAACCCGCCCTCGAAGATGCCGATGCTGACGCTGCTCAAGCAGGCGCGCGCGTTCGGCCTCGGCTGCGTGCTCGCCACGCAGAACCCGGTCGACCTCGACTACAAAGGCCTCGCCAACTGCGGCACCTGGCTCATCGGCCGTCTGCAGACCGAGCGCGACAAAGCGCGCGTCATCGAGGGTCTCGAGAGCGCGCTCGCCGGCGCGGACGGCATGGACCGCAGCACCTTGGACAAGCTCATGTCCGCGCTGACGCAGCGCGTGTTCCTGATGCGCAATGTGCACCAGGACGCGCCCTACCTCATGAAGAGCCGCTGGGCGCTGTCTTTCCTCCGCGGCCCGCTCACCGGACCAGAGATCACACGCGTGATGGCGGGCAAGCGTGGCACAGCCAGCGCCGCGCTGACCGCGGGCGCCGCAGTCGCCGCAGCGCCCGCCGCGGCCCCGGCGGCCCCGGCGGCCGCGCGCCCCGCGGTGCCCGGCGATGTCACCGAATATTTCCTCGAGGGCTGCAGCGGCGGCGCGCCCGCCGAATACCGCCCGATGGTGATGGGCCTCGCGAAGCTGCATTTCGTCGATGCCAAGCTCGGGCTCGACCAGTGGGACACCACATCCTGGCTTGCGCCCTTGGGCGATGACGGCAAGTCGGTCGACTGGGCGGCCGGGTCCGCGCATCCCGACCTCAAGGCGCGGCTCTCGAAGTCGCCCGCGTCGGGAGCGGCGTTCGCCGACCTGCCGGGCGCAGCGATGCGCGCGGCGAACTACGCCGCGTGGGGCAAGTCGCTCACCGCGCACCTCTACGAACAGGCGCGCGCGGAGGTGCTGTTCTGCGACGCCCTCAAGCTCGCCTCCGCGCCCGGCGAGGACGAGGCGCAGTTCCGCGTGCGCATGGCACAGTCGCTGCGCGAGAAGCGCGACGAAGCCGTCGAAGCGCTGCGCCGCAAGTACGCACCGAAGCTCGCGACGCTGCAGGACCGCGTCGCACGCGCGGAGGACAAGGTGCAGCGCGAGCAGGCGCAGCTCTCGCAGCAGAAGATGAACACCGCGGTGTCGGTCGGTGCGGGGATACTCGGCGCCCTGTTCGGGCGCAAGACGCTCTCCGCGGGCACCATCGGCCGCGCCGGCTCGGCGGCTCGCTCGGCGAGCCGCATCGGCCGCGAGTCGCAGGATGTCGAGCGCGCGGGCGAGAGCCTCGAAACGGTCCGTCAGAGGCTCGCCGACCTGCAGGCCGAGAGCGAAGCCGAGATCGCCACGCTCACGGCTTCCTTCGAGGGCGATGCCGTGGAGTTGCGCAAGGTGTCGGTGACGCCGCGCAAGTCCGACATCGCCGTCGGCCAGGTCGCGCTCGTCTGGACACCATGGCGCAAGGACGCCGACGGTTTCCCCGTGACCGATGCCTGAGTCCGCCGTCGAACCTCGCGCCACCCCGGTACCTGCCATGCCCTCACCCACCACGGCCCGTCGGCCGTACCTCTGGATGCTGCCCATGATCGCGATGCTCGGTCTTGCTTCCTGTGCCCGTACCGATGGCGGACCGCGCGACGGCGTGTGGCGCGCCGTGCTGCAGGTGCCGGGCGGCGAACTGCCCTTCAGCATCGAGTTCAAGCACGAGCAAGGTGGTCGCGTCGCCTACCTCGTCAACGGCGCGGACCGCACCCGCGTCAACGAGATCGCGGTCAACGACGATACCGTCACGCTGCGCATGCCGGGCTTCAACAACCGCATCGATGCCAAGCTCGAGGGCGACACGCTCTCAGGCACGCTGCTGATGGTGAAGCCCAAGGGCAAGGATCAGACGATCCCCTTCCGCGCGCGCTACGGCGACGCATTCCGGTTCGGCCCGGGGGCGGACGGTCCGGCGGAATCCGGCGCGCCGGATGTGACCGGCCGTTGGGCGGTGACCTTCGCGGACGGCGGCAAGAACACGCCGGCGATCGGCGAGCTGAAGCAGGCCGGTCGCATCGTGACCGGCACCTTCCTGACGCCGACCGGCGACCATCGCTTCCTCGCCGGCGAGCTGCGGGGCCGCGAGTTGCGGCTCTCGAAGTTCGACGGTGGCCATGTGTTCCTGTACCACGCGACGCTGGCCGAGGACGGCACGCTCGCCGGCAGGTTCTGGTCGGGCATCGCCTTCGAGGACGGCTTCACCGCGCGCCGCGACGAGAACGCTTCGCTCGGCGATGCCGACCAAGCGACCAAGCTCGTCTCCGGCGACCGCTTCGACTTCCGCTTCCCGGACCTGGGCGGCGTCAACATCTCGCTGCGCGACCAGTTCTTCAAGGGCAAGGTCGTGGTGGTCGCGCTCGCCGGCAGCTGGTGCCCGAACTGCCATGACGAGGCGCAGCTGCTCGTCGACATGCACAAGCGCAAGCGCGCGCAGGGCTTCGAGGTGGTGTCGCTGATGTTCGAGCAGTTCGGCGACTTCAGCCGCGCGGCCGAAGCGACCTACCGCTTCCGCGAGCAGTACGGCATCGAGTACACGACGCTGATCGCCGGCATCTCCGACAAGGACGATGCAGCCTCACGCCTGCCGCAGCTCAACGGCGTGTTCGCGTTCCCGACGACCATCTTCGTGGACCGCGGCGGCAAGGTACGCAAGATCCACACCGGGTTCGCGGGCCCCGCGACGGGCGAGCACCACACGAAGATGGTCCGCGAGTTCGAGCGCACCGTGGACATGCTGCTCGCGGAGCCCGTGCCGCCGCTGCCGCCCACCGAACCCACGATCCCCAAGGCCTGAGGACATCATGCCCTCCTTCGATGTCCAGTCCGAGATCGACATCCACGAGCTGACCAACGCGGTGGACCAGGCCAACCGCGAGCTGCAGCAGCGCTTCGACTTCAAGGACACCGGCGCGGTCTACGAGCTCAAGGCCAAGGAGTTCACCGTGCAGATGAAGGCCGAGGTGGAGTTCCAGCTCAAGCAGATGCTGGAGATCCTGAAGCTGCGCGTCTCCAAGCGCGGCATCGACATCGCCTGCCTCGACGCGAAGGACCCGCAGACCAACCTCGCCGAGGCGCGGCAGGATGTGGTGCTGCGGCACGGCATCGACGCCGATTGCGGCCGCAAGATCGTGCGGCTGCTGAAGGACTCGAAGCTCAAGGTGCAGGCCGGCATCCACGGCGACAAGGTGCGCGTGACGGGCAAGCAGCGCGACGAGCTGCAGAGCGCGATCGCGCTGCTGCGCAAGGAGACCTTCGACCGGCCGATCTCGTTCGGGAATTTCCGCGACTAGCGGCGCACCGGGCCGCGCGACCGCCGCGCCGCTACCAGCGCAACCCGAAGCGGGTCGAGCCGCCCATCTGACCGCCCATCGACTCCACCTCGACGGTGAAGTTGACGAGCAGCACCGAGAAGCCGAGCCCCGCGTGC
Organism: Pseudomonadota bacterium; assembly: GCA_947459825.1. Lineage (GTDB taxonomy): Bacteria > Pseudomonadota > Gammaproteobacteria > Steroidobacterales > Steroidobacteraceae > UBA964. The sequence goes on along the minus strand of CANHFH010000064.1, from coordinate 627 downwards.
ACGCGGGTGAGCGTCGGCGACTCCTTGCGCAGCGGCACGCCGACGAGCGAATTGCTGGACGGCGTCACGCTGCCCCAGACCTGACCGATGCCGCCGTAAGGCGTGAGGTTGAGGAAGCCCTTGGAGACCACGACCTCGAGGCTCTTGGTGTCGACCTTGAGGTCGTCGACGCCCGACATGCGGCTCAGCGCGCCGCGCACCGCGACGGCGGGCGTCACGGTACCGCCCTCCAGCACCGCATATTTGAACTCGGCGCCCCAGGCCTTGATGTTGCTGTCCGGCACCGCGGTGTAGAACGCGCCGACATCGAAGCCGAGCGGCAGACCCTTCTGCACCATCAGGCGCGGCACGGGCAGGTAGTCCGTGCCGCTGCCGGTCGCGATGCGCCAGACCCCGCCACCGCTGGTCTCGGTGAGCGAGATGCCGACGCCGATGTCGAAGCCGAGCAGGCCGAGCGGCTCCGCGGGCGCGATGGCCTTGTAGGCGAGCGCCCCGGTGAGGTCGCTGGCGAGGTCCTTGAACTGCGACTGCGTGAGACCGGCGAGGTTGTCGAGGTCGTCACCGCGTGCCAGCGGCGCCGCGGCGAGCGCCACGACCGAAAGCAAGGCAGCGCGGAAGCGGATGGTG
>CANHFH010000063.1 GCA_947459825.1 Pseudomonadota bacterium | reverse complement strand
TTCGAGGACAGGCTCGGCGACAGGGTCGCCGCGCAGCACCTCGATGCGCTCGCGGCCCGCCTTGAAACGCTGCTCGCCCGCGCCGGTGTAGTAGACGCCCGCTGCGACATCGCAGCTCACGCCGCGCACATCGATCCAGTCGCCGTAGCTGTTGGTGAACGCCCAGGCCACGCTGCCGTTGCTGCCGGCCACCATCGACGGCACACCGGGCAAGGTGACGCCGTTGAGCTCCAGCGGCTCGCCACCCGCGACCTGCAGACGCGCGCGGTACCACACGGTCGGCACGCGCAGGCCGAGGTGCATGTCGCCCGCGACCAACGCGCCGCCGCCCGCCGCATGGGCGCCGGCGACCACCCAACCGTTGCTGCCCGGCTTGCCGGGCGCGGCGGGTGCAGGCGCACCGGCACGCGCCGTACGCAGGTCGAGGAGCTCCGGCGGCGGTACCGACGGCGCACCGGACGCCGCGTCGCCGCCCGCAGCCGTCGCCGCAGCGCGCGTCGGGAAGTTCGGGGCGTCCCAATCGTCGCCGCGCGGGAAGAGGAAGCGCATCACCTCGCCCGCCTGGCTGGCATCGGCCTGTTCGCGCGAGGCCGCGGCGACCCGCTCCTCGACGCGTGCGCCGATCGCGCGCCGGGCGATCTCCTGCCGCAGCTCGTAGTACTGCAGCTGCCACCACATCGAATGCACCACCAGCACCGAGTCCTCGGGGCGCCAAGGCTGCGGCGTGGCGCGCAGCAGGATGTACTCCCAGGGCCGCACGCTCAGCGAATCGAGGCCGCGGTTGACGCCGCGGGTGTACGCCTCGAGCACCGCGCGCTGCGCCGGTGTGGCGTCGGCGACGACGCGGCGCGCCACCTGCCGGAAGCGGAACAACCGCGCCTTGCGGTCCTGCGTGGTCATGCGCTCGCCCAGCAGGGCCGCGAGCTCGCCCGCCGCGAGGCGGCGCGACAGGTCCATCTGGAAGAAGCGGTCCTGCGCGTGCAGGAAGCCGAGACCGTAGGCGACATCGGCTTCGCTCGCCCCGCGTACGGTCGGCGCACCGCTGTCGTCGCGCTCCAGCGTCACCGCGGCGACCGGCCCGCCCTCGACCGCCGCGAGGCTGCCATCGAGCTGCGGCGATGAACCGCGCAGCAGGCCGAAGCCGACCAGCAGGGCCAGCATCGCCAGCACCGCGAGCGCGATGACGAGGCCCGCAGCCCAACCGAGCAGGCGCTTCACGGGCGACGCACCTGGACGATCTGCAGCGAGTTGGTGCCGCCCTGCACACCGGTGAGCTCGCCCTTGGTGAGGATCACGAGATCGCCCTCCTCCACGAGCCCGAGGTCGAGGAGCATCGAGAACACGCGCTCGTGCAGCGCCACGGTGTCGCCGGGGGCCACATCGAAATCGACCGGCTGCACGCCGCGGTAGAGCATGACGCGCCGCCGCGTGGCCGCGTGACGCGTGAAGGCGTAGATGGGGATGTCGGAGCGCAGACGCGACATCCAGAGCGTCGTCGCGCCGCTCTCGGTGAGCGCGACGATGGCGCGGACGTTCATGTGGTTGGCGGTGTACATCACCGCATGCGCGATCGCTTCTTCGGTCTGCGTGAAGGTCACGCCCGAGCGTTCGCGCGGCCGATGCTGCGAGGTATGGTAGGTCTCGGCGCCGACGATGACCTCGGCCATCGCCGCGACCGCCTTCACCGGATGCTTGCCGGCCGCGGTCTCGGCCGAGAGCATCACGGCGTCGGTGCCGTCCATCACCGCGTTGGCGACATCGCTCACCTCGGCGCGCGTCGGCACCGGGCTGGTGATCATCGACTCCATCATCTGGGTGGCCGTGATGACCACGCGGTTGCGGTGCCGCGCCTGTCGGATGATGCTCTTCTGCAGCCCGGTGAGCGCCGCGTAGCCCATCTCCACGCCGAGGTCGCCGCGCGCGACCATCAGCACGTCGGCGGCGTCGATGATGCCGGTCAGCTGCGCCACGGCCTCGTGCCGCTCGATCTTGGCGACGATGCGCACCGCGCGGCCACCGGCCTCATGCAACAGGCGGCGCGCGAGGTTGATGTCGTCGGCATCGCGCACGAACGACAACGCGAGGTAGTCCGCGCCCTGCGCCGCCGCGAAGCGGATGTCCTCCCGGTCCTTGTCGGTGAGCGCGGGCGCCGAGATGCCGCCGCCCTTGCGGTTGAGGCCCTTGCGGTTGGAGAGCTCGCCGCCCGCGACCACGCGGGTCCGGATGCGCGTACCCGCCACCTCGAGCACCTCGAGGACGATGAGTCCGTCGTTGAGCAGCAGCGTGTCGCCGGCCGCGACATCGACCGTCAGCTCCTTGTACGCGACGCCCACGGCGTCGACCGTGCCCGCGGTCGGATCGAGCGCGGTGTCGAGCGTGAACTCCGCACCATCGACGAGCTCGACCTTGCCGTCGCGGAAGCTCTCGATGCGGATCTTCGGGCCGGCGAGGTCGCAGAGGACCGCGACATGCCGCCCGGTGCGGCGCGCGGCCTCGCGCAGCGCCTCGATGCGGCGCAGGTGGTCGGCGTGCTTGCCGTGGGAGAAGTTGACGCGCGCGACGTCGAGGCCGGCGCGGCACATCTCGGTGAGGGTCTCGAGGTCGTCGGTGGCCGGCCCGAGGGTGGCCACGATCTTGGTCCGTTTCTGCATCAGGCCATTGTGCGGCCGCCGGCCGCGGCGCTCAACCTGCCGCGCGCGCCGAGGTCATCCCGTGGCACGGGCTTCGAGCGCCGCCACCGCCGGCAGCGTCTTGCCCTCGACGAACTCGAGGAAGGCGCCGCCACCGGTCGAGATGTAGGAGATGCCGCTCTCGACCCCGTACTTCTCGATGGCCGCGAGGGTGTCGCCGCCGCCGGCCAGCGAGAACGCGGGGCTCGCGGCGATGGCCTTGGCCAGAGTCTCGGTGCCGCGGCCGAAGGCGTCGAACTCGAACACGCCCACCGGACCGTTCCAGAGGATGGTGCCCGCATCGGCGAGCAGCGCCGCGAAGCGCTGCGCGGTGGCGGGGCCGATGTCGAGGATGAGTTCGTGCGGGCGCACATCGCCCGCCGCGCGTACCACCGGCACCGCCGCAGACGAGAACTCCTCGGCCACGACCACATCGGTGGGCAGCGGGATCTCGGCGCCGCGCGCGGTCGCCTGCGCGAGCAGGGCGCGTGCGGTGTCGAGCATGTCGGGCTCGTGCAGCGACTTGCCGACCGGCGCGCCGGTGGCGGCGAGGAAGGTGTTGGCGATGCCGCCGCCGACGATCAGCTTGTCGACCTTGGCGAGCAGCGACTCGAGCACCGTGAGCTTGGTGGACACCTTCGACCCGGCGACGATGGCGACCAGCGGGCGCTTGGGGTGCGCGAGCGCGCGCGACAAGGCATCGAGCTCGGCGACCAGCAGCGGGCCCGCGCAGGCGACGGGCGCGAAGCGCGCCACGCCGTGCGTGCTCGCCTCGGCGCGGTGCGCGGTGCCGAAGGCGTCCATCACGAAGACATCGCAGAGCGCGGCCATGCGGCGCGACAGCGCCTCGTCGTCCTTCTTCTCGCCCTTGTTGAAACGGACGTTCTCGCAGAGCACGACCTCGCCGGGCGCGCACTCGACGCCGCCCAGCCACTCGCGCTCGAAGCGCACCCCACGGCCGAGCAGCTCGCCGAGCCGCACCGCCACCGGCGCGAGCGAGTTCTCGGCCGAGTGCTCGCCCTCGGTCGGGCGACCGAGATGCGACATGACGATCACGCGGGCGCCGGCGTCGGCGGCCGCACGCAGCGAGGGCACCGCCGCACGGATGCGCGCGTCGCTGGTGATGACGCCGTCCTCGACCGGGACGTTTAGGTCCTCACGGATGAGCACCCGCTTGCCCCGCAGGTCGAGGTCCGTCATGCGCAGCACGGCCATGCGCGTCGCCTCAGGAGGCCTTGGACCAGGCGAGCGTGGTGTCGAGCATGCGGTTGGAGAAACCCCACTCGTTGTCGTACCAGGCGCAGACCTTGACCAGCGTGCCGCCCGTGACCTTGGTCATGGTGGCGTCGTAGGTCGAGGAATGCGCATCGTGGTTGTAGTCGATGGAGACCAGCGGCGCATCGGTGTAGGCGAGCACGCCCTTGAGCGGACCCGCGGCCGCGGCGGCCTTCATCAGGCCGTCGATCTCGGCGACGGTGGTCGCACGCGCGGCGGTGAAGGTGAGGTCGACCAGCGAGACGTTGATGGTCGGCACGCGCACCGCGAAGCCGTCGAACTTGCCCTTGAGCGCGGGCAGCACGAGGCCGACCGCGGCGGCGGCGCCGGTCTTGGTCGGGATCATGGACATCGTCGCCGAGCGCGCGCGGCGCAGGTCGGAGTGGTAGACGTCGGTGAGCACCTGGTCGTTGGTGTAGGCGTGGATGGTGGTCATCAGGCCGCCCACGATGCCGATGTGCTCGTGCAGCACCTTGGCCACCGGCGCGAGGCAGTTGGTGGTGCAGGAAGCGTTCGATATGACCGTGTGGGACGCGCGCAGCACATCGTGGTTGACGCCGTAGACCACCGTCGCGTCGACATCGTCGCCACCGGGCGCCGAGATGACGACTTTCTTGGCGCCGCCCGCGAGGTGCGCGCCGGCCTTCGCCTTGCTGGTGAAGAGCCCGGTGCACTCGAGGACGAAGTCGACGCCGAGCTCGCCCCAGGGCAGCTTCGAGGGGTCGCGCTGCGCCAGGACCTTGATGCGGTCGCCGTTGACGACCATCGAGTCGCCGTCGACCGCGACCGTGCCGGGGAACTTGCCGTGGGCGGTGTCGTAGCGGGTCAGGTGGGCGTTGGTCGCGGCGTCACCGAGGTCGTTGATCGCCACGATCTGCAGCTCGCCGGTGCGGCCCGACTCGTAGAGCGCGCGCAGCACGTTGCGTCCGATGCGGCCGTAGCCGTTGATGCCCACCTTGATCGTCATCCGTATATCCCCTTTCTTTGGTCTTGCTTGGGTCAGCTTGCGAGCAGGCTCTCGAGCGCGCGCGTGACATGCGCGGTCGTGATGCCGTAGTGATCGAAAAGATCGGCCGCCTTGCCCGACGCGCCGAAGCGGTCGATGCCGATGACGCAGCCGCCGCCGCCGACGTACTGCCACCAGCTCTGCGAGGCGGCGGCCTCGACGGCGAGCCGACGGCGCACCGCCTTCGGCAGCACAGATCCGCGCCAGGCCTCGTCCTGCTTCTCGAACACATCGGTCGAGGGCATGGAGACGAGACGCAGCCGACGCCCGGCGGCGTTCAGGGCGCGCACGGCCTCGGCGCAGGGGGCGACCTCGGAGCCGGTGGCGATCACGATGGCCTCCGGCAGTTCCGCACCCGGCGGGTCGATGAGCACATAGCCGCCGCGCGCGACGGCGGCGAGCTGTGCGGCGTCGCGCGGCTGCTGCGGCAGCGCCTGACGCGTGAAGACGAGGCTGGTCGGACCGTCGCGGCGCTCGACGGCGGCGCACCAGGCGGCCGCGGTCTCGGTCGCGTCGCAGGGCCGCCAGAGGCTGAGGTTCGGCATGGCGCGGAGCGACGCCAGATGCTCGACGGGCTGGTGCGTCGGACCGTCCTCGCCGAGGCCGATGGAGTCGTGCGTGTAGACCAGCAGCACGCGCTGATGCATGAGCGCCGCGAGGCGCACCGCGTTGCGCGCGTAATCGGAGAACACGAGGAAGGTACCGGCATAAGGCGCAAAACCGCCGTGCAACGCGAGGCCGTTCATCATCGCGGTCATCGCGAACTCGCGCACTCCGTAGTACACGTAATTGCCGCCGCCCTCGTGGCCGGTCACGGCGACCGAATCCTTGCGCAGAGTGTTGACCGAGCCGGTGAGGTCCGCCGAACCGCCGAGCAGCTCGCCCATCCCCGGCCCGATGGCGTTGAGGACCGCCTGCGACGAGGCGCGGGTGGCCTGCGGCGCGGTGACGGCCGCAGCGGCGGCGAACGCCGCCTCGCGCAGCCGCGACCAATCGGCGGGCAGCTCGCCCTTCATGCGGCGCGTGAACTCGGCGGCGAGCTCGGGGAACTCGCGGCGGTAGCGGTTGAAGCGGCGCTTCCAGGCGCGCTCGCCGCGCTCGCCGCGCGCGCGCTGGTCCCAGGCGGCGCGGATGTCGTCGGGGACGACGAACGGCGGCGAGCCCCAACCTAGCGCGGCGCGGGTCGCCGCGATCTCGTCGGCACCGAGCGGCTCGCCGTGCGTGGACTTGCTGCCCTGCTTGTTGGGCGCGCCCCAGCCGATCACGGTCTTGGCGCAGATGAGCGTCGGCTGGCGGCGGTTCGCCTTGGCGCGGCGCAGCGCCTTCAGCACGGCCTCGCCGTCGTGGCCGTCGATATCTTTGATGACCTGCCAACCGCAGGCCGCGAAGCGCTTCGGCGTGTCGTCGGCCATCCAGCCCTTGACCGCGCCGTCGATGGAGATGCCGTTGTCGTCGTAGACGCAGATGAGCTTGCCGAGGCCGAGCGTGCCGGCGAGCGACACCGCCTCGTGCGAGATGCCTTCCATGAGACAGCCGTCGCCGACGAACACATAGGTGTGGTGGTCGACGATGTCGTGGCCGGGGCGGTTGAACTCGGCGCCGAGCAGACGCTCGGCGAGCGCCATGCCGACCGCGGTGGCGAGACCCTGACCGAGCGGTCCGGTCGTGGTCTCGACGCCGATGTCGAGGTCGTTCTCGGGGTGGCCGGGCGTGCGCGAGCCGAGCTGACGGAACGCGCGCAGGTCGTCGATGGAGAGCGGGTAGCCCGACAGATGCAGCGCCGAGTAGAGCAGCATCGAGGCGTGGCCGTTCGAGAGCACGAAGCGGTCGCGGTCGACCCAACGCGGGTTCGCCGGGTTGAAGTCCATCACCTCGCGCCACAGCACCTCGGCGATGTCCGCCATGCCCATGGGCGCACCGGGGTGGCCGGAGGCCGCCTGCTGCACCGCATCCATGGAAAGGGCTCGGATGGCGTTCGCGAGGTGGCGGCGCTGGGTCATGGTCGGATCCGGGGAAGACGCTTGCGCGGAGATGCGATTGTCCCTCACGCGGCCCCGTGTTTTCAACGGAAAAACGCCTCGCGACCGTCACTTGGGCCGCAAGCCCCGATATAATCCGCGCGCCTGAAAACCTGCCGTCACGGGAAAGCCATGTCCAACAACTACCTCTTCACCTCCGAGTCCGTCTCCGAAGGCCACCCGGACAAGGTCGCCGACCAGATCTCGGACGCTGTGCTCGACGCCATCCTCGAGAAGGACAAGGCCGCGCGCGTCGCCTGCGAGACGCTGGTCAAGACCGGCGTCGTGATCGTCGCCGGCGAGGTCACCACCAACGCCTGGATCGACATCGAAGCGTTGGTCCGCAAGACGGTGCTCGACATCGGCTACGACTCCTCCGAGATGGGCTTCGACGGCGCGTCCTGCGGCGTGCTCAACGTGATCGGCAAGCAGTCGGGCGACATCGCCCAGGGCGTCGACAAGAAGGACCCGCGCAAGCAGGGCGCCGGCGACCAGGGCCTGATGTTCGGCTTCGCGACCCGCGAGACCGATGTGCTGATGCCCGCCGCCATCACCCTCTCGCATCGCCTCGTCGAGCGTCAGGCGAAGGTGCGCAAGTCGGGCAAGCTCGCCTGGCTGCGCCCGGACGCCAAGAGCCAGGTCACGCTGCGCTACGAGGACGACCAGCCGGTCGCCATCGACGCGGTCGTGCTCTCCACCCAGCACTCGGACGACATCTCCACCAAGGCGCTGCGCGAGGCCGTCATGGAGGAGGTCCTGCTGCCCGTGCTGCCCAAGAAGTGGCTGCACAAGGGCACCAAGTTCCACATCAACCCGACCGGTCGCTTCGTCATCGGCGGTCCGGTGGGCGATTGCGGTCTCACCGGCCGCAAGATCATCGTCGACACCTACGGCGGCTTCGCCCGCCACGGCGGCGGCGCGTTCTCGGGCAAGGACCCCTCGAAGGTCGACCGCTCGGCCGCCTACGCCGCGCGCTATGTGGCCAAGAACATCGTCGCGGCCGGCCTCGCCGACCGCTGCGAGGTGCAGGTCTCCTACGCAATCGGCGTGGCGGAGCCGACCTCGATCATGGTCGAGACCTTCGGCACCGGGAAGCTGCCGCGCGAGAAGCTGACCGCGCTCGTGCGCCGGCACTTCGACCTGACGCCCTACGGTCTGCGCGAGATGCTGGACCTCGCCCGCCCGATCTACCTGAAGACCGCGGCCTACGGCCACTTCGGCCGCAAGGACCCGGACTTCACCTGGGAGCGCACCGACAAGGCCGCCGCGCTCGCCGCCGACGCGGGCATCAAGGCGCGCGCCTGACACCGCTATAATCCACGGACGGCCCGGTCGCCCGCGAGGGCGGTCGGGCCCGTGACGCGAGGGGCGCTGCAGCATCCAGGGGATGCCAGGCTCGCGGCACGGCAGGATGCACAACGGCGCCCGTTCATCTACAAAGATAACGGAGCCGACCATGACCGCCACCACCGCGCGCGACTTCCATGTCGCCGACCTCGCCCTTGCCGATTGGGGCCGCAAAGAGATCCGCATCGCCGAGACCGAGATGCCGGGTCTCATGGCCATCCGCGACGAGTTCGCGCCCACCCAGCCGCTGCGCGGCGCCCGCATCACCGGGTCGCTGCACATGACCATCCAGACCGCCGTGCTCATCGAGACGCTGCAGGCGCTCGGCGCGCAGGTCCGCTGGGCCTCCTGCAACATCTTCTCCACCCAGGACCACGCCGCCGCGGCGATCGCCGCCAAGGGCACGCCGGTGTTCGCCTACAAGGGCGAGTCGCTCAAGGAGTACTGGGACTACACGCACCGCATCTTCGAGTGGCCGGACGGCGGCTTCTCGAACATGATCCTCGACGACGGCGGCGACGCCACGCTGCTGCTGCACCTCGGCACCCGGGCCGAGACCGACGCGTCCCTGCTCACCAACCCGGGCAGCGAGGAGGAGACCTTCCTCTTCGAATCGATCCGCGAGACGCTCGCGCGCGACCCGAAGTGGTACTCGACGCGCATCAAGCACATCCGCGGCGTCACCGAGGAGACCACCACCGGCGTCAAGCGCCTCTACCAGATGGCCAAGGACGGCGCGCTCGCCTTCCCCGCCATCAACGTCAACGACGCGGTCACCAAGTCGAAGTTCGACAACCTCTACGGCTGCCGCGAGTCGCTGGTCGACGCGGTCAAGCGCGCCACCGATGTGATGATCGCCGGCAAGGTCGCCGTGGTCTGCGGCTACGGCGATGTGGGCAAGGGCTCCGCGCAGGCGCTGCGCGCCCTCTCGGCGCAGGTGTGGATCACCGAGATCGACCCGATCTGCGCGCTGCAGGCCGCGATGGAAGGCTACCGCGTGGTCACGATGGAGTACGCGGCCGACAAGGCCGACATCTTCGTCACCGCCACCGGCAACCTGCATGTGATCACCCATGACCACATGAAGCGCATGAAGGACCAGGCGATCGTCTGCAACATCGGCCACTTCGACAACGAGATCGACTGCGCCTCCCTCAAGCAGTACCAGTGGGAGAACATCAAGCCGCAGGTCGACCACATCATCTTCCCGGACGGCAAGCGCATCACGCTGCTGGCCGAGGGCCGGCTCGTGAACCTCGGCTGCGGCACCGGCCATCCGTCGTATGTGATGTCCTCGTCGTTCGCCAACCAGACCATCGCGCAGATCGAGCTCTGGTCGAACCACAACAAGTACCCGGTCGGCGTGCATGTGCTGCCCAAGCACCTCGACGAGAAGGTCGCGCGGCTGCAGCTGAAGAAGCTCGGCGCCCAGCTCACCGAGCTCTCGGATCAGCAGGCGACCTACATCGGCGTCACGCCGCAGGGCCCCTACAAGCCGGACACCTACCGCTACTGACCGGCGCCGCGCGCGGTTTCCGCGACGCGGGTCTCGGGACAGGTCCGGGACAGGACAGCGGCCGTGGCGTTAGGATGACGCCATGGCCGCCGTGCGCCTGCTGCAGATCACCGATACACACCTGATGGGCGACCCGGCCGCCGCCATGCGCGGCGTGGTGACGCTGGAGTCGCTGCGGCGCGTGCTGCGCGCGACCCGCGAGCGGATCGAGGACGCCGACGCCCTGCTGCTGACGGGCGATGTCGTGCACGACGACGCCGACGGCTACGCCTGGATCCGCGCCGAGCTCGGCGCTCTCCGCAAGCCCGTGCTCTGCATCCCCGGCAACCATGACGACCCCGAGCTGATGCGTGCCGGACTGGCGGGCGAGCCGTTCCGGCATTGCGGCCACCACGACTTCGGCGGTTGGCGCATCGTCATGCTCGACAGCACCGTCCCCGGCGACGTCGGCGGCGAGGTCTCCGCGGCGGAGCTCGCACGGCTCGAAGCGACGCTGGGAGAGGGCTGCCCGCCGCACGCGCTCATCGTGCTGCATCACCAGCCCGTCCCGGTCGGCAGCCCCGGGCTCGACGGCGTGGGTCTGCGCAACGGCCCCGCGCTGCTGGATGTCCTCGCCCGCTCGACGACGGCCCGCGCGCTGCTCTGCGGTCATGTGCATCAGGAGAGCGAGCGGCGCGCCGGCGCACTGCCCGCGTTCTCCACGCCGTCGACCTGCGTGCAGTTCATGCCGGGATCCGCGGGGTTCGCGTTCGACACCCGCGGGCCGGGATGCCGCAGCCTCGAACTGCAGGACGACGGCGGCGTCGTCACGCGCGTCCTCTGGGCCGACTGAACGGCAGGGGACCACCGAGCCATGCGCGCCTTTCTTTGGTTCATGGGTCTGTTCGTGGCGGGGTTCACGGTGATCGCGCTGCTCGCGTGGCCGGCCTACGAGTGGCTCTCGCCGATGATGGATGTGAAGTTCCACCGGCTCGCCAACCGCATCGGACAGCTGTCGTTGTTGGTCGGGTTCATCCTGGTGGCGCGACGGCTCGCCCTCGCCGACCGCGGGAGCCTCGGCTTCGGCCTGCCGCGCGCGCAGTTCCTGCGCGAGCTCGCGGTCGGGCTCGCGCTCGGCGTCGCGACCATGCTGCCGATCGCGTTGCTGATGGTCGGGCTCGACCTGCGCGTGCTGCGCGAAGGCGTGACGCTCGATGCCGCGCTCTTCGCGCAGCTGGCCGTGTCCGGACTGCTCACGGGTCTGGTGGTCGGTCTCATCGAAGAGACCTTCCTGCGCGGCGCGATGCACACCGCGATCGCGCGCGAATCGGGCGTGACGGCCGCCATCGTGCTCACCGCACTGCTCTACTCCGCGGTGCATTTCGTGGGTCGCTACCGGATCCCGGTCGATGAGCTCGGCCCGGACTCCGGCCTGCGGCACATCTCGGGCACGCTCGCCGCGTTCGCGGACCCGATGGGCATCCTCGACGCCTTCCTCGCGCTCGCCGCGGTCGGCGTGCTGCTCGGCATGGTGCGCGCGCTCACGGGGAACATCGCCGCCTGCATCGGTCTGCACGCGGGTTGGGTCTGGGTGATCGCATTCCTGCGGGAGACCTCGGTGCCGGACGAGACCTCGCCGCTGCGTTTCCTGTTGTCGCGCTTCGACGGCGTGGTGGGCTGGATGGTGCTCGGCTGGACGCTGGTCATCGGCGTCGTGGTGCACCGGTTCTATGCGCGCCGCACCGGCGCGGGCGGTGGATCGGGCAGCGCGACGGACACGCCGTCTCAGGCGTCCTGAGGACCGTCCTCGGCGCGCCGGATCAGCGGCGACAGCACGGCGAGGCGCTCGATCGGATCCTCCATCTCCAGGAACGACTGCTTGTCGCCGAGCCCGATGGGCAGGATCTCGACCAGCCTCGCCCCCACCCAGTCGGCGTCCTCATAGCGCGGCTCGATGCCGGCATAGACCTCGCCGAGCTCGGGCAGCACGCGACGCAGCAGGTCGGCCAGATGCCGGTGCTCGGGCGGCACCGCGACCGCAGCCGCAGCGGCCGACAGCGCCGGGTCGAGCCACTCGATCTCGCCCATGTTCAGCCCGTCGTCCTGCCGCCAGAGCCGCAGCACCCGGAAACGCCGTTCACCGCGGCAGGTGATGCCGAGCA